>CADECW010000151.1 GCA_902825855.1 uncultured Rhodospirillales bacterium | reverse complement strand
GTGTAGCCGACCAGGATATTAAGCCCGAGGGCGCCGACGATGGCGATGAAGATCAGGTTCAGGATCGACAGGTAGTATTCGTGCACCATCATCGGGACGATCAGCACGAAGATCACCGCCAGCGCGATCATCGTCCATTTGGCGATCGGCAGCGGGTAAAGCGCCATGTCGGCGGCGTAGGTCGTCTTGAAGACTCCGGATTCGCGATGGAACATGGTCTTACACGCGCTCGATCTGGCGGCGGCCGAACATGCCGTAGGGCCTGATCATGAGGACCAGGATCATCAGCACGTAGGGCGCGAAGTCCTTGGTGCCGCCGCCGACGTAAGGATCGAGATAGCCCGCCGCCAGGCTCTCGACGATGCCGATGATCAGGCCGCCGATCAGCGCACCGCCGATCGAGTCAAGACCGCCCAGGATCACCACCGGGAAGACTTTCAGGCCGACCAGGGCGAGCTGGACGTCGACGCCAAGCATGGCGCCCCAAACGATGCCGCCCAGGGCCGAGACGATGCCGGCCATCGCCCAGGCGAGCGCGAAATAGCGCTCGACATTGATGCCCATGGCCTGCGCCACCTGCTGGTTGTCGGCGACGGCGCGCATGGCCACGCCCATGCGGCTCTTCTTGAAGAACCAGCTGAACACGATGAAGAACAGGACCGCCACCACGGCGCCCAGCACCTGGATGGGCGGCAGCGTCGCCGGACCGATGGAGATCGGCTCGTCGCCGATCGGCAACGGCAAGGCGCGTGTCTCGATTCCAAGCACCAGCGGCCCCCAGCCTCGCAGCACAGCCGCCACGCCGATGGTCGCCATGATGACAGCCACTACCGGCCGCCCCAGCAAAGGCCGCAGCACGACCTTCTCCAGGCCGAATCCGAAGCCGATCATGACCAGGAGGACGACGACGATGGCCGCGATCAGCGGCGCCTGGGCGCCGAGAACGGTCACCACGACCATACCCGCCAGCATGACGAACTCGCCCTGGGCGAAGTTGATGGCATCGGTCGCCTTGTAGACCAGCACGAAACCAAGCGCGATCAGCGAGTACATCAGGCCGATCGAGGCGCCGCTCATCAGCAGGGCGAAGAAGAATTCGAGATCTTCGCTCATCCCTATGCCGCCTTCCGTGTCGGTTCTGCTGCGCCGTTGCCATGGATCGAAATCGTCGAGTCGAAGGTCGACTTGCGGCCGTCCTCGAAGGTGATCTCCATCGTGACGTCGACCGACGAGGCGCCCCCGTAAAAGGCCTCGATGACGTTGGCGTACTTTTCGGCGACGAAGCGGCGGCGGACCTTGCGGGTGCGCGTCATCTCGGCGTCGTCGGCATCGAGTTCCTTGTTGAGCAGCAGGTAGCGCTTGACCTGCTGCACGTCCGGCAGCGTCGCATTGGCCTTGGCGATTTCCGTGCCGATCATCTCGGCGACCTCGGGCTTGCGGCTGAGATCCATGAAGCTCGTATAGGCGAGCCCCTGCTTCTCGGCCCAGGTGCCGACGGTCTGCATGTCGATGGCGATCATGGCCACGACGAACGCGCGCTGGTCTCCGAACGCCACCGCCTCGCGGATGAAGGGACTGAACTTCAGCTTGTTCTCGATGAACTGCGGCGCAAAGGCCGAACCGTCATTCAGCTTCCCGACATCCTTGGCGCGGTCGATGATGACGAGATGGCCCTGCTTGTCGAAGAAGCCGGCATCGCCGGTCTTCAGCCAGCCGTCCGACGTCACGGTATCGCGCGTGATTTCGTCCTGCTTGAAGTAGCCCTTGAAGACGTTGGGACCCTTCAGCAGCACCTCGCCGCGATCGTCGATCTTGATCTCGATGCGCGGGATCGGCCGGCCGACCGTATTGGGATTGGCTTCGGCGTCAGCCTGACAGGCGATCAGCGCGGACGCCTCGGTAGCGCCGTAGACCTGCTTCAGGTTGATGCCGAAGGACCGGAAAAAGCGATAAGTGTCCGGCCCCAGGGGCGCGCCGCCGGTGTAGCACCAGCGCGCCTTGCGTAGTCCGAGTTGGTCACGCACGGGCCCGTAGACGAAGATCTCACCCAGCGCCAGGCCGACCCTGTCGCCCAGCGACAACGGCCTGCCGTCGCTGCGCTTGAGCTCGCAGCGCTCGGCGAGACTGCGGAAATGTTCGAACACGCGACGCTTCATGGGCGAAGCATCGGTCCCCTTGATCTGCATCAGGGTCAGCATGTTCTCCCAGATGCGCGGCGGCGCCAGCATGGCGTCCGGGCCGAGCTCGCGCAGGTCGCGCTGCACGGTCTCCGGGCCCTCAGGGCAGTTGGCGGTGACGCGCCCGACCAGCGCCATGCCGAGCGAGAAAGCGGCGTCGCCGACCCACGCCATAGGCAGGTAGGACAGCCAGTTGTCGCCTGCCTTCAGGTCGTTGACCTCCACGAACGCTTCGGCCGTGGCGACCATGTTGCGATGGCTGAGCATCACGCCCTTGGGGTTGCCGGTCGTGCCCGAGGTATAGGCGATCATCGCGATGTCGTCGGGCTGCCCCTTGGCGAGTTCGGCCTCGTAGAAGCCGGGATGTTCCACGGCGAACTTGCGTCCCTCCTCCAGCACGCTGTCGTAGGAGTGCAGGATCGGGTCGTCGTAAAACGAAAGCCCGCGCGGGTCGTCGTAGATGACGAAGCGCAGCCGCGGCAGCTTGTCCTTCAGCGACAGCGCCTTGTCGACCTGCTCCTGGTCCTCGGCGACGATGATCGAGGTCTCGGCATGGTTCAGCACGAAGACCAGCTCGGACGCGATCGAATCCTGGTAGACCGGAACGGAAACCCCGCCCAAGACTTGCGCCGAGAGCTGGGCGCAGTAGAGCTGCGGCCGGTTGTCGCCGACGACGGAAAGCTTGTCGCCACGCTTGAAGCCGAGCGCCGCAAGGCCGAGCGCGAAATCGCGCATCTGGTCGCGATAGCTTGTCCAGGTCAGGGTCTGCCAGACCCCGCGGGTCTTCTCCCGGATGCCGGGACCCTTGGGATCCTGCTCGGCATTGCGTTGCAACAGTTTCGGCAGCGTCGATGTCGCGGCGTTGTCTACCAGACTCATGCGCGTTCGCTCCTGCTGGTGCCGAGATAGGCCTGAATGACGGCGGGATCGCGCTGGACCTCCTCAGGCGTGCCGGCGGCGATGCGCCGGCCGCGATCGAGCACGACGACACGGTCGGAGATGTCCATGACCACGCCCATGTCATGCTCGATCAGCACGACGGTGACTCCGCGCTCCTGGTTCACGTCCAGGATATAGCGCGCCATGTCTTCCTTCTCGTCCTGGTTCATGCCGCCCATCGGCTCGTCGAGCAACAACAAGCGCGGTTCCAGCGCCAGCGCACGGCCGAGTTCGACGCGCTTGCGCAGGCCGTAGGCCAGCGCCGCCGTCGGCTGCTTGCGCAGGTCCTGGAGCTTCAGGAAGTCGATGATCTCTTCGCAGGCCTCGCGATGGGCGATGTCTTCCTTCTGGGCCATGCCCCAATAGACGACGGAGGCAAGCACGCCCGCCTTCATGCGCACATGGCGGCCGAGCATCAGATTGTCGAGAACGGTGAGGCCGCTGAACAAGGCGATGTTCTGGAAGGTGCGGGCGATGCCCAGGCCCGCGATATCGCTCGGCTTCTTCTGGGTGATGTCCTGGCCTTCGAGCACGACACGGCCGGTGTCGGGCTTGTAGAAGCCCGAGATCATGTTCAGGAGAGAGGTCTTGCCCGCGCCGTTCGGCCCGATGATGGAAACGATCGCGCCGCGCGGCACGTCGAGCGACACATCCTGCACGGCGACGACGCCGCCGAAACGTTTGGATACGCCCTCGACCACAAGCTGATTGTCGCCCTCTTGCGCAGTCACGCGCCGGGCAGACGACCCCGCCATGAACCCTCCCTAAGACTCAGCCTGACATTTGCTTATAGTTGCCAACATCATGCAGGCTCGGGAGGGGCAAGGCAACCGGCCGCCGGCCGTTCACGCCGGCTGGCTGTGCGTCCACTGCCACGCTTCGGTGTCGGTCGAGACCCAATCTGTCGCCTTTTTCCCGTGTCGTGTGATGGAGTCCAGAGTCCAGACCGGCACGGGCGGGGCGGGATCCTTGGTCAGCCTCTCGATCGTCATTTCGAGCCTGCCGGAGTTGTTCCCCGCCGTCATCCAGGCATCGTTGGCGAACGCATAAAGCATGCCCGCCGGACCGTTGTTCGCGATGATGACGCTGGTGTGCACGTCCAGGTCGCATCCGACCGGGGCCACCTGCTCGCGCATCTCCGAGGGGTCACGCCAGAACACGTAGCGGAGCAGACGGGCCAATCCGCCTTCGCGAAGCGGCCATTGCCGCGGATGGGCGATCGAGATGCACAGCATCATGTAGTTGTGCTTCGGCAGGCGGCGCCTGAAGCGAAAGAACAAGCGAACCAGCTCCCAACCCGCCTGCCCTGTCGGATCGCATGGTGGGCAATTCTGGTCGCGCCACTGACCCCCTGTCCAGGTCAGGAGGTAGCGCGCGCCGCTCTCGAGGACGAGGCCTGTCCTGTCCCATTCGCGCTGTGCACCGACTATGAACTTCGCTGGGTTGGCACCGACCGTCTGCATGTCGTGTCGTCCCAGGGCATGAACGGCATTGGCTCGCTCGGTCACGCTCGGATGCAGGTCGGCATCGACCGGATGCCAGCGCGGCCATGAGCCCATCAGTCGCCAGGCTGGCTGGCGCTGCAATTCGTCGTGCATTCGCGCCAACGGGTCGGGCTGGAGCTCCGTCAGCAGCTTGCCTTTGAAGACGAGGCCGTGCGCGATGCCGGCCTTGTACATCCACTCAAGAGCCACATCGGCCAGGCCATGATCGACGTAGCCGCCGCCGACATCGCAATGGCAGCCGCGGAACCAGAGTTGCTCGAAGGTCTTCCTCCATGTTCCGGTGGCCGTTTGTGTCTTGTCGAACGGCGTCGGGAAAAACTGCGAACGGCGCTCGTCCATCGCCATGGCGTGATAGACGTGCACGCAGATCGGCGACGGATCGGTCGACAACGGGGTGTTGCGAAAGAACAGGCGAAAGTTGAACCACCAGCCCCATAGCGGCACGCCGAGCGAGCCAACGGTGTCGAACAGCCCAAGGAATTCGATGGCCGGAAGGTCCTTGTGCACCAGTTCGGGACGGATCGGCACGTTCCTGGTTGTGTCCTTGCGAGTGCGGAAGAGCCGCACGACATCGGGGCAATAGCGGATGTTCTCGGCCGTCAGCAGGCCGCAGCGGCGAATGACGCCGGCCACGCAACGCGCCGTGTAGGCGCCACGCGAGAAGCCGATCAGGTAGATGCGGTCGCCCGGTTGATACTGACGCACGATCTCGGTGTAGGCCTGCACGATGTTCTCGGTGATGCCGACGCCGAAGCCGGCCTCGATGATGGTGCGCAACTTCACGTAAAGGCCGGCGCCCTGCGAGCCCTGGACCCAGCCGATCATCGCGGCGATGCGGCCGGCCAGAGCACCCTTTACGGCCTGAGACGACGTCTCGGTGCCGACGCCGGCGTCATACCAGGCGGTCTGCGTCTCGTCTTTTCGCAGATCCCTGAACAATCGATAGACGTTGGTCGGCGCCGGCTCGCCGTCGCTTGTCTGGTCGGGCTTGTTGCTGGTGCCATCGCAGAAGATGACGATGCGGCGGCCGGTGCCGAGGGTCGTCGGCGCCGCGGGAATTGGCGTCGGCTCGGCCTCGAACATCCCGTTCAAGACGATCTGTTTCGCTCGCGTGACACGGCCACTGACCTGCATGGTGAGCCAGGCGACCCCGGCCACGGACACCAGGCAGGACAACCCCAGGGCCCATGACGGTTGACCCGGCCACAGCAGCAGGATCGCGGCGACTGCCAAGACGGCAACACCCGCCGGATAGAGCGTCCAGTACGGCGACTTCCAGGGGCGGCTGACAGTCGCAAGCACCACCCGCATGACGAGGTAGGTCACCAGGAGAGAACCGATGACGAGGAGCATCTGGCTCGTCACGAAGAAGGCGGCAATCTCGTCGCCCTTCTTGCCCAACCATTCCAAGCCCATCGACTTTCTCCGCGCATAAGCCTCAGGACATGCAACCTGGGATTTTACCAGGCGGCACTCCCTGCTGTCTACCCGGCGGCTCCAGTAGCGCTATGATCCGGTCGAACATCGGGAGAATGGTCAATGCCGCGTCACATCGTATGCCTCACCTTCGATCACGACCATCTTTCGGGCTTCATTGCCCGCGGGCTGACGACGCCGACCGTCATTTCTCGCGGCGAGTACGACGTGGTGGTCATTCCGCGGCTGGTCTCGCTGCTGGACCGCTACGGCATCAAGGCGACGTTCTTCACGCCGGGTCACACGATCGACAGCAGCCCGCATGCCGTCACGCCCTACGTCGAAGCCGGGCACGAGCTTGCCCATCACGGCTGGACCCATCGCTTGCCCGTCGCGTTGTCGCGCGAGGAGGAGGAAGAGGAGATCGTTCGCGGCAACGAATCGATCAAGCGCATCAGCGGCAGGATGGCGCGCGGCTATCGCTCGCCAGCCTGGGACCTCTCCCCGCATTCGATCGAGCTGCTGCTCAAGCATGGCATCCAGTACGACAGCTCGCTGATGGGCCACGACTACGACTGCTACTTTGCCCGCCAAGGCGACGTCGCCGAACTCAAGACGCCGTTCGTACGCGGCCGCGAGACGACGCTGGTCGAGATGCCGATCAGCTGGTCGCTGGATGACTTCCCGCACTTCGAATACATGCGCCTGCCCAACGGGTCGGTCATGCCCGGGCTGATGAACGCCACGAACGTGCTCGAGAACTTTGTCGACGACTACACCTATATGACGCGGGTGCAGCCCGACTTCGGCATCCTCACCTACACGTTCCATCCGCACGTCATCGGCCGCGGCCATCGCATGATGATGCTGGAGCGCCTGATCCAGAAGCTGATGGAAGACGGCGCGGTGTTCATGACCATGGAGGCGGCCATGAGCGAGTGGCTGGCGCGCCGGACCACGCGCAAGGCTGCAGCAGAGTGAGCTGTCAGGCGGACAAGCCGTAGAAACGCGTCGCGGTGCCACCGAACACGGCACCGTGGGTCTCGGTCGGCAGGAGTTCCGCAGCCGCCTCGCGCCAGCGCCGGTAGTTGCTGGCCAGCGTGACGACCGGCCAATCGCTGCCCCACATCAGGCGGTCGGGCCCGAACGTCGCGAGCAGATGATCGACATAGGGACGCAGATCGTCGATTTGCCAGTCCGCCCGCGCCTCGGTGACGAGGCCCGACACTTTGCAGCACCAGGAGGTTTCGCGAGCCAGTCGCGCCATGTGATCCGCCCACGGTCGCAAGGCGCCGCTGGCGATGTCCGGCTTTGCGGCATGGTCGATCACGATCGCAAGATCGGGATGGCGCCGCGCAAGCTCGCCAATGATGGGAAGATGGCGCGGCTTGATGAGAGCATCGAAGCGCAGGCCATGACGCGCCATGGCCGCGAGCGCCGGCTGAACGGCGGGAAGCAGGATCCACGCAGTGTCGTCGATGTCCTGCAGCATCGGGCGAAGGCCCTTCAGCAGCGGTTCGGCTGCGAGCGCCGCGATGCGGGCCGGTGCGCCGGGCGACGCAAGGTCGGTCCAGCCGACCACGCCGCGCACCAGGCCCGCCGAGTCGCGGCCGATATCGAGCATGAAGGCGGTTTCGGCGTCGGTGGCGGCCGCCTGCACCAGCACGGTCGCAGTGATGTCGCCCAGCCAGGGGCGAAGGTCGTCCAGCCCGTAGTCACGGGCGATCGACATGTCCGGGGACAGCCACCCGTAATCGCCGCGTGCGATGGTCCAGACGTGATGGTGGGCGTCTACCCGGATCATCTTTGCGGTGTCGGGGCGCCCTCCGGCAAGAGGCCGGCGCGGCGGAGATCGGACCATAGAGCCGGGGGAATCTCGGCCTGCATCAGCGCCGCATTCTGCTTCACCTCGCCGGCGGTGCGTGGACCGGGAATAACGGCGACCACGACCGGATGAGCGGCGCAGAACTGCAGCGCCGCGGCCTTGATGTCGACGCCGTGACGCTCGCAGATCGCGCGGATTGCCTGGGCACGGTTGATCATGTCGGGCCTGGCAGGCACATAGTTGAAGGTGGTGCCGCCCGCCAGCAGGCCGGAATTGTAAGGTCCGCCCAGCACGATCTTGACGCCCTTGGCAGCGCAGGCCGGAAACAGCCGGTCGAGTGCCGTATGGTCGAGCAGCGTGTAGCGGCCGGCGATCAGGAAGATGTCCGGTCGCTCCGCCTCGAGACAGGCAAGCGCGGGCTCGACAAGATTCAGTCCCATGCCCCAGGCCCGGATCTCACCGCGGTCACGCATCGCGCCCAGAACCTTGGCGGCTCCGGCCATGGCCTCGGCGAAGCGGTCCTTGAAGGCGGCGCCGTGCCAATCCTCGGCGCAGTCATGGATATAGACGATGTCGAACCGGTTGAGGCCCGTGCGCTGATGGCTGTCCTCGATCGAGCGGACCGTGGCGGCGGCGGTGTAGTCGAAGGTCCGGTGGAACGGCAGAGCGTGCGCGAAGCCCTGGCTCACTTCCCGCACCTCCGGCGCGGGGCGCAGCAATCGGCCGACCTTGGTGGAGAGCGTATAGGCGTCGCGCGGCCGGTGGCGCAGGGCATTGCCCAGCCGGTGTTCGGCCAGTCCCGCGCCGTAGTGGGGCGCCGTATCGTAGTGGCGGATGCCGACGTCCCACGCGGCGGCCAGGCAGGCGACTGCGTCCTCTTCAGGGACGACCGTACCGAGGTTGCCGAGTGGTGCGCTGCCGGCGCCGAGCGGCCCCGGAGGGCTATAGTCGGTCATGTCCGTTCCTCCGGCGCGACGACGCCCTTGGTCAGCAGGATGTTGCCGTAGAATCGTCGCTCGCCAGTCTGCACGATGGCGTATGCGGTCTCGGCCGCGACGTAGAAGGCATCGCGCTCGAGGCCGACGGCAGCCTTTGCGCCATGTGTTACCAGCGCGGCATTCATGTCGGCAACCACCGGCGGCAGGGCAGCCGGTTCGCCCACGACCTGCATTACGGCGCAAGGGTCGGCGATGAAGGTATCGATCGGAAACACCGACAGCACTGCCTCCAGGACGCGCGGCGTCGACAAGCCTGGCAAGTGGATCAAGCGGCGGCCGCGCGTCGCGGGATAGTTGGCATCGACCAGTGCGATGCGATCGCCGTGGCCCATCGCGGCCAGCGCATGCAACAGGTCGGGGCCCAGCACGGGGTCGAGGCCAAGCAGCATTTTTCCTCCGGCAATTGTCGATACCGTAACATGAGAAGCTTTGCCTCACTCAGGAGGACACTGTTCCTCGCGCCGCCCGGATCGCCCGGCAGATCGTGACCATCTTGCCGATGGCATGCTCGACGAACGCCGACACGGAAGCCTCGATCTCCCCGGCGAGCCGCGGCCGCTCAGTGTCGATCGCTCGCGCCAGCACCCGCGCTCGCTCATGGGCTGTCCGGCGATTGCCGAGGATGGCGCGCTCGAGCGAGCCGTCGGCCTGAACCGGTGCCAGCACAGCTTCCAGGCGCTGCAGGAAGCCCGGCGCATGCGCGAGATGGCGATACATGCTGGCGAGGATCAGCGGCTCAGGGCGGTCGCCAAAGCGGTTGAGCCGCAGCACGCGCTGCCAGGTCTCGGGCGAGACGTCGGCTTCGGAAGCAAGCGGCGGCAGATCGACGTCGATCGCCGCCAGGCGGGTCCCCTGCTCCGGCATGCCTTCAGCGGCGACATCGCCGCGCAGCCGGGCGACCAGGGCGCCGAGCGCAAAGAGATTGGCGGTGTTGGAGTGGTCGTAGCTTGCCAGTACCGCATCAACGCTGGCCGGCTCCGCCCCGGCGAGCGAACCGAGAGATGGCAAGATCATTTCGCGGCGAAAGGCAGCGGCGGCCCGATCGACCATGCCCTGCACGTACAGCGGCTTGACGGCCTGCCAGGCCCACGGCAGTGCCCCATCGAGGGTAGCGAGATGCCGCCACACGAGATTGACCACGCGCACCCCGATCGTGGCGCGTATGTCCGAAAAGAGGTCTGCCGTTTCTCCGGTCGCGGCGGACTCCGCGATTGCCGGGAACGGGTCGCTCACTCGGCGGCCTGCTTCGATTCCTGCCCCAGCACGGTAAAAAACGACGCCGACTTGGGCTGCTTGGGCAGTTCGACCACGCCTTCGGTCAGGCGGGCGTGGCGCGCTTCCTTGCCGCGCACGATGCGGCCCTCGTTCGGACTGGGCATGGGATTGCGCGCGATCGGCACGGCGTCGGCGGCAGTGTAGACGCAGATATAGAGCCCGCGAGACTGTTCGGCGCCGTTGGCCGCCGAGCCGTGCAGCAGCTTGGTATGCATCAGGCAGACGCTGCCCGCCTTGCCAAGGCATGGCACCGACTCGGCGAGAGCGCGCTTCTCCTCGTCGGCGGCGACCCCGCCAGTGAATCGTTCGCCGTCGAACAGCGACAGCATCGGACCTTTGTGCGAGCCCGGCACCACGGTGAGGCATCCGTTGCTCTCGTCGATGTCGTCGAGGAACAGCAGCGCCGTCACGACGTCGGAGTTGGTGTGTGGCGTGTAGGCGAAGTCCTGGTGGTAGGCGACCTCGGTCTTGGCCCCCGAAAGCTTAAGGTTGATCTTGCAGTGATGGAACTTGACGTCCGGCCCGATCAGGTCGGCCACCATGTCGACGGTGCGCGCGTCGAGCATGACTTCGCGGTAGGCGTCCGAAATGTCGGACGGATTGTTGATGCGGCGCAGCGCCGGCTTTTCGGCACTGTGCTCGCTGCCCATGTCGAAGCGGGGCCGGCCGTCGATCGTCGGCGGCCCGAACGGGCTGCTGTGGCCCCTGCTCTCCTCCACCCACTGGACGATTTCGGCCTTGAGCGCGGCGAGCTGGCGGGGCGTCACCGCCTCCTCGACCATGAGATAGCCGTCGCGCCAGAAGGCGTCTATCTGCTCGCGGCTGAGTACGGCCATTTGCTCTCTCCTGCTTTGGACGCGCCACTCCAGCGGCGCGCTCTCCGGTTCAGCCTACAATGACACACAGCTGGAGTCGCGCCCTGGTCTACCGTCCCTTGAACTGCGGCCTGCGCTTTTCCATGAAGGCGGTGCGGCCCTCGATGTAGTCCTCGGAGTCGAAGCATTCCTTCACCAGCCCCGTCAGGCGGCCGAAGTCGGGCTTGCCGTCGAGCCGGGCCAGTTCCTCGACCGTCCGTTTGGCAGCATGCATGGTGAGCGGCGCGTTCTCGCCGATCAGCTTGCAGTAGTTGTCGACGTAGGCGTCGAGCTCGGCGTCCGGCACGACGCGGTTGAGCAGGCCCATGCCCAGCGCTTCCTCGGGGGTGAAATGGCGGGCAGTGAAGAAGATCTCCTTGGCAAAGGCCGGTCCGACGAGATCCATCAGGTTCTTGAGGCCTGCGGCGCGGTAGCCGAGGCCGAGCCTCGCCGCCGGCACGCCGAACTTCGACTTGTCCGAGGCGATGCGGATGTCGCAGGTCAGCGACACTGCCAGGCCACCGCCGATGCAGTAGCCGCGGATGCGGGCGATCGTCGGCTTTGAACACTTTGTGAGGCGGGCGTTGGCGATCTCGCCGATCTTGTCGTAGTAGGCGACCTGCTCGGGCGTCGACCGCGCCTTCTCGAACTCCGAAATGTCGGCTCCGGACACGAACGCCTTGTCGCCGGCGCCCGTCACGACGACGACCCGCACCGCCGGATCCTTCTCGAAGTCGTCGAGAATGACCGGGATCGCTTCCCACATGTCGGTCGAGGTCGCATTGTGCTTGGCCGGCTTGTTGAAGATGAGCTTGCCGACCGGCCCATGCTTCTCGGCGATCATGTTCGGTGTAGGACTGATCATGGCAACCTCCTAGATGACACCGCGCTGCTTGAAGCTCGCGATCTGGGCGGCGTCGTAGCCCGCCTCCTTCAGCACGGCTTCGGTATGCTCGCCCTGCTCGGGCGTAGCCGTGCGCATCTCGAAGGGCGTGCGGCTCATGTTGATCGCCTGGCCGATCAACTCGATCGGGCCGAGCTTGGGCGAGTGCACCGGATGCGCCATCTTGAGATGCTTGACCTGGGGATCAGCGAACATCTCGTCCATCTTGTAGATCGGCCCCGCCGGCACGCCCGCCTTGTTGAGCTTATCGACCAGCTCGGCGCTGCCGTAGGACCCCACCCGCTTCTCGATCTCGGCGTTGAGCAGATCGCGGTTGGTGCGACGCGCCTTGTCGGTGGCGAACTTCTCGTCGGTCATCAGCTCAGGAGCATTGATGCTCTCGCAGAAGCGCTTGTAGATGTGGCCACCCGAAGCCGCGATGTTGATATAGCCATCCCTGGTCTTGAACACGCCGGTCGGGATCGACGTCGGATGGTTGTTGCCGGCCTGGCCCGGCACGTCCTTGGCAATGGTCCAGCGCGCGGCCTGGAAGTCGCACATCGAGATCATGGCCTGCAGCAGCGAGCTCGACACCCACTGCCCCTGGCCCGATGTCTCGCGCTCGAGCAGCGCGATCAGGATGCCGATGGCGCAGTGCAGGCCCGCGCCGACATCGGCCACGGCGATTCCGGCACGTACCGGGCCTTGCCCTTCCATGCCGGTGACCCACATCAGGCCTCCCATGCCCTGGGCGATCTGGTCGAAGCCCGCACGCTCAGCGTACGGGCCGTCCTGGCCGAAGCCCGAGATCGAGCCCAGGACGATGCGCGGGTTCACCTTCTTCAGGCTCTCGTAGTCGATGCCCAGCCGGAACTTCACATCGGCACGATAGTTCTCGACCACGACGTCGGCCTTCTCGACCAGTTTCTTGAAGACGGCGAGGCCGTCCGGTTCCTTGAGATTGAGGGTGATCGACTTCTTGTTGCGATGCAGGTTCTGGAAGTCGGGCCCGTGGCGTGGCCCGCCCATGTCCATGTCGCCGGCGCCGGGCGGCATCTCGACCTTGATGCAGTTCGCCCCCCAGTCGGCAAGATAGCGCACGGCGGTCGGGCCGGCGCGCACCCGAGTCAGATCCAGGACGGTGAATCGGGAAAGCGGTCCGGCGGTCATGGCTACTCTCTGGTGTTGGGTGGCTACTCTACCCGTACCATGGCCGCAGGATCGATCTCCAGCCAGACGCGGCTGCCCACCTCGAAAACCGTGCTCGGACCCGTGGAAACGCGCACCGGCTTGGCCGCGCCCAGCGGACGGGCCTGATAGTCCCAGTATTCGCCGAGGTACGATCGCCCTGCGATTTCTGCTTCCACCGCCAGGCTGCCGCCATTGGGCTTCTGGCTGCTGAGCGCGATCGCCTGCGGACGCAGGGAGTAAAGGAGCGCCCCGGGCCCGCTCGCCCCTTCCAGCCGCGATGCCGCGGCCGAGAAGCCGTCGAAACGAACGTCACTGCCGTTCAGCTTGCCCTCCAGGAAGTTAGTGCGGCCGATGAAACCCGCGACGAAGCGACTGCGCGGACGGGCGTAGAGTTTGTGCGGGGCGTCGACCTGCTCGATGCGGCCGTGGTTCATGACCACGATCCGGTCCGAGGTCACCATGGCCTCGGACTGGTCGTGGGTGACGTAAACGGTGGTGATCTTGAACTCGTCGTGCAGGCGGCGGATCTCGAACCGCATCTCCTCGCGCAGGTTGGCGTCGAGGTT
>CADECW010000150.1 GCA_902825855.1 uncultured Rhodospirillales bacterium | reverse complement strand
TCGAGGATCTACGCAGCTTGAGATACGCGGAGTCGAAATCCAGGAAGTGCGCTAATTTCGAATGATCATTAGGAACGCTAGGCACGCCATATCAGCGAGTCAAGAGCAGGACGTCCTAATTGTGCTACCAACGTTTTGTACCATCGCGACAATGGCCGGTCTTATCATTTAGGCCGCGCATGGGTATTATGACGTTTCCAAAATGGCGCATCGCCAGCCTAATCCGGCGGCAAATGCCGCAGTCTTGTTGCGTTTGAGCCAATCCATGCTGGCTCCAAATGGGGGGTTTTGGTGAGTCAAGGAGTGTCGGCCCGGTCTCGTCGTGCGTCCCATCCGAAATCGGCGATCACCAAGCAGCGCATCCTTGATGCAGCAGCACGTGCATTCAGTCTCAACGGATATGCTGGGACGACCATTAACGACATTGCGATGACTGCAGGAATGCAAGGCGGTAGCATCTACTATTACTTTGAGTCAAAGGACGACATCCTGCAGGAAGTGCTCGATGTAGGTATAACTCGAGTGTTTTCCGCTGCCCGTCTCGCCATCGGGTCCTTGCCCGCTTCCTCTGCATTCAGCGAAAAGCTTGAGGCCGCAGTGACGGCTCACCTTACGATGCTTTTGCAGCAAGGCGACTATACATCGGCGAACATACGCGTGTTCGAGCAGGCACCCCCGGCTGTGAAACGCCAGAACCGGAAGCTTCGCGCAGCGTATGGCGAATACTGGGGGCAGCTTCTTTCCGAGGGACAGCGCTCTGGAGCGATTCGCAAGAATGTCGACCTGACCATTCTACGTTTGATGATTCTCGGTTCAATGAACTGGGGGGTTACGTGGTATCGATCAGATCGTATGCCTATTCCCGAGCTAGCTCGGAAATTCTGCGAAGTCGTCCTAAAGGGTGTTGGATTGAGCGATGATCAGCCCGAAAGCTCCTCGAGAGGGCGGCGCGCTCGTTCCTGAGCGATTGGGCCCACGGTACCTTGCATTGACCTGGCAGTTCGCGTTGAAGGCTCGCGTTGTACGCTGTCCAAGACTTTCACAACGCGCAACAGAATGTCACGACAGCCAGCGCTTGCGCCTCTTGTAATGCTTGGTGTCGCGGTAGGATTTGCGCGCCCCGCCTTCGTTCAGGCCGAGGTAGAATTCCTTGATGTCGGAATTGTCGCGTAGCTTGTCGGCCGGCCCCTCGAGCACGATGCGACCGTTCTCCATGACGTAGCCGTGGTCGGCCACGGACAGCGCCATGGTAGCGTTCTGCTCGACCAGGAGAACCGAGAGTTTCTCCTGCTGCACCAGGCGGCTAACGATGCCGAAGATCTCTTCGACCAGCATGGGCGCCAGGCCGAGCGACGGCTCGTCCAGCAGCACGACCTTGGGCCGGCTCATCAATGCCCGGCCGATCGCCAGCATTTGCTGCTCACCGCCCGACAGATAGCCGGACTGCTGGTGCCGCCGCTCCCTCAGCCGTGGGAAGTAGGTGTAGACCATGTCGATCCCCTGCTTTACCGAGCCGCCGTCCTTCTGGACGTGGCCACCGGCGATCAGATTCTCCTCCGTGGTCAGATGTTCGAACACGCGCCGACCCTCGAACACCTGGGCAAGGCCGAGCCGCGTGACGTCGTGGGCCCGCATGCCGTCGATGCGACGGTCGCCGATCTGGATCGTGCCCTTGGTGACCTCGCCGCGCTCGCTGTGCAGCACCCCCGAGATCGCCTTGAGCGTCGTCGTCTTGCCGGCGCCGTTGGCGCCCAGCAACGTCGTGATGGCGCCTTCACGCACGTCGATCGACACGCCCTTGAGGACGAGGATGACGCGGTCGTAGACGACTTCGATATTGTTGATCGAGAGCATGGGATGTCAGGCGGCGGTTTCCCGCCGCCCGCCCGTTCCTTGGTTCAGGACTTCGAGGCTTCTGCCGCCAGATGCTTCTTGATGATCTCGCGATAGCCCTGGAACCAGTCCTTGTCCTTGACCAGCTTGCCGCCCTTGACCGTCCAGATCTGGACCCAGCCGCCGCCTTCGTGATCGGCCGCGGTGATCTCCATCGGTGGCACCAGGCCGCCCAGGGTGAAGCCCTTGATGGCCTCCATGCCTTTCTTGACCTCTTCCGAGGTCGGCGCCGCACCGCCCTTGACCTTGATGGCGTTGCGCACGGCCTCGGTATGCAGCGCCGCGATGAAGACACCGCGATTATAGTAGACGGTCGAGTCCAATTCCTTCGGCACGGGCTTGCCCTGCGCCTTGTACATGGCCTCGATGTCCTTGATGACTTGGAAGTCCTTGCCGACGCCAGCAAACTGGATGCCGTTGTAACCTTCGGCCACGGCCATGCCGCCGGCCGCGATGATGTCGGCCTCGGCGCTGCCCCACACGAAGGCCACCACTTTGCTGAGCGGAAAGCCCTTGCCCTTCAGTTCCTTGATGGAAACCGATGGCGATCGCCCGAACAGGTGGGTGATGATGAAATCCGGCTTGAAGCGGCCGGTGATATCGAGGATCTGGGCGCCCATCTCGACGCCAGGTGCCGGCACTGCGAAAGTGCGCATCTCGAAGCCCTCGGACTTGGCGAGGTCCTCGAGGATCGGCAGCGGCTCCTTGCCGGCCGGGTTGTCGTAGAAGAGATAGGCGATCTTCTTGCCCTTCAGGTTGCCGCCCAGCCTTTCCTTGGCGAACGCCACCGCCGCACCGGCCTGCGACCAGTAGCTGGCCGCGATCGGGAAGGTGTAGGGGAAGCGCTTGCCGTCGGCGGCCGACGCCGTGCCGAAGCCAGGCGAAGTGCCGAGAATCTTGTCCTCCTCCAGCTTCTTGGTCAGCGCCATGGTCGAGGCGGTGCCGAAGAGACCCTCGAGAACCGCGCCCTCCTTCTTGAAACGCTCATGCGCCTCCATCGCGGGCGGCACCTTGTACTCGTTGTCGACCTCGAGGACCTTGATCTTGAAGCCTTCGACACCGCCCTTGCTGTTCACCAGGGCGATGTAGTCGTGATAGCCGGGGCACAGGTTTACGCCCACGGTGGCCGTCGGACCGGTCCGGTCGCACTGCAACCCGAACACGAGTTCCTTCTGCGCTAAGGCCTGGCCTCCGCCGAATGCCAAGGTCGCAGTGGTCGCCGCGATCCCCAGCCAACTCCTAACAAACTTTGTCATGGGTTCCTCCTTTCGCTTCGCCGCAACGCCCCACTCTAGTAAGAGAAGGGCCAAACTCGGAAATAGCTCCGAATATTCCTCCACAGTCGATTGAGCCCCTCGGGCTCGACGATCAGGAAAAAGATGATCAGGCCGCCGAACACGCCCAGCCGCAGGCCTGAGATAACATTCGCCATTTCGGCGCCGGTGAAGAACAGCGACCCGATATTCTCCATCAAAATACGGATCACGATCGGCAGCAAGGTCACGAAGACCGCCCCCAGGATGGATCCGAGCACTGAGCCCAATCCGCCGATGATGATCATGGCGAGATAGTCGATCGACACGATGAGCTGGAATTGCTCGTAGTTGGCGATGCCGAAATAGTAGGTGTAGAGCACGCCGCAGACGCCGGCGTAGAACGACGAGATCGCGAAGGCCGTCAGCTTGTAGCGGTAGATGTCGATGCCGATGATCTCGGCCGCGATATCCTGGTCACGCACCGCCACGAACGCCCGGCCGATGCGGCTGCGCACCAGGTTGAGCGTCGCCACGATCGCCAGCACGGCGAAGAACAGCAGGAAGAAATAAAGGTGGCCCTGGGTGTTGAAGCTGACGCCGAACAGGCTCGGCCGCTCGACCTGGATCGAGGCCTGGGCGCCGCCTGAGATCGCCGGCACGTGATTGATGGTCCATTCGATGATGAGCTGGCCCGCCAGTGTCGCGATCGCGAGATAGAGGCCCTTGATGCGCAGGCTCGGCATGCCGACGATGACGCCGATCACCGCCGCCATCATGCCGCCCGCCGGCAGCGTGATCCAGAATGGCAGGCCCAGCCTGACGGCAAGATTGGCCGCGGTATAGGCGCCGACCGACATGAAGGCGGCATGGCCGATCGAGATCTGGCCAGTATAGCCCACGAGAATGTTGAGGCCGAGCGCGCCGACGATGGCGATGAAGATCAGATTGAGGATCGACAGGTAGTATTCATGGACGGTGAGCGGGACGATCACGATGAAAATGAGCGCCAGCACACCGACCGTCCATTTCGCGATCGGCAGCGGATAGAGCGCCATGTCGGCGCGGTAGGTCGTTTTGAAGACTCCGGACTCGCGATGAAACATGGTCTACACACGCTCGATCTTGCGTTTGCCGAAAATGCCGTAGGGCCGGATCATGAGGACCAGGATCATCAGCACGTACGGCGCGAAATCCTTGGTTCCGCCGCCGACATAGGGGTCGAGGTAGCCGGCGGCGAGGCTTTCGACGATGCCGATGATCAAACCGCCCACGAGCGCACCGCCGATCGAATCGAGGCCGCCCAAAATCACGACCGGGAACACTTTCAGCCCGACCAGCGCCAAGTGCACGTCGACGCCCAGCATGCTGCCCCAGACGATGCCGCCCAGCGCCGATACGACGCCAGCCATCGCCCAGGCGAGCGCGAAATAGCGTTCGACGTTGATGCCCATCGCCTGCGCCACCTGCTGGTTGTCAGCCACCGCGCGCATGGCAACGCCCATGCGGCTCTTCTTGAAGAACCAACTGAAAGCCAGGAAGAAGATGATCGCCACGATCGCGCCCGCGACCTGGATGGGCGGCAGGCTGGCCGGTCCGAGGACGATCGGTTCGTCGCCGATGGGGAGCGACACCGCCCGGGTCTCGCTGCCGAATATCACCGGCCCGAGTCCACGCAGGATGGCGGCGAGACCGATCGTCGCCATGATCACGGCGACGACGGGGCGACCGAGCAGCGGCCGCAGGACGACGCGCTCCAGCCCGAAACCGAAGGCGATCATCACGGCGAGTGTCACGACGACCGCCACGGCGAGCGGCATGACCTCGAAGGAAAGCATCATCGCCACGATCAGGCCCGCGAGCATGACGAATTCGCCTTGCGCGAAGTTGATGGCGTCGGTCGCCTTGTAGACCAGCACGAATCCCAGCGCGATCAGCGAATACATCAGCCCGATCGACACGCCGTTCAGCAGCAACGCGAAGAGAAAGCCCAGATCTTCCGACATCGCCTTTCCTCAAGCCGCCCGCCGCACCGGCGGGGCCGATACGAGGTCGTGGATCGCGATGATGGATGTCATGGTCGACTTGCGACCATCCTCGAAGGTGATCTCCACGGTGACCTCGGCGCTGTTCTTGCCGCCATAGAAGGCGTCGATGACGTTGGCGTACTTTTCGGCTACGAACTTGCGGCGCACCTTGCGGGTCCGTGTCATCTCGGCATCGTCGGCCTCGAGTTCCTTGTTGAGAAGCAGGTAACGCTTGGCCTGCTGCATGTCCGGCAGCGTGGCATTGGCCTTGGCGATCTCCTCGCCGATCAGCGTCGCCACCTCGCCCTTGCGGCTGAGGTCCATGAAGCTGGTGTAGGCAATGCCGCGCTTCTCGGCCCAGGTCCCGACAGTCTGCATGTCGATGGCGATCATCGCGGCCACGAAAGGCCGCTGGTCACCGAAGGCGACGGCTTCGCGGATGAAGGGGCTGAACTTCAGCTTGTTCTCGATGAACTGCGGCGCGAAAGCGGAGCCATCGGTGAGCTTTCCGACATCTTTGGCGCGATCGATGATCACGAGGTGGCCCTGCTTGTCGAAGAAGCCGGCGTCGCCCGTCTTCAGCCAGCCGTCGGGGGTCACGGTGTCGCGCGTCACCTCCTCCTGCTTGAAGTAGCCCTTGAAAACGTTGGGCCCTTTCAGCATGACCTCGCCGCGATCGTCGATCTTGACCTCGACCCTCGGGATCGGCCGGCCGACCGTGTTGGGGTTGGCCTCGGCATCGGCCTGGCAAGCGATCATCGCCGTGGCCTCGGTGGCTCCGTAGATCTGCTTGAGGTTGATGCCGAAGGAGCGGAAGAAACGATAGGTATCGGGTCCGAGTGGAGCACCGCCGGTGTAGCACCAGCGGGCATTGCGCAGCCCCAATTGATCACGGACGGGGCCGTAGACCAGGATCTGGCCTACCGCCAAGCCCAGCCGCTCCACGATCGACAGTGCATTGCCGTCAGAGCGCTTCAGCTCGCAGCGCTCGGCTAATGCACGAAAATGCTCGAAGGTACGGCGTTTGAGCGGCGAGGCGTCGTCTGTCTTCACCTGCATCGTGGTCAGCATGTTTTCCCAGATGCGCGGCGGCGCCAGCACCGCGTCGGGGCCAAGCTCGCGCAGGTCGCGCTGCACGGTCTCTGGATTCTCCGGACAGTTCGCCGTGGCCTTCGCGACCAACGCCATACCGAGCGAGAAGGCTGCGTCGCCGACCCACGCCATCGGCAGGTAGGACAGCCAATCGTCGCCCGCCTTGATCTCGTTCACCTCGACGAAGGCCTCGGCCGTCGCGATCATGTTGCGGTGGCTCAGCATCGCGCCCTTGGGCGCGCCGGTCGTGCCTGATGTGTAGGCGATCATCGCCGTATCGCCAGCCGCACCCTTGGCGACTTCCTTGGCGTAAAAATCCGGGTTCGCTTTTCCGAACGCTCTGCCCGCCTCCATCACGCTCTCGAACGAGCACAGGATCGGATCGTCGTAGGCCCACATGCCGCGTGGATCGTCGAACACAATCGAACGCAATCTGGGCAGCTGGTCCTTGAGCGACAGGGCCTTGTCAACCTGCTCCTGATCCTCGGCCACGATCACTGAGGTTTCCGCGTGGTTGAGCACGTAAACCAACTCCGACGCGATCGAATCCTGATAGACCGGCACCGAAACACCACCCAGGGCCTGGGCCGAGACCTGGGCGAAATAGAGCTGCGGCCGGTTGTCGCCCACGACCGAGAGCTTGTCGCCGCGCTTGAAGCCCATCGAAGCCAGGCCGTGGGCGAAATCGCGCACATGGTCCTGATAATCGGCCCAGGTATAGGTCTGCCAGACGCCGCGCGTCTTTTCGCGCATGCCCGCGCCGCCCGGATCGGCGGCGGCGTTACGCGCCACAAGCTTGGGCAATGTGTCGGTCTTCGGGGAGTCGACGAGACTCATACACGGCCTCCGCTTTTGGACGTGCCGAGATAGGCCTCAATCACCTTGGGGTGGCGCTGCATCTCATCGGGCGTGCCCGTGGCGATGCACCGGCCGCGGTCGAGAACCACGACCCTGTCGGAAATATCCATGACCACGCCCATGTCGTGCTCGATCAGGACGACCGTGACGCCACGCTCCTGGTTCACGTCGAGGACGTAGCGCGCCATGTCTTCCTTCTCGTCCTGGTTCATGCCGCCCATCGGCTCGTCGAGCAGCAGCACTTTCGGCTCCGACGCCAGCGCCCGTCCCAGCTCGACGCGCTTGCGCAGACCGTAGGCCAGCGCCGAGGTCGGCTGCTTGCGCAGATCCTGCAACTTCAGGAACTCGATGATTTCCTCGATCGCCTCGCGATGGGCGATGTCTTCTTTCTGGGCCATGCCCCAATAGATGACGCTCGACAGCACACCCGACTTCATGCGCACGTGGCGGCCGAGCATCAGGTTGTCGAGGACGGTGAGCCCGCTGAACAGGGCGATGTTCTGGAAGGTGCGCGCGATCCCCATCGCCGCGATGTCGCTCGGCTTCTTCTGGGTGATGTCACGACCTTCGAGCACGACGCGACCGGTGTCAGGCTTGTAGAAACCCGAAATCATGTTCAGGAGCGAAGTTTTGCCGGCGCCGTTGGGACCGATGATCGACAAGATACCGCCGCGCGGCACGTCGACCGAGACATCCTGCACAGCAGTGACGCCGCCGAACTTCTTGGACAAGGTGGCGACGCCGAGAATCGAAACTTCATCCAACTTCAACTGCCTTTCAACGCCTCAGCTGCACGTCTGATTATCTGCTGATTCGTGCGATCATAGTTATGCTAGGCAGCTGCAGGCCAGGCAACACGACCGAGCAAGCCTGATACAAACACGCTCTAGAGAAATGATTGCTCACATCCAGCGCCCCACCCATCGACTTTTTTTCTAATACTTATTTGGTTTTGCGTCACCCTATTGGTGATCAGTCGGAGCCGTCAAGAAGAATGAACTGCATTCGAGACCTGAAACGGTTCCGCCACTCGAACTAAGTGAGAGACTTAGCGAGCGATTCCTTCAACCTTTAAGCGTCTGCTCGACCACGCCGCAATAGACGTCCCGGCATTACCGATGTCGAGTGGTTCAAGAGGTCTCGATTGGATTGCCTCACCAAGGTGCCATTCACAACTACGGCCTCAATGCCCGCTGCGTCGGAAACAAGACGGTCGGCGCCGCTCGGAAGGTCAAAGACCCGGCGAACCTTGCCACTACCGACTGTCCCCGGATCAAACACCACAAGGTCCGCGGGCATGCCCAAGGCAATCAAGCCGCGATCTGAAAGCCCAAATACTTCGGCCGGACGGCTGGTTAGCATTCGCACGGCCTCTTCCAGCGAAAATGCCGCTTTCTCACGAACCCAGTGGCCAAGGAGATAGGTCGGCAGGCAGGCATCGCAAAGTTGGCTTGCATGTCGCCGCGGAATCGCTCCCGCCCCGTGCCATCTACAATACTGCCGCCGACAATCTTCAGATCGTAGGTCATACCGCGCACCCCTCGCCGTACTCGCCGTAGCTGAAACGCCCGATCGAGAAGCGCAAGGCGGTCGGCACTCAAACCGCTGCCGAAAGATTCACCCTGTTCCCGTCGAAGAAAGATCTCGGCGGTTGCGCTTCACACATAAGGCAATTGCCATCTGCTTCCAGATTGGCATTGCACACGGCACAAATTCTAATTAATGCTAGAAATAGTCAAGTATCAAATCAGCGTCTTCTCGCCTCTTCCAGAGTGAACTTCCGATGGCGCTGCGGAGGATGAAATTTTTTTTCGTTGACCTATTGCCTCCCACATCTGAGGAAACGCCGCGATGCATGTCGGAATGAGCACATTCTTTCAGAACCTGTCGGGTCTGACAGACCGTGAGGTTTACCGTCATGAAGTCGCGATGGCAGATCTCGCTGAACCCCTTGGCTTCGATTCGATCTGGGCTGCCGAGCATCACTTCGACCACTACACAATGTGCCCCAACGTTGCGCAGTTCCTGACCTATATGGCCGGCCGCACCAAGCGCGTTAAACTTGGATCTATGGTCATGGTGCTTCCCTGGCACGATCCGGTTCGTCTGGCCGAAGAAGTCTCCGTCCTCGATCACGTTTCCGACGGCAGGGCAATTCTGGGCATCGGGCGGGGACTTGGGCGCATCGAATTCGATGGCTTTCGTGCGCCTATGGGCGAGTCCCGTCAGCGATTTGTGGAATACTCTGAGGCGATTCTAAACGCCTTGGAGACGGGTTGGATCGAGAGCGCAGGCCAGCTTTACCGCCAACCAAGGACAGCGATTCGGCCAACTCCGCACTGCAGCTTCAAGGGACGCGTTTACGCTTCAGCGGTATCTCCGGAGTCGGCCCGTATCATGGCCCGGCTAGGCGTCGGTCTTTTGATTATCGCGCAGAAACCTTGGGACAAGACAGTCTCTGAGCTCAACGCCTATCGTGAAATCTATCGCGAAATTCACAACAACGCAGAACCGCCAAAGCCGATAGTAGCGTGCTTCATCTGTTGCAACGAGGATGCGGCAGCAGCGAACGCAATGCACGATAAGTACACCCGTGGCTACAGCCGCTCAGCGCTTGATCACTATGAGTTTCACAATGAAGGTCTCGCCGACATCAAAGGATACGAGTACTACGGCGCTTTAGCGCAGAACATACGAAAGCACGGCGTCGATGCCTTTGTGAATTTCCTTGCGGACCTGCAGGTACGCGGGACGCCACAGCAGGTCTACGACCAGATGCTGCGATATCAACATCTCACCGATTGCGCCGGTTTCATTGGGATTTTCAGTTTTGGCGGAATGCCACACGAGATGGCTCAAGCGAATATGCGCCTGTTCGCAAGAGAGGTTCTTCCCCGGCTCCAGGGGTTGGAGGTGGGCGCATCGGTTGGAACGCCCCTGGCGATCGCAGCTGAGTAGCCAATGGTCGACATCGGTCTCGGCGGCAAGTCCGTACTGGTCACGGGCGGCGCGTCCAACATTGGGCGCGCCATCGTGTTTGCCTTGGCCCGGGAAGACGCCAATATCGTCTTTGCCGACATCGACGAAGAGCAGGCACAGCGAACTCTGAAGGACGCCACCAAGCAAGGCAAGGGGCGGATCAGCTTCCAAGCAGCGGATGTGACAAAGGAAGAAGATGTAGACGCGCTCATCGGGCGCACGATGACCGAACACGGACGCCTCGATGTCCTGGTCAATAACGTCGGATGGGACCGGCCGTCAGCGTTCGCTAGACAGTCGACGATGCACTGGCGGCGACTGATCGAGATCAATCTAGTTTCGACGATCTTGTGTACCCAAGCTGCATTGCCCCGGCTTATCGACGCCGGTGGGGGCGCGATTGTCTCTGTCAGCTCGGATGCCAGCTTTGGCGAGCCTCGCGAAACAGTCTATGGGGCCGCGAAAGCCGGCGTAAATACTTTCATGAAGGCGATTGCAAAGGAGTACGGCCGCCACGGCATCCGGTGCAATGTTGTAGCTCCAGGCCTGATCTTGCCGACGGCCGCAGATGAGATTGGCGCCAGCAGCCTATGGGTCGGCCGTGATGCCTTCTTTTCCGATGAACAAGTGGAGAAAGCCAGAAAAGTAATTCCTCTCGGCAAGGTTGGCCGAGCCGCCGATATTGCCAATGCGGTGCTGTTCTTCGCCTCGCCCGGCATGGCTGGACATATCTCCGGGCAAGTGTTGAGCGTGAGCGGCGGTTATGCGACCCCAGGCTGAACGAAAGGCGGCAGCGTGAGCAAGCGTTTTGCGATCATCGGTGCGGGCATGTCGGGCATCCTGACGGCCATCAAGCTCAAGCAGCGCGGCATCCGGGACTTCGCGATCTACGAGAAGGCCGGCGGGTTGGGCGGTACCTGGCGGGACAACACCTATCCCGGCCTGTCCTGCGACGTGCCGAGCCACGTCTATGCCTATTCCTTCGAGCTGAAGGCCGACTGGTCGCACCGCTTCTCCCCAGGCGCAGAGATCCGGGGATATTTCGAGGGTGTGGCGAAGAAGTACGAACTCGACAGCCACTTCCGCTTCAACAGCGAGATCGTACGCGCGGAGTATCGCGACGGGCGCTGGCATCTCTCGATCAAGGGTGGTGCCACCGATGTCGTGGATTTCGTCATCTGTGCCACCGGGGTGCTGCATCACCCGGCCTATCCCGACATCCCGGGACTCGGCGACTTTGAGGGCGCCTGCTTCCATTCCGCGCGCTGGGATCATTCCGTGCCGCTCGAGGGCAAGCGGATCGGGATCATCGGTACCGGCTCGACGGCGATCCAGATCGTACCGGCTCTGGCGGATACCGTGTCGAAGCTGACGCTCTTTCAGCGCACCGCGCAGTGGATTCTACCGCTCGCCAACCCCGCCTATAGCGAGGCCGAGAAGGCGATGTACAACACCTCCCCGGAGCGGCTGCAGCAATCTTACGATTTCTGGTCGGCGCGCTTCGTTGATACCTTCGCGCGCGCCGTCATCGGCGACCAGGACGAGCTGCGGAAGATCGAGGATGCCTGCCGCACCAACCTTGAGGAGAACGTGGCAGATCCTGACCTGCGGCGGCGACTGACGCCCAACTATCGCGCCGCCTGCAAGCGGCTGATCATGTCGGACACGTTCTATTCGGCGATGCAGAAACCCAGTGTCGCGCTGGTGACCGACGGCATCGACCGGATCGAGGCGGGTGGCGTGCGGACCAAGGACGGTGTCCTGCATGAGCTGGACGTGCTCGTGCTGGCGACCGGCTTCGACGGACATGCCTTCCTGCGGCCGATGGATGTGGTGGGCGAGAGTGGTCGGCGCCTCGCCGACGCCTGGGCGCAGGCCAATGAGGCCTACCGCTCGGTGGCGGTGCCAGGCTTCCCCAACTTCTTTATGCTGGTCGGTCCCAACAGCCCGATCGGCAATTTCTCGGTAGTCCTGATCTCCGAGATTCAGCTGGCCTATATACTGCAGCTCGCCGATTTGGTGCTTGGCGGGAAATGCCGCTCGGTGGCACCGAAGGAGGAAGCGACCCGCCGCTTCAACGTCGCTCTGCGCGAGGCCATGAAGAACACGGTCTGGGTGACCGGCTGCCGGAGCTGGTACCTCGACCGCAATGGCAATCCCGCGCTGTGGCCCTGGGGCTTCGACCGCTTCCGCGAGGAGATGAACTCGCCCGACCTCGCGGACTTCGATTTCGCCGCCTGAATTCAACCATTTGCTCGAAGTAGCCCAGGCGCAGAAGGCGCGCCGATCCGCACCCAAACCTCTCAAGAAGGCCAGCGATGGATGATCTGACAGCATTGATGTCGTTCCTTCGCAAGCAACCGTCAATGTCTAGCGCGACAGTGGCGGAACGGCGCGCGGCCTACGACCGCGCCGAACGAGCCTTTACCCTGCCGGCTGGCGCGACGGTTCGACTCTGGGAACGCAATGGATTGATCGGAGAGCTGGTCGACCCGGAGCACCCAGTCGACGGTCGCACAGTCCTATATCTACACGGCGGCGGATATGTGATCGGATCTCCTCGATCGCATAGACATCTGGCCGCCGCGATTGCGATTGCGGCAAGTGCCAATGTACTGTTGCTCGATTATCGCCTCGCCCCGGAGCATCCGTTCCCCGCCGCAGTCGACGACGCCGTCGCCACGTATCGCCTACTTCTCCAGGATACCGGATCTCAGCGATTGGCCGTTGTGGGCGACTCGGCCGGAGGCGGCCTCACTGTGGCGACATTAGTCGCCGCCCTTAGTGCCGGTGATGCCATGCCTGCGGCCGCGGTCTGTTTATCTCCTTGGGTCGATTTGACGTGCGACACCACTGCACCGCCCCCCGCTACAATTGACGATCCACTCGTAAAGACTGAAGACATCTTAGCCTACGCTTCGTCCTATCTTGGAGCCATTCCGGCAACCCATCCCTTGGCATCACCACGGTTCGCGGATCTTCGCGGCCTGCCTCCAATGTTGATACACGCAAGCACTTCCGAAATGCTGGCGCCTGACTCGATGCGGTTGGCCGAAGCAGCGCGAGTCGCAGGCGTAGACGTCACTTTGGAAATGTTTGAGGGTGTCCCTCACGTTTGGCATTGGTTCTGGCCACGCCTTGAAACGGCAAAAGTTGCTATTGCAAAGGTCGGCACGTTTCTCGACGACCATTTGGATGGAGGCAATAGGCAGCAACGCAAACTGAAATAAGAGGAGGACGTCATAACGATGCCGGCGGAGACCGACACAACAAGTCCGAAATATCTGCGCGACAAGTACGCCATCGTTGGCGTCGGCGAGACGACCTACATGCGCGGCTCGGGCATGACGACGCGCGCGCTGGGCACCTGGGCGGTGCGCAACGCCGTCGAGGACGCCGGGCTCAAGCCGTCCGACGTCGACGGCATGCTGTCATACCAGTCGGGCGATTCGACCTTCTCGAACTTCATCGCCGGCGACCTCGGCATCCGGCCCAACTTCTACATGGACGTGTTCGGCGGCGGCTCCTC
>CADECW010000149.1:11702-13801 GCA_902825855.1 uncultured Rhodospirillales bacterium | reverse complement strand
GGTCGGGATGACGGGGTATGTCCGCGCTTCCCGAGCGGTCGCGAGCGGCAGCGGGATCGCGCTCATGGGCATACCAGTGCCCGTGATCGTCGGATATACCGGTCGGTGATGCGACATCTGGTGCTGATCGGCGGTGGCCATGCCCATGTCCACGTCCTGAAGCAGTTCGGCGAAAGGCCGGTGCCGGACGCTGCCGTGACGCTGGTCGGCCGCGATATCGAGACGCCCTACTCCGGCATGATCCCGGGCTTCGTCGCGGGCCACTACTCTTTCGAAGAATGCCACATCGACCTGGCGCGCCTCTGCCGGCGCGCCCGTGCACGGCTGGTCCACGCCGAGGCGACCGGCATCGATCGCGCATCGCGGCGCGTGCTCCTGAAGGATCGACCGCCGGTCGACTACGACCTGCTGTCGATCGACGTCGGCTCCGCACCCAATGTCGGCGCGATCGAAGGGACGGAACAATGGGCGATCCCGGTGAAGCCGATCGTCGAACTGGGCCGACGCTGGCTCGAGTTCGCCGGGCGCATGAAGAACTGGCTGGGGCCGCTCAACGTCATGGTCATCGGCGGCGGTGCGGGTGGCGTCGAGCTCGCGCTCGCGATCGACCATCGGCTGCGTGACCTCGCTAAGGCGGCCGAGCTGCAAGTGACGCTGGTCACCAAGGACGAGATCCTGATCGGCCAGGCCGCGGCGGCGCGCCGGAGATTGCGAGCGATCTTCCGCCGCCGCGGCATCCGGCTGCTGGAACAGAGCGGCGCCGAGCGTATCGAGCGTGGCGCGGTGAGGCTGGCCGACAATCAATGGCACCAGGCCGACGCGGTGTTCGTCGTCACCGAGGCGAGCGCCGCGCCATGGTTCGCCGATACCGGCCTGCCGCTCGACGAGCGCGGGTTCCTGGCGGTCGACGCCACGCTCGCTTCGACCGGCGACGACCGCATCTTCGCGGCCGGCGACTGCGCCACCGTGCTCGCCCATCGCCGGCCCAAGGCCGGCGTGTTCGCGGTGCGCCAGGGGCCGCCCCTGACCGACAATCTGCGACGCGTGCTCGGCGGCGAGCGGCCGCAACCGTTCGTGCCGCAGCGTCGCTATCTTTCCATCCTCGGCACCGGCGATGGCCGCGCAGTCGCCACGCGCGGCGACTGGGCGATCGAAGGGCGGTGGGTGTGGTGGTGGAAGGACCACATCGATCGCAAGTGGATGCGGATCTATCGTTAGCGACGGAGAATCACCATGGCGCACGCCAAGGCAAGCATCGGCACGACCAACTACCAGACTGCCATCGTTACCGGCCATCACCGGCTGACCGCCGACGAGGGGCCGGCCCTCGGCGGCAAGGATGTCGGGCCGGGGCCTTACGAGCTCCTGACCTCGGCGCTGGCGGCGTGCACGGCGATCACGCTGCGCATGTATGCCGAACGCAAGCAGTGGCCGGTGACTGCCGTGCACGCCGACGTGCATTTCGTGCGGGAGGGCGACAGGCAGCACATCGATCGCGTGCTCACCATCGAGGGCGGTGTCGATGCCGAGCAGAAGAAGCGCATGGCGGACATCGCCGAGCGAACGCCGGTGACGTTGACCCTGAAGGGCGGACTCGAGATCCGGACGACGCTGGCGTGAGCCGCGAAGCGTCATCCCTTCTTCTTTTTCCATTCCTCGTAGTCGCGCTTGGCATCCTCGCCGGCGGCCGGGAACAGGCCCTTGAGCGAGCGGCCGCGCGCCACTTCGGCTTCGGCGAACTCCTCGTAGTGGTAGGTGTCGAGGGCTTCCTGGGCCACCGCCTCGACGATATCCGGCGGAATCACCAGCACGGCATCGCGATCGCCGACCACGATGTCGCCGGGATAGACGGCGACCCCGCCGCAGGCGATCGGCAATTGCAGATCGATCGGCCGGTGGGCGATCGGGCTGGGCGGTGAGGACGGCCGGCGGTGATAGGCCGGCAGGCCGGTCTTGAACACGCCGTCGGTGTCGCGAAAGCCGCCGTCGGTGACGATGCCCGCCGCGCCGCGGGCCTTCAGCCGGCCGACATAGAGATCGCCCGCCGAGGCCGCCCGCGAATCGCCGCGCGAATCGATCATCAGCACGTGGCCGGGCGG
>CADECW010000149.1:0-11602 GCA_902825855.1 uncultured Rhodospirillales bacterium | reverse complement strand
CAGATCGGATGAAAGTGTCGCCATTGATGATCCTCCCTCGGTCGGCGCGACGTTAGCCGGCCGCAGGGAACTCGGGCAACGGTCGTTGCGCCACGGCCAGTGCAGGGCGATGTGGTTTCGCGGCGGACGGTCCGCTAGTCTCCCGGGATGCGTGTCGAAATCCTGTGCACCGGCGACGAGATCCTGACCGGCAAAACCGTCAACACCAATTATAGCCACATGGCGCAACGCCTCGGCGATGCCGGGCTCACCGTGCACTGGGGCACCACCGTCGGCGACGACCGCGAAAGCCTGCTCCAGGCCTTCCGCCAGGCCGGCGAGCGCGCCGACGCGGTGATCGTCAATGGTGGCCTCGGTCCCACCGTCGACGACCTCTCCCAGGAGGTGGCGGCGGAAGCGAGCGGCGTCAAACTGGTGCTGAACGAGCATTGGATGACGCGCATGGAGCAGAACTATGCGCGACGCGGCCGCGTCATGCCGCCCAACAACAAGAAGCAGGCGATGCTTCCGGAGAATGCCGAGTTCATCGACAATCCGATCGGCACGGCCTGCGGCTTCGCCGTCACCATCGGCAAGGCCAGATTTTTCTTCACTCCCGGCGTGCCGCGCGAGATGCGGCTCATGCTCGACGAGCAGGTGATCCCGCGCCTGCTCAAGATCGGTGGAATAACCGGCGTGACGCGGCTAAAGCGGTTCCACACCTTCGGCATCGGCGAATCGCGGGCCGACGGCATGCTGAGCGACATCCCGGCCTTCCAGAACGGGCACATCAAGCTCGGCTTCCAGGCGCACTATCCCGAGCTCGAGACCAAGCTCGCCATCCAGGGCGACAGCGAGGCCGACCTGGCCGTCAGGCTGGCGCCAGTCGAGGCAGAGGTACGCAAGCGGCTCGGCAATTTCATCATCGCCGAGGACAACCAGACGCTGGAAGGCGTGGTGCTGGCGACCCTGCTCGAGCGCGGCCTCACGCTGGCCACCGCGGAGATGTTCAGCGGTGGCCACATGGCGGCGCGCCTGGCGCCCCTGCCCGGCGCCGAGAAGATCTTCCGCAGAGGCGTCGTCACGCGCGATCCTGGGGAACTCGGCATCGACGGCGTGTCGGCCGAGGCCGCGCAATCGGTCGGTCGCAAACTGCGCGAAGAAAGCCGCGCCAGTCACGCGCTCGCCCTGCTGATCGAGCTGGACGACGGTCCGGAACGACCCGATTTCGGGGGCACGGTCTGCATCGGCATCGCCGACGGCAAAGGGACCGTCGCCCGCCAGGCGCGCCTGATCGGCAACCGCGACTGGATTCGCGCTGGCGCGGTCGAGATGGGGCTGGATTGCCTGCGTCGGCTCCTGCTTGGACTCCCGGTCGACGAGCGCATCGACTTCGAGCGGCGCTAGCCGTCACTGCACGACTTCCGACTGCATCCGGATCATCGATACAGGCGATGCCGGTGGCCGATGCCGAATGTAGGCTCGCCGCTCATCTCTCCTGCCGGGTAGATTCCGCCCGGATCGTCCTTTCTCCAGGCAGTGATTCCTCGATCCGCGCAACCGACGAGAACGGTCACGAAAAAACCAAGGCAGGCCCAGCGAGCCAACAAAGCGGGCTCAACGCGCATCGCGGGCTCCTCCTTCGCTGGGAGAGTCAATGCGAAGCGCACCCAACCGTTGCGTGCCGGCACCCAATTCGACGTTTTGCCGCCGGGAACCTCCTGCGATCGGGTAATATTTGCTGCAGGAAGCGCGGAACCCATGGCCCGAAAGCTCAAGACCTACACGACCTCCGCCGGATTCTTCGATCTCGCCGTCGCCGCTCCGTCGATGAAGGCGGCGTTGCAGGCCTGGGGTTCGAAGAACAATCTTTTCCAGCATGGATTCGCAAAGGTCTCGGACGATCCCAAGATCGTTGCCTCGACGATGGCGCATCCTGGTGTCGTGCTGCGCCGGCCGGTCGGCTCGACCGGCGCCTTCAGTCAGCATGCGAGCCTTCCCACGGACCTTCCCGTCACCAGGACGGAGCGACCCGCGGCGAAGCGTACGGCGAGGAAACACGAGCCTCCACAGAAGCCCTTTGACGAGAAGGCAGCCCGTGAGTCGACTCGAGCCTTCGAGCAGGAGCAGAAGCGACGCGACAGCGAACGCCGCAAGGAAGAGGCGATCCGGCAGAAGGAGCGCGCGCATCGCGAGCGGGCAATTGCCGCCGCCGAAAGCGCCCTCGAAGATGGCCGGCGGGAGCACGAGGCAAGGCTCGAGGAGATCGAAAAGGAACGCAGCGCCCTCGACAAGAGAGCGCAGGCGGAAGACACGCGCTGGCGTAAACAGAAGGACGGCTTGGAAGCAAGCCTGCGCAAGGCGCGGTCAGGCAGCCATCTGCGTCTCGTTTGATGTCTCCTACGGCCGCTCGGCGCGCAGCACGAACCCGGTGGCGGTGCGCGTCACCGACAGGCGCGCGCCCTCGAGTCCGCTGAAGCCGGCCGCCTCGATTGCCCACGGCAGGTCGAGCTCCGCCTCGTTGGGCGTGTGCTCGTACCACAGCAGCACCGGGCAGGTACCCGGCGTCGCCTGCGCGCCGCCGCCCTGACCTATGAAGCGAACGACGAAGCCCGCGGACGCGGCAAGCGACCGATATGCCCGCTCGAAGACCGCGTCCTCCCGGCCAGCCATTCTGGTCGCGGCGGCCGGTCCCAGCGCCCAGCCGCTGGCCGCGTAGACCTGCGTGGTCGGGCAACCGGCGACGACGGCCGCGATCGTCCGGGCATTCTCGCGCCACAAGGGCCTGATGCCGTTTTCGATCATCGGCCGAGCCGCGCCTGCCACCGCCACGAGCGCCAGCAGGCCGAACAGCCATCGATCCGCGGCGATCCGCGACGCCGGCACCGCCAACAGCGCGCACACCAGCACCGGAATGGCGAAGAGATAGCGATCGACGACAATCGGCTGAACGACATGGACTGCGAACACGATAGCCGTGCCCAGGGCCAATACGATACCGGTCATGGCCACGAACCAAGCCTGCGAGGGGTCGGTCGGCGGTTTTCGGCCGAACCACCCTCGACCCGACCAGAGGCCGGCCAGCGGGATGGGATTGAGCCAGAGCGGTGCCACGGCAAGCGACCCGAGCACGCCCAGCGCCGCGATTTCGGGCAGGTCGATCCAGCTATGATCGAACTCCGCCGCCCAACTCGGCATCTGAACAGCGACGCTGGAGGCGATGAAGAAGCTCGACAACGCCGCCGTGGCAAGCACCAGGGCTGCCCATCGCCTCAGTCTTCTGGCGAAGGCGCAGACGGCAATGGCCGCGGCCAGGAGGCCGCCGAACAGCGCCCCCACATAGTGGATGCCGATGGAGCCCGCCGTTGCCAGCACGGCGATCGCCGCCACATCGAGATCGCGGCGCCAGTCGAGATCGGCCTTCGTTGCGGCGACATGGCGGGCGACCAGGGCCAGGGTGCCGATCGCCGCCATCTGCCAGAAATAGGACCGGTAGAGGGAGAACGATTCCATCGCCTGCGGCAGCGACAGGGTGAGCAGCAGCAGGGCGGCGGCGAAACCCGCCTGCGCGGGCATTCGACGCGACAGACGAAAGGCGGCCAGGATCATCAATCCCGTGGCGAGCAGGTTCGAGATCAGACGTCCGGCCGGTATCGAAGTGATTCCAAGCGAAACAAGCAGCGTTGCCCAGGCATTGAAGACCGGGGGATGGGCATCGCGCATCCAGCCATCGCGGACCAGCGCCGGCAAGCCCTTGCTGGTGTCCGACAGCTCGAGGGTCCAGAACTCGTCGAGCCAAGGTCCGCGCAGCGCCGCGTCGATGACTGCAAACGCCAGGATGGCGGTCAGGCCTGTCGCGGCGATGACGGTTGGCGTGAGCAGCCCTTGCCGCAGCGGCGCTTCGGTCGTGACCTCGCCGGTTGCTACCGGGAGCGCGCGTACGTCGGCGGGCTGATCGCTCATATCTGAAAAGGGGGCTCCTCGGCTTCCAGCCCGCCATCAACGAGGCGCGTGCGCCGAGAGTTGCCTCAGAAGTGCACGATGCCGGCTTCCCTGCGGCGCCGACCGCAAATATTCTCTACCACCTGAGGCAAACGCTGCTGCGGAGGTGCCCATGGCGACAGCCGTTCTCATCATTCGGGCGAGACTGACCAACATGGCCGATCGGCAGCAGTTCGACAGTTGGTACAGTACCGAACACCTTCCCAATGGCGTCCGGCAGTACAAGGCCGAGCGCGCGTGGCGGTGCTGGAGCCGGACCAATCCCCTGGTTCACATCGCCCTCTACGAGTTTCCGACTGTCGAGGAGGCCGAAGCCATTCTCGATTCTTCGGCGCTCGCCGCGCAGATGGCCGAGTTCGATCGTGTCTGGGGCACCGGCATAACCCGCACACGCGAAGTCGTGGAGGTCGCGGAGGAACTCTATGCGCTCTCCTGAACTGTAGGTACCTGACATGTCTGCACCCGATCTCAACAACCGCGTAGCGCTGATCACCGGCGCCGCCGGCGGCATCGGCCAGGCCCTCGCGCGGGCCTTCGTCGGCGCCGGCCTGCGGGTTGCCCTTTGCGACACCTCGAAGGAAGCCCTGCTTCGCCTCCATGGCGAGCTCGGCGCCGACCGCACAATCGCGCTGCCCATGGACGTTTCGGATCCCGCTTCGTGTCGCGACAGCGTCGACAGCACGATCGGCCACTTCGGGCGCCTCGATGTGCTGGTCAACAATGCCGCGGTCGGGATGACCACGGTGCGCGAAGACCATATGCGTCGCGTCGTGCAGATCGAGGATATCGCGCCGGATCTGTGGGCCCGCTTCATGGCGGTCAATCTTTCCGGGCCTTTCTACATGGCCCACGCCGCCGTGCCCGGCATGCGTGCCCGGAAGTTCGGACGGATCATCAACGTCACCACCAGCTTCTTCACCATGCTCAATCCTGGCTTTGCACCCTACGGCCCGGCCAAGTCCGGTCTGGAAGCCTGGAGCGCCAGCCTGGCCGGCGAACTTTCAGGCACCGGCATCACCGTCAATGTCGTGGTGCCGGGCGGCCCCACCGACACGCCAATGGTGCCGGACGACGGATCGATGGAACGCAGCCAGCTGATCCGCCCCGAGAAGATGGCGCCGCCCATGCTGCATCTCGCCTCCGACGCCGGCGGCGCCGTGAGCGGCATGCGTTTCGTCGCGGCGAAGTGGGAGTCCTCTCAGCCGGTCGCAGAGGCCGTCGCCGCCTCGGGCGCGCCGGCCGGCTGGCCCGAGCTGGCGAGAAATCCGGTGTGGCCGGGCGGCGGGCCGAAACGGTGACCAGGTCGGTTTGATGACCGACCTGTTGACGACCGGATTCCGGAACGCTCCGTATTGGTGGGACGCGGCACCACTTGGCGAGCCCGCCGGTGGCGCGCTTGCTCACTCCTACGACGTAGTCGTCGTCGGATCGGGCTACACCGGCCTGCGGGCCGCCCTGACGCTGGCACGCGCCGGACGAAGCGTGGCTGTCTTCGATAGGGAAAGGCCGGGCTACGGAGCCTCGCGCCGCAACGCCGGGTTTCTCGGCCGCACGCTCAAGAAGTCCTACATCGAATTGAAGGCTTCCAAGGGCGCCGACTATGCCGCCGCCATCTATCGCGACCTGGTGGCGGCCTACGAGAGCACGCTCGACTTCATCCAGGAAGAAGGCATCGATTGCCATGCCGTGCGCTGTGGCCGGCTTATCGCGGCGACATCACCGGCACATCATGCCCTGCTGGACCGCGAACTGGCCGGCATGAAAGCCGATCTCGGCCTGCCCTATTCCATGCTGCCGCGCGAGCGGTTGCGCGAGGAAATGGCCAGCGACCTCTACCACGGCGGCGCCGTCATTCCCGATCTCGGATCGCTGCATCCCGGTCTCTATCATCGCGGCCTCATGGAGCGCGCGCTGGCAGCCGGCGTTGCGATCTTCGGCAGCCGCGAGGTCATGGCGATCGGACAGATCGGCCGGGCAAACGAGCGTTTCCAGATCACTACCGCCGGCGGTCAGACGCGAGCGCGAGACGTGATCGTCGCCACCAACGGCTACACGCCGAAGAGCCTGCCCTGGCACGCCCGGCGCCTCATTCCTTTTGTCGGCTACATGGCGGCGACGGAAACGCTGCCGCCGGCATTACTTGCCAAGCAGCTTCCTCATCGGCGCACGGTGATCGATTCCAACCTCGACATCGATTTCTTCCGGCCGGCCCCCGACTCGCCGCGCCTGCTGTTCGGTGGCGCCACGGCCAACGGTCTCGAGGATCCCGCAGCCATCGCCGGCCTCCTGCATGGACGGCTCAGGCGAGCCCTGCCGGACCTCGCCGACGTCAAGCTCAGCCACGTGTGGACCGGGCAATGCGCCGGTACGTTCGACATGATGCCGCACATTGGCCGCCACGACGGGCTCTGGTACGGAATGGGCTACAACTTCGCCGGCGTTCCCATGGGCTCGTTCTTCGGGCTGAAGATCGCACAGAAGATCCTCGGCCTGCCGGACGGTGCCACGGCCTTCGAGCAGGACACGTTTCCCACCCTGCCGCTCTATCGCGGCGATCCATGGTTCCTGCCGCTCGCGATGCGCTGGTTCGCGTGGAAGGATGCGAAGTTGGCGCGCCGCAATCTACATCAGGGGTGAGATGGACATTCTGATCTCCGGAGCTGGCGTTGCCGGGTTGCCCTTGGCTTACTGGCTGCGCCGGTTCGGCTTCCATCCGACCGTCGTCGAGCGGGCCGGAGCGCTGGTTACCGGCGGATACAAGATCGACGTGCGGGGCTCTGCACTCGACGTACTGCGCCTGATGGGTGCGCACGATGCCGTCGTCGAGGCGAGCACGCGGATGCGCGGCGCGCTGCTCGTCGATCGCGCGGGCACCGTGATCAACGAATTGAGCGGTGACCAGTTCGGTCATCGGGTCGGCGGTGATCTCGAGATCGTGCGCGGCGACCTGTGTCAAATCCTGATGGATCGAGCGTCGGGAGTCGAGATCATCTTCGACGACGTCATCGAGTCGATCACTGAGACGCCTGGCCGCGCCGAGGTCACCTTTCGGCGTGGAAAGCCCCGGGCCTTCGACCTGGTCGTCGGGGCGGACGGGCTCCACTCGAACGTCCGCCGGCTCGCCTTCGGCGATGAATCGGAGTTCCTTCGCGACCTCGGCATGTACCTTTGTGTGTACACCGTGCCCAACGAGTTGGGCCTGGATCGCATGGAGGTGCAGTACTCCGAGGTAGGTCGGGTCGCGGCCCTCTGGGCCACTCGCGCCGCCGCCGGCGCCAAGGCATGCTTTGGCTTTGCGGCCGGCGGCCGCCGAATCGACCTCCGCGATCGTAGACAGCAGGAGGAAGCGCTCAGGACCGTCTACGACGGAATTGGCTGGCAGGTCCCCCGCCTCCTCGAGCTCATGACCGACGCAACCGACTGGTACTTCGACGTTGCCGCGCAGGTCGATATGAAGGAGTGGGCTCGCGGTCGCGTGGCCCTGACCGGCGACGCGGCGTACTGCGCTTCGCCCATGTCAGGCCAAGGCTCGAGCCTCGCGCTTGTCGGCGCATACGTACTTGCTGGGGAACTGGCCGCGGCCTCGGGAGACCATCGGACGGCCTTCGCCGAGTATGACCGGCTGTTGAGACCTTACGTTATCGCCAACCAACGGCTCGGGATCCAATCTGCGGCCTTCATGACACAGGACCCGGCGACGGCCCCCGCCGAGCTGTCGGGCAGCGAAATCGAGTCGGTCATCGACGGCTCCACCAGGCGCATCGCCGAGGCGGCCAATGCCATCGCGTTGAAGGACTACACGCCGTTCCGTCGCACCTGATCCAGCGTACCCCTTTCGTCGAGTGCTGCTTGGCACCAATCGCGATGAGCCGAGCATATGGCTTCCCACTCCCGTCATGACGGGAAAATTGGTCAGCTGTGCGCCGCTTTCAGCGCCGGCAGGACGTTGCGGGCAATGCGCTCGAAGGTCGGCTGCTGTTCGTCCAGCATCGGGTAGTAGAAGCCGATGTCCGAGATGCCGAGCGCAATCACCTGCTCGACCATGTGTCGGCAGGTTTCCTCGGATTCGTAGTACTTGATCTTGCCGCCGCTCGAGCGTGCCGTCGGATCGAACATGAGATAAGAGCGCCGCAGGGTCGCCGGGTCGCGTCCGATCTTGGCGCAGCGGGCATCCATCGCTGACAGCCGCTGCCGCGTCTCCTCGAGCTGGCCCTCGAAGGTGTCGGCGAAGCTTATGCTGTTCCAGACGTCGGCATGGCGCGCGGCATGACCCAGCATGACGGGACCCATCGCGGCGATCACGATGGGCGGGCGCGGCGACTGTACAGGACGCGGGCGCAGCGTCGCCGCATCAACTCGGTAGAAGCGTCCCTGGAATGTTGTCTCCTCCTGCGACAGCAGCCGGTCGACGATCTCGACATATTCGCCGAAACGGGCGACGCGTTCCTTCGCGCTCCAGTTCTCGATGCCCATCATTCGATATGCCGGATCGACCTCCAGCCCAATGCCGAGCCCGACATCGAGCCGACCGCCGGAAATGTGGTCGGCGGTGAGCGCCTGCAATGCCAACAGGACCGGGTTGCGCAGCGGAATCTGGGCGACCAGTGTCGTGAGGCGAATGCGTGTCGTCGCCTGGGCTATGGCGGAAAGCTGCGACCACAGCTCGAACCAGGGCCCGTTGCCGCCGGTCCAGTCGACGATATGGTCGGCGAGGCAGACGGAATCGAATCCCAGATCCTCGACCTGCCGGCAGCGACGCAGAAAATCCGGCCACTCGACGTTCGGCAGCACGAGCACAGAGAAGCGAAGGTTGTTGGTCATGGTGCCTCTTCAGGGAAGTTGGGAGGCCAGCCGACGGCCCCTTGATCGACCTGTTGGTAGTGGCCCTGCGGCGATCACCAACCCATCGCCCGGCCGGTGCGGCGCGGATCGGCCGCGCCGTAGAGCTTGCCGCCCTTGAGATCGGCGGAGATGGCGCAGACGCCCGCGGTCTTGAGCGAAAGGTCGGGAAGCCAGTTCACTTGGTGGCCCATGGCGGCGAGCGCCTCGCCCGTCGGCCGGCCGATCCCCTGCTCGATGTCGACACGGCCGGGATAGTAGGCGTGCGGCTCGAAACTGTCGGGAAAGTTGCGGGTGATGAAGCGCGGCGCCTCGACCGACTGCTGGATATCCATGCCGAAGACGACGTGATTGAGCAGGACCTGCAGCATGCCCTGCGGCTGCAGATCGCCGCCGGGCGAGCCGAACGGCATCAAGAATTCGCCCTTGCGCATGGCCATCGCCGGGTTGGGCGTGAGCCTCGGCCGCTTTCCCGGCGCGGCGACGGACGTATGGCCGGGATCGGCCCAGGACTGCGAGCCGCGCGACGACGGGCAGAGCCCCAGCCCGGGAATCACCGGGCTTTCCCACGACACGTCGCTTGGCGTCGCCGAAAAGGCATTGCCCTTCGAATCGACGACGCAGACGTAAGAGGTGTCGCCCGGCAGTCCAGGCTCGGCGACAGCCACCGACGGCTTGCGTACGTGACCCGCGACATGACCGGCAACGGCACCAGCGGGCGGCATCTCGCCGAAGGCGCGATCGTCGCGGATCGTCTTCAGCCGCTCCTGCGTGTAATCGTGCGACAGCAATGTTTCCATAGGGACATCAACGAAGCGCGGATCGCCGTAGTAGCGCTCGCGGTCGGCGAAGCAGAGGTTCATGACCTCGGCCAGCAGGTGGACATATGCCTTGGAATTGTGGCCGAGAGACTTGAGGTCGACCGAGTCCAGCATCGACAGCATCTGCAGCAGCACAGGGCCTTGGCACCACGGACCGCAGCTCATCACATCGGTCCCCTTGAAGCGGTAATTGAGTGGTTTCTCGATCTCGGAGCGGTAGTCGGCGAGGTCCGCCTCCGACAGCAGCCCGCCATTCTCGCGGTGATACTTGGCGATCGTTTGCGCGATGTCGCCGCGATAGAAGGCATCGCGCGCCGCCGCCAGCCCGGCTTCGCGGCCCTTTCCCGAAGCCGACTTCTCCTGGTCGACCATGTACTGGATCGTGCGGCCGAGATCGGCCTGCACCAAGCGATCCCCTTCCTTGAGCGGTGCGCCGTCGCGATGAAAGATCGCGACGTTCTGCGGCCACCGCCGATAATCCTCGACCTTGTCCTCCAGGAATGTCGCCATGACGCTGTGCACCGGAAAGCCGTCGCGGGCGTAGCGGATGGCCGACGCCGCGACTTCTCCAAAGCTCATTGTGCCGTAGCGTTGCAGCGCCAGGATCCAGGCGTCGGGCGCCGCCGGCACCACAGTGCGCTGGAGACCGACGGGGATCGTGCCGTTGTGATCACGGATGAACGTCTCGATATTGAGCGCCTTCGGCCACCACCCGAGCCCTGCGATCGATACCGTCTCGTCGCGATCGGCCAGGTAGATCAGCATCGGCGCGACGCCGGAGAACTGCACCTGGTCGCTGTGCACCACGCCGAGCGCAATGCCGCCCGCGACGCCGGCATCGATGGCATTGCCGCCGGCACGCAGGATCGCATGCGCCGCCTCGGTCGCGAGATACTGGCCGGCCGCCGCCATGTAGTGATGGCCGATGACCATTGGCTGCATCCGCATCGGGCTCTCCCTTGGCCGTTAGATTGGAATCCTACAATATCCGAACCGAGTGCACGCTCTGCCACTTTTCATGGGAGGAGGACCGTTTGCCCATCGACTATGAGAAGCGCGACGGCGTCGCCTACATCACGCTGAACAACCCTGCCAAGGCGAATATCCTCGACAAACCGACATCCGACGCGATTTCCGACGCATGGATCGATCTCTGGGAGGATCGCTCGATCCGCTGCGCGATCCTGACCGGCAAGGGCGATACCCACTTCTGCGGCGGCCACAATCTCGCGCCGAGGGAGAACATCACCGAAGAAGAGCGCGAGTATCTCCGAACGCAGCGGATCTTCTGGCCGCTGGCCGGAACCGTGCATGGCCAGAAGACCGGCGTCGACGGACGCATGGGCGATCACTATCCGCGAGTCTGGAAGCCGGTGATCGCCGCGGTGAATGGCTGGGCCGCGGGTGCCGGTCTCTACACCCTGCTGGCGTCGACCGACATCCGGATCGCCAGCGCCGAGCATGCGCGCTTCAAGTTCGCCCTCCTGACCCAGGGCTGGCTGGGCCATGGGCCTGGCGCCAGCCTGCTCGTCAAGCAGCTGCGCTACATCGATGCCATGAAGATCCTGCTGACGGACGACCCGTTCGACGCGCAGGAGGCGCTGCGGATCGGCCTCATCAACGAAGTCGTCCCGCACGCGCAGTTGCTGGAGCGGGCAGAGGTGATTGCGCGCCGGATCTGCACCCTGCCGCCCGTTGCGGTGAGGATGATGAAGGAGTTCGTGGTGCGCTTCGGCGACCTGCCGACCGACCAGGCGTGGCATGTGCAGAACCTGATCAACTCAATGCTCATTCAGACCACGATCGACGGCGAGGAGGGCCGGCAGGCCTTCAACGAGAAGCGCAAGCCCAACTTCGACGGCAAGCTGCGCAAGCGCGGAGATGCCTGGCCGGAACTCTCGGAAGAGGACGCCAAGCGGCTGGACGAGGCGTATCGCAGCGGAGAGTTCTGAGTCCTGCCG
>CADECW010000148.1 GCA_902825855.1 uncultured Rhodospirillales bacterium | reverse complement strand
AAGCCGCCCGAAGGGCGGCGCAGTCGAGGGACCTGTTCTTGTCGACGCATCAAAATGAGCAGGTCCCGCTACGCCTCGCTGCGCTCGGCTCCGGTCGGGATGACCGAGAGGACAGGTTTGTAGCCGCACTGTCTCAGCGCCTCGATCATGTGCGCCGGCGGCGGCGCTTCGACCACGATCGGCGGCTTGCTTTTCGACAGCGGCAGCACGATGCCTCGCGAATGCAGATGGAGCTGCTGACCGGTCTCGGCCGCGCCGTAGAGCCGGTCCGCGATCACCGGGCACCCGGCAGCGGCGCAGTGCACGCGGATCTGGTGCGTACGGCCAGTCTCCGGCTTCAGCTCCAGCCAGGTCATGTCCGGCCCGCGCCCCAGCACCCTGTAGCGTGTCAGTGCCGCCTGGCCTTTGTCGGAAACCTTCACTGACCAGCCGCTTCGCGTGTTCACCTTGAGAAGCTTCTGGTCGAACACGCCTTCGTCGGCCGGTGGAGCGCCGCGCACGACGGCCCAGTAGGTCTTCTCGGTGTCGCGGCCGGAAAAGAGGCGACCGAGCTTGCTGAGCGCCTTGGGATGACGCCCCAGCACCAGCACGCCCGACGTGTCGGCGTCGAGGCGATGGGCGAGCGCCGGCGGCCGTGGCAGCCCGAAGCGCAGCGCGTCGAAGCACTCCTCGAGATTGGGCGCCTTGCTGGGGCCGGCATGCACGGCCAGGCCCGCCGGCTTGTCGATCACCAGGACCAGGCCGTCACGATGAAGCACACGCGCCTGGATTTCCTCGGCCGAAAGCGGCGGCGGCCGCCTCAGAGGTCCGGCCATCGGTCGAGCCAGCGTTCGCTCGCCTCGTAGAGTGCAGCCGCACGCAGCACCGAGGCTTCGTCGCGGAAGCGGCCTACAAACTGCAGGCCGATCGGCAGGCCGTCGCCGTCGTATCCGCAGCACACGGTAATGGCGGGATGGCCGGTGATGTTGAACGGCATGGTGTAGGGGAACCAGTTGCTCCTGAGCTCGCCAACCTCAACGCCGTCGATCGTGATCGGCTCGAACAGGTCCTGTTCGAGCGGCAGTGCGGTGCGCGACAGCGTCGGCGTCACCAGAAAATCGGCGGTCTCGAACCAGCCCTGGATACGACGGAAGAGGTCGGTGCGTTGGAACATGGCGCGCTGATAGTCGGTGCCGCTCCAGTCGGCGGCCATCGCGACCTGGCGGACGAGCGACGAGGACAACCGGTTGTCCTTGCGTTGCAGAAGATGGTCGAAGCGGGCCCGCCAGGTCGTGTGATTGAGCACCTTCCAGATCGGCTCCATATTGGGGAGCTCGTCCTCCAGCTCGATCAGCTCGGCACCGAGGTCCTTCAGCTTGCCCAAGGCCTGCGCGAATGCAGCGCGCACCTCTTCGGCGACGAAAGTGTTGCCGAACCTGACGCTGAACAGGATGCGCTTGCCCGACAAGTCACCTTCGGATCGCGCCGCCGCGATGTAGTCCTGCGGCGGCACGCCGATCGACCAGGGGTCGGAGGGGTGAGGTCCTGCCATGGCCTGCAGCATCAGCGCGGTGTCCATCACCGTGCGCGTCATCGGGGTCACGTAGGTGTAGTTGCCGAAGGCGTCAGCGACCTGGCTGTGCGGGATGACGCCGTTGCTCTGTTTCAGCCCGACCACGCCGTTGGCCGCCGCTGGAATGCGCGTCGAGCCGCCGCCGTCGGTGGCGATGCCGATCGGCCCGATGCCGGCGGCGACGGCAACTGCAGCACCGCCGCTCGAGCCCCCGGACGTGCGTTCCGCGCTCCAGGCATTGCGCGTGCGCCCGAACAGCGGCGCATCGGTCAACGCCTTGTGGCCGAACTCCGGCGTCGTCGTCTTCCCGAACAGGATAGCGCCCGCCTGCTTCATGCGCGCCGCCGAGACTGCGTCTTCCGTTGGGACATTGTCCTCGTGATGCAGCGAGCCGAAGGTCGTGCGTACGCCCGCGGTGTTCACCAGATCCTTGGCGGCGAAGGGGATGCCGTGCAGCAAGCCGAGCGGCTTGCCTTGCATGACCGCGTCCTCGGCCCGCTTTGCTGCTGCGCGCGCCTGGTCGGCGGCGATGGTGATGAAGCAGTTCAGCACGGGCTGCAGTTTCTCGGCGCGGGCGAGCACTGCGTCCGTGAGCTCGACGGGCGAGAGCTTCCTGGCTGCGATCTGCTCGCGAAGGACCGAGGCGGGCAGGCGGGTCAGGTCGCTCACAAAAGCCCTCGGGACGCGAGATTGCGCATCAGCGCCGAAACACCGAAGGTCCATGGCGCGATCTTGTCGCAATGATTGACGCGGTTGGTGAGCGTCCCGAGCTTCGGTGAGCTGATGGAGACTATGTCGCCCACCATGTGCGTGAAGCCGTGGCCATCGGGCTTGCGCTGTTCCGTCGGCGCAAACAGGGTGCCGGTCATCAGCACCATGCCGTCGGGATACTGGTGCATGTCGCCCATGGCATGGTGCACCAGGTCGGTCGGGTCGCGGCTGATCTTCGACAGGTCGCTCGAGCCACGCAGGCGGAACTGGTCGACACCGGTGACTTCGAGGTCGACCTTGGCCTTGCGCACGTCGTCGAGTGAGAACGTCGCATCGAACAGGCGGACGAAGGGGCCGATGGCGCAGGACGCGTTGTTGTCCTTGGCGATGCCGAGCAGGAGGGCGCTGCGTCCCTCCATGTCGCGCAGGTTCACGTCGTTGCCGAGCGTGGCGCCGACGATCGTACCCTTGGCGCTGACGACCAGAGTCACCTCGGGTTCGGGGTTGTTCCAGTCGGAGTCCGAGCGGATGCCAATCTCCGCGCCGTAGCCGACGGCAGCCATCGGCTGTGCCTTGGTGAAGATCTCGGCGTAGGGCCCGATGCCGACCTCGAGATAGGGCGACCAGGCGCCGCGGGCCATCAAGGTCTTCTTCAGCGCCTCGGCCTCGGGTGAGCCGGGTCTGATGCTCGTGACATCGGCGCCGATCAGGGAGTTCAGTTCCTTGCGCACCTGGTCGGCACGGCTGAGATCGCCCTTGGAGTGTTCCTCGATCAGGCGTTCAAGCAGGCTGACCGCAAAGGTCACGCCGGCCGCCTTGATGGCCTGCAAGTCGATCGGGGCGAGCAGGGCCGGGATCACCTCGTGGAGAGAGCCGATACGCTCACCCTTGCTGCGGGCAATTGCCAGGGGATCGGCGGCGTTGCAGAGATCGGCCACGGTCGGCGCGGCCGCGGTGATGTCGAACACGCCCTCGGCGCGCACAACGACGACACTCGGGCCGGCTGGACTCTGGATCCGGCCGATCAAGGTGCCTGCTGTGCCATCTTGGGGAAGGATTTCTGCCACTGGACGTCTCCGGCGCTTCGTTGCAATAAGGGCGCGCCACTCCTCGGAGAAATCAAATCATGGCCGCAGCGCGGATCAAAGGCGTTCTTTCGCCCGTCGTCACCCCCTTCAAGCGCGACCTGTCGCCCGATGTCGGACGCTTCATTGCGCACTGCAAGTGGCTGCTCAGCCAGGATTGCGGGCTCGCGGTGTTCGGCACCAACTCGGAAGCCAACTCGATGTCGGCCAAGGAGCGCATGGGGCTCCTCGAGGCCATCGTCTCGGCCGGCGTCCCGACCGACCGCATGATGCCGGGCACCGGCGCGTGCTCGATCAACGAAGCGGCCGAAGTCAGCGCGCATGCCACCAAGCTCGGCGTCGGCGGTGTGCTGATGCTGCCGCCATTCTACTACAAGGGCGTGCCGGAAGAGGGGCTGTTCCGCTTCTTCTCGGAGGTGGTGCAGCGGGTCGGCGACGACCGCCTGCGCGTCTATCTCTATCATATCCCGCCGGTGTCGGCGGTGCCGATCACCCATAAGCTGGTCGAGCGGTTGATGAAGGCCTACCCCAAGCAGATCGCCGGCATGAAGGACAGTGCCGACGACTGGGCGCACACCAAGAGCATGATCGACGCCTTCGCCAAGGACGGCTTCGACGTCTTCTCGGGAAACGAGAAGCCGTTGATCGAAAACATCAAGTCGGGTGGCGCGGGCTGCATCAGTGCCACCGCCAACATCAACCCGGGCAAGATCGCCGAGACTTACAAGAAATACGCCACGCCCGAGGGCGAGAAGCTGCAGAGCTGGATCAACGAAGTCCGCGGCGTCATGCAGGGCTATGTCATGATCCCGGCGCTGAAGTACTGCGTCGCCCACTACGGCAGTGACGCCTCCTGGACGCCGGTACGCCCGCCGCTGGTGGAGACCGACGAGAAGGCTGGCAAGGACATGATCGCCAAGCTCGACAAGCTCGGCTTCACCATGCCGGGGCTTAAGCAGGCAATGGCGGTGGCGGCCGAGTAGGGCGCCACGGTCGTCGGCGGCTGTCGAAGGAAGCATTTGTCGGCGCGACGACAATGGAGCGTGCGTTGACAGCGCCACACTCGCCGGCTTATACAATGCACATGACCACGAACCTGCTCCAGAAGGGTTGGTACTTTACGCTGCTGAAATAGGCGGCGCGAAGGGTTGTGACCTGACGAAGCCGCCGCTTCCCGGCGGCTTCTGTGTTTCTGGAGAGGGCCTCCGGGCCGCGGCGGGACCGCAAACGGAGGACGAGATGTCGATCATCGAAGCTGAACACGGAACGGCGCTACCGCCGTCGATACGCGTGCGCCTGGCGGGGCCGCGTGACTGCGAGGCGCTCGCCGCATTGCTGGACGACGCTGCACATGCTCGCGAGCAGGTGCTGACCTGGTTGGAGACGCCGGGCACGACGCTGCTGGTCGCGCAAAGCGAGATCGGCGTGCTGGGTGTCGCAGTGTTGCTGACGCGGATCATGCCTAAAGCGGGAGGCGGCATGCACAAGGTGGTCGAAGTCGACAACCTGGTGGTTCATCCCGACCAGCGCGGCCAGCGGATCGGACGGCGCCTGCTGGCGGCCGCGGTGGAATGGGCACGCCAGCGTCGCGCTGCACAGGTCGAGGCCGTCGTCGGCATTGGAAAGGCCAGGCGCTTCTACGAAAGCTTCGGTTTCGCCGCTGCGGCCGATCGGCTGGTGCTGGCGGCGTGAGCGCAAGCCTGGTCCGCATTCTGGGGACCATTGGAAAACAGCGCCTGGCCAGACTGTTCGACGACGGTGCCCATCGCCGGCGGCCACTTTGAACTGTCGAGGCGATCGAGAGGCGCTCGCTCTGTGATTTTTCGCACAGATGGGTCCCGGCATGGCGCTAGAGTTGCGCCTGCCGTTCGCCTTGCTGGCGGTTCTGGCAGGCGGTGCACCATCATCACCACCAGCTCGGAGCGATTGGCTGCGCAGGCCTCGACGGTTTGATCCAACAGCAGTCAGGTCGCCGCATGCCTCCTTCCACGCCACTCAATTGGGTGAAGTCCAAGACGGTTGGTCAGGTATCAGAGATCGCCGTGCTGGCTCCGATCAAGCTCGGTCGTGTTCCGGGCGAGCGCCGGACCTACGAAGAGCGTCTTCGGTTCTCGATCGATAACCTCACGGCCCGGGTTCAGCAGGGAATCCCGATCGAGCTCGACAGGATCCGCACCATCCATTTCGGCAGGATGATCATTCTCCGGCCTGAGCAGTACCTGGTCTATTCTGACGTGCCTGGGGTGCAGTACGACGAAACTGCGAAGGGCAAGGTCCCGAAGCCGTTCGACGACTACGTCACGCTCGACGCTCCGGGCACGACGCCGGCGACGTTTCGCTCGTGGCTTCTGACCCTTGTCGAGTTCGACGGTGACATCCGCGTCTACTTCCGCGACATCGCCCAGTTCATCGCCGACGATTTCGACGCGCTGTTCCGCAATTGCGAGGATTTTGGCACGACGCGGAACTTCGAATCGTTCTGGTCGTGGATCAAGCGATATCAGATCGACACAAATCTCTTCTACTCACGCTATGGCGATCTCACGCTGGTGCGCATCAAGCAGCTTCAGGACTTCAAGCGTCGCTTCGACGAATTCGTCGCCAAGGTGCGCCCGGGCAACGGATCGCGCGCGAAATCCATGGACGACCTGTTCGACCAATTCCTGGCGCAGACGCAACAATACGCCGGCGACTTTCCCTCGCCCGGTGGCATCTATAAACCGCAGGGCTGAACGGGGACGGCGATGGCACACGATGGTGAGGCGAGCCGGCTGCCGCCGGCATCTTCGAGGCTGGCGACTGCCGTGCAGGCCCATCTCGGCCGGGCGTCACGCTTTGTCGACGGCAAGACTCGCAACTGGTCGCTGTTCTTCTTCTTCCGAATACAGTCCGCAGCCCGCGTAGCGGCAAACCTGAAGCAGGTGGCGCTCGCACTCGATGCCACGGCAGCGGCCGGCGCGGCGCCAGCCAAGCTGGACGACCCGCTGGCGCCGACCCAGCTCTTCCTGGATTGGCTGAAAGTCCTCGTCGAGGCCGACTCGGATGCTTTCTGGAAAACTCTCCGGGCGGAGTGCGAAAGGGCGGGCATCCAGATGCCGGCGCAAGCCGGTCCCGACCGGCAGGCGTACGAGTCTCTCTTCAAGGCCATTGAGGACTTTTCGAAGCGCACGTTCGACAAGCCGCCGACAGGCCTTGGCACGCCGCCAAATCCGGCGTTTGCGCGGGCGGCGTTTGTCACGCTGTCGAACCCCGCCAACTTCAATGCCTTCGTGGCGAAGTTCGGCGACACCGCAAGCGCCGCTGGCCGCAAGGCGTTGTCGGGCGGCCTGCTGGGGGCGTTCGCCTACGAGTTGCTTAGACAACTCGCACCTGCCCAGGCTGGACCGAAGGATGGCGTGGTCCGCCCCGCCGTGCTGCGGAGCGAGGCTAGGGAAATCGGGCTGACACGCGACCGCGAGCAGGTCGAAAGGCAGTGGGATCCGGTTCCGATCAACTTCGCCTTTACGTTTTCGGGTCTGAAGGCGCTGCAATTGAGCGAGCCGACGCTGGCTTCCTTTCCTGAAGCCTTCAAGCAGGGCATGGCGGCACGCGCCGAGCGGCTTGGCGACATCGGACCAAGCGCGCCGGAGAACTGGGAGGGAGTCCTCGGGCTCGATTGCGTCCACGGCTACTTTACCGGCGGCTATCTCGTCGACGGCGACGACCAGGCGATCTCGGAGGATTCGCGTCGACGGCTGCGCGACGATGTATGCGCCTTCAACGACAGTACCGGCACCAACGGGTGGGGCGAGACGCTGCGTAGCATCATGACGCTGTTGTGCCTGCCGCTGGGCATCGAGGTGCTGCATGTCGAGCTCGGCGAGGATCCCTATCTTCTCGACGGCAAGGGGCGGGCCGTTCGTGCGCCGTATCGCATGGAGCATTTCGGTTTTCGCGACGGCATAAGCCAGCCGTTCGTCGACATGAACCTCGGCGATCCGCTGCCGGGCGGCGGCACGCCGGGTCGCAACGGCACCTGGACGCCGGTCGCTCATGGCGAGATCTACCTCAGTGAGCCGGACGAGGACGGCAACGAGCACCACCTGCCTGTTCACAAGCTTCTGCGGGACGGCAGCACGTTTCTGGTCTTCCGCAAGCTCGAGCAGGACGTTGCGGCGTTTCGTGCCTATCTGGCGAGCCAACGCCCAAACGATCGTGTGGCCCAGGACAGACTCGCCGCGCAGTTCGTCGGACGCTGGCCGAACGGCACACCGCTGACCGTTGCGCCCGATGCGCAGCGGGATCTGGGAAACGATCCGGACGGGCTTCTCAACGATTTCCGCTACGCCGTGGACGATCCGAACGGGCGGCGTTGCCCCCTGGGGTCGCATGTCCGTCGCTCCAATCCACGAGACATCGGTGGGACCAACGACGTGCGTCGCCATCGTATCCTGCGCCGCGGCATGGCCTATGGCGGGTCGCTGCTGCCGATGGATTCGCCGGGCGACGGTCGCAAGCGCGGCCTGTTGTTCATCGCCGCGAACTCGCGCCTGGACCTGCAGTTCGAGGTGATCCAGGGCGACTGGCTCAACAAGGGCGAGATCCTCGGGCAGGCAGGTCTCAACCGTTGTCCCTTGACCGGCGCCAATCTCGGCAGGCCGACCGATTCCTTCCTCGAAAGCGGTGCCGTGGCGCCGGTGACGGGGTTGCCGCATTTCGTGATCACGCGTGGCGGCGACTATTTCTTCGCTCCGGGCGTCAAGGCCATGCGCGCGCTCGCGCATGGCGAGAAGTTCGCCGTCGACGCGGCGGACCTGCCCTACGAGGGCTACAGCATGGGCGATGCCGCGGCTCCCGCGCTCCTCGACGAGAAGCGTCTGAAGGCATATGCCCGCCAGATTTTCACAGGAGCAAAGGACGTCGTGCGCGTCGGCTTGCCAACGGCGGCTGCCAGCGACCCCGGGGCCGCACCTGTAGCGTTCGTGGCCCGACTTGCCCATGTCAAAAGAGCACTGGGCATGCGGCTCGATGCCGCCAACCGGATGGTCACCTCGGTTCCCCACTACCAGGAGGCCGTCCGGACCATCAGCACTGGCCAGGACATGATCGTCAGTACGCAGCCGGATGCAATCACAGGGCCCAAGCGAGCGCTCATGACCAAGATCCTGGAGGCAGGCTGGGCAGCGCTGTCGACACCCCAGGAGCCCGTTTACGTGCGCCTGGCGCGATCGACCAAGCGGAACATCGAAGCGACGCTGCGGCGAGCGGCATCCCACCGGACGATCGACATCGTCTACGACCTGGGATCCGTCACGACCTACAATGTCATCAGCGAGTTGTTCGGCACTCCTGGGCCGGATTGGTTGACGGAGATGGCCGTCGCGTTGCGTTTCTCTCGTCAGCACGTGATGCAGGTCGACCCGGATTGGCTCGCCACCGTCAAAGGCAGCAAGCCCGAAGACGTCGGCCTGGCGACGTGGCAGGTCTGGTCGATCCTGATGTTCGTCGACATCGTCGGCAACTACCTGCAGCAGGACGAGCTGAAGGCGCTCGGCGTGCAGGCAGGCCGGGAGTTCCTGACGCATATCGATATGCTGATCGCAAAGGCCAGGGCGCGGCGACTCCCGCCGGAGACCAATCTGCTGGCAGCGTTCGTATCGCTGGAGGCCACCTTCACGAACCCGGCGAATCCCGGTGCGCTTTCATCCGAGGCATACTACGGCCTCGTCCGCATGCTGTTGCTGGAAGTCGCAAGCTCGGCGATCGTCATCGCGCCGACGCTGGGAGCAGTGGTCCATACGGCACTTGGTGCCGGCATCGACCTGTCGTCGCTCATTCAGCTGATCATGAAGGTGACACCGTCACAGGCGAAGTTCGACGAGGGAATCGAGCGCCTGCTCTATGAGACCTGGCGACTCAATCCCACGGTCAAGCTGCTGATGCGCCGCGCCGAGCAGGATGAGCAGTACGGCAAGGACATGGTCAAGAAAGGCGACTGGATTGCCGCTCTCGTCGGCCTGGCTTGCTTCGATCCTGTCGCCTTCGACCAACCCAGGCAGTTCTCGCTCGATCCCATTCTTCCTGGTCCGAAGCGTAACCTCGCGGACTACCTGCTGTTTGGCGACTCGCAGTCACCCGGCCGCCTCTGCTGGGGCAGGGACAAGCTCGCACTCTATCTTCTCACGGAGTGTCTCAAGGCCGCAGGGCGGCTGAAGGGACTGAGGAAGGTGGCGGGCCCCGGTGGCGAACTCAAGAAGATCGCGCAGGTGAATGTAGGCTTCGCGACCCGGTTCGTCAGCGTTCTACCGGACTGGCCGAAGAAATCTTGAGCGGCGCGTCGGCCACCAGACCGTATTGGCGGCAGAGCCTGGCCTGCTCGTCGAGATCGGCAGAAATCTGCGCTGAACCGGGCTCGAAGGCCGTCAGCAGGCTGGCGCGCACGCCAAGACCCTGGACGATCAGGCACGGGTTGCTGATGCTGCGCGCGACATCGAGCGCGCGATTGATGGCGGCAAGAGCGTCCGACGGCGAGCCCAGCTGGGCCAACGCTTCGGCGTAGCCCGCGTTCAGGTAGTAGAGCTCGAGCCGGCCGGTGCGGTCCTGGAGGCCGCGCGCCAGCCAGGCTTCGACGGCCCGTGCGGCCTTTGCCGGTTCTCCCGTCCGGGCCAACGCGCTTGCCAGCAGGCCGACGACGTGCGGCAGGGCCGGATCGTAACCGTAGTGATCGACGAGATTGATCGCGATTTCCAGGCAATCCGCGGCCTCGCCGTCGCGCCGCAGCTTCAGCAGGTTGCGGCCCAGTCCCACCCGGGCAAGCAGCTCGGAGTAGGGCTCACCTTCCCGCGTGGCGATCTCCAGTGCCTTTTCGGCATGGCTCAACCCTTCCTCGTAGAGGCCCACTTCCATCATGAACCAGCCCAGGTAGGCGCGCACGACCGAGGCAGGGATGGCGGCGGCGCCGAGGCGGGCTGCCTCCAGAGGGCCTTCAAGGATCTCGCGCAGCTCGAGTTGCAGGTCGATCGCGTGCTTGATGTCTCCGGTCCCGTAGAGCGCGCTGGCCAACATGAACTTGGCGCTGAATATCAGGGGGAGATTGTCGAGCTCGGTGGCGATCTCGAGCGCCCTTTCGCTGTGTTCGCGGCAGTCGACGTAGCGGCCCTGGAACCAGCTCACCAGCCCCATATGGCACAAGGCGGCGCAAACCTTGTCCTGGCGGCCCTGGCTCCGCGCAAGCTCCAGGGCGCGCGGCAAGTAGGGGTTCATCTTGCTGAACTCGCCGATCTGCAGGAGCTGGGCGAACGCCATCAGCACGAAGTCCACGAAGCGTCGTTCTGCCGGCTCGCCGATCCTCGCGACGCATTCCATCGCGCGCTGAAAGATGAGGAAGAGAGAGCCGGTTGACGACGTGCGCCGGGTGCGCAGTCCTGCCAGGTACAGATACTCGAGTGCCTGCTCGTCATTGCGCGCGCTCTCAGCGTGGAACGCCAGGCGTTCGAGTTGCGCTCCGAGATCGGCATGAGTCGCGGTAATCGCGGCGATCGCGGCGCGATGGAGTTCCCGCCGCCGCGGACCCGGCACCGTCTCGGCACAGGCCTCGGCGACGATGGCATGCCGGAACCGGATCGACGTGCCGATCGACGGCTGCACGATGTCGAGGCGCTGGAGCTCGGCGCAGTCGCGCAGGAGCGTCTCGCCATCCTTGCTCAACACCCGCAAGGCAACATCGATCTCGACTTCGTTGCCAAGCACGCTCAGAGCCTGGGCGCACTCCTTGGCCTGCGGGGGAAGGCGGTTCAATCGGGCATGGATCACCGATTGGACGCTCTGCGGCACGAGGTTGATGCCTTCGCCGGGGGCGTCTTCTATCGACAGCACTATCTGTTCGAGCACGAAGGGCACACCGTCCGACCGGTCCAGAACGGTCTCCAGGATCGCCGGTTGCGGTGCGTCCGGCGGCCACAGGCGATGGGCAAGTTCGCGCATCTCGGCGCGAGGCAGTGAGTCGAGCTGCAGGACAGTGGGGGCGATGTCGCGTGCCTCGGCAAGCGACTCCGGTCGTCCCGTCACCAGCAGCGTGCAGGGCGCGCACGTCGTGGTCTCGCCCATCAAGCGCAGGCAGTTGATGCTTTCCAGGTCGAGGAGATGCAGATCCTCGACCACGACCAGCGTCGATGTGCCTGCGGTCAGTGTCGCCAGTGCCTCGACGAGCGCCCGTGCGACCTGGGTCTGGGTCAGTTGGCCCGGCCCGTCTGCGCCACCGGCCTTGGCCAGCAGCACGGTAGCCAGTGGACCGTCCCTGACGTGTTGGATCCCAGCCGCTGACAAGCCGGCGACGATGTCATCGTCGGACGCCGCCTCGCCGAGCGAGGAGGCCGCCAGCATGAGCGAACGCACGGCCGAGTACGGCGTCGTACGGCGTTGGGAATCTCCGCGAAAGATCAGGACGAGCTTGCTGCTCTGCTGGGCATCCTGGATGGCGGCGGCCGCCAGCCTGCTCTTGCCGATGCCGGGCTCACCGATCACGGCGATTGCTCGGCAGCCGCGATCAAGCCTGGCGAGCGCCTGCCGCACCGAGTCGCGTTCGCGCTGGCGGCCGATCAGGGGGGTCCGGTAGGTGCGCGAACCGCTGTCATCGATTCCCCGTGCGACGGGCGGTCCACCCAGCCTGTGAGCACTCGCATTGATCTGTTTCAGGATCTTGACGTCTTCGAGCGGTGTCAGCTCGAGCACCGAGCGGCACAGTTCGATGGTCTTCGAACTCACGACGATGCTGTCGGGCGGCGCTATCTTCTGCAAAGCGGCGGCGATATGAACGGTGCCGCCGACCGGATCCAGCCTCGACCCGATCTCCATGTCCATGCGTCGCAAGCCGACGAGGCCGGAATGGATGCCGACGCGGAAGCGAATCGGCCGATTCAGCATGTCGCGGATACGGCCCGCCTCGGTACCGGGATGCTGGATCAGCCATGCCGTCTCGCAGGCGCGATCGGCATGGTCTTCCATCGACGTCGGCCAGCCGAAGACAGCGATGCCGCCATCGCCCGAATAGTTCACCATCAGGCCGCCGGCGCGCCTGATCGTTCCGTCGAGATGTTCGAATATTCGGTCCAGCAGTTCCTGGGCATCGTCAGGATCGTCGCCGGCAATGTGGCCGGTGGAATTGACGGTATCCACCGCCAGCACCGTCACGATGCTGCGCTCCGCCGTTTCCGCGAGAATCCTCATAGATGTTCTGCCCTTGGCCGGCGACCGCACGGCGCTAAGCGCCGAGCCGTGTCATGGCCGCCATGACCTGATCCGCGGCGGTCCCGAAAGCTTGCCGCGTAACCAAGCCTAGGCCATGCCCAGCCTGGCTGGAAACGGCTTTTCGCACCGCATCATTGCCATGGCAGCCGAGAAGCGGAGCGCCAGCCACTCAGGCCGGCTCCCTCTCGCGCGCATCCCACATCTTGCGATAGGCAGGACGGGCGCGACAGGCTTCAAACCAGGCCTTTACCCGGGGCGCTTCCTTGAAGAGTTGGGTGGCGCCGTCGGCGTAGCGCACGACCTCCGCGACGTTTATGTCAGCCACGGTGAAACGATCGCCGACCAGGAACCCGCTGGAAAGCGCTTCCTGCAGCACCGCGAAGGGGCCGCGCAGGGCATCGATCGCTTCGGCCGTCGGGCCATTCTGAGCGATCGACAAAGAGTGCGGTTCGACCTCGGTCGCCGCCCAGAGTGACCACATGCTCATCAAGCCATCCTCGCCGACATTGGACGGCGCCAGCGGACCGCCATGCTTCTTGGCGAGATAAAGGTTGATGGCAAGCGATTCGTGCAGCACCAAGCCGTCATCCTCCAGGGTCGGGATGTGGCCGTTGGGATTGACCTCGAGGAAGGACGGCGACTTGGTGTGCACCACGTCCGTCGGGACCGGCTCCTTGAGCCGGTAGCGCTGGATTACCGGGACCAGCTTGAAGGGGATGCCGAGCTCGTGGGCGAGCCAGATGGTGCGCGAGGCGCGGGAGCGGTGGACGCCATAGATCGTGATCATGGCGGGGTTCATAATGGGTCCGGGTCCCTTGCGAAAGGATGATCGATATGAAGGCCGAGCACAGACTTCAGCCCGTCAAGGACGCGAGCCACCTGTACGAGGTGGAGCGCCGCGACCGCCACGCCGAGCGTCCGGGCTTTCGCATCAGCGAACTGCAGCTCTCGCCGACGCAAACCGTGCCATGGCACTATCACAGCAACATCAGTGACACTTTCTATGTCCTGGAAGGCGAGATGCGGCTTTTCCTGCAGCAGCCCAAGCAAGAGGTGCGGTTGGGTGTGGGCGAAAGCTACGTCGCCGTTGCCCGCCGGCCGCACCTGGTGACCAATGCCGGCACGACGTCGCTCACCTTCCTGATCCTCCAGGGCGTGGGCGAATACGACTACGTGCCGCTGGTCTAGGGCGGAGCCAGCAGCTCGCGAAATTGGCACCCGTGACCTCAGTGCTTGACA
>CADECW010000147.1:3731-13874 GCA_902825855.1 uncultured Rhodospirillales bacterium | reverse complement strand
GCGGCGGCGATCAGGCCTCGGGTGAAGGCGCGCGGCTCGACCAAGGCCGTGGTCTGGGGTGAGCCGAGCCGGCCCGTGAGCGTCACCGCTTCGGAGAGCCACGGTCTCTCGCCCGGCCCGCCTGCTTCGCCGTTTTCGACCGCATGGCCGCCATAGGTGTCGAGCCGTCGATAACCCCATGGATTGCCGAGGGCGTCGGCGAGCTCGGCATGCAATGCGAAGCTCCGCCGCGCCAGCCGGTCGAGCGGGCTGCCGCGGCACCAGTCGAGCGCCAGGAAGCCGCCCGACTTTCCGGATGCCGAGCCGGCGATCTCATGTCGCTCGACGACGATGGGCTGAGCGCCCCTCACACTGAGGAAGTAGGCGATGGCGGCGCCGATCGCGCCGCCACCGCAGATCACAATGCGTCTGGCCCGGCTCATGCCCTCACTGTAACGGCCCCTCAGGCGTCGGCGTAGCTCACTTTCTCCGCGCTCGCGCCGGGATGCACGACGGCGCCGCCGGCCGCGTTGCCGACGGTCTGCGCGTAGCGCCAGAGCGCGCCCGTCGGATGCGGTGTGGGACGCGGTTTCCAGTGCAGCCGGCGTTCCTCGAGCTCGGCCGCGGGGACCAGCAGGTCGATCGTGCCGGCATCGGCATCGATCGCGATCATGTCGCCATCCTTGACGAGGGCGATCGGGCCGCCGACGGCCGCTTCGGGTCCGAGATGACCGACGCAGAGACCGCGGGTGCCGCCGGAGAACCGCCCATCGGTCACCAGCGCCACTTCCTCGCCCATGCCCTGGCCATAGATCGCAGATGTCGTCGCCAGCATCTCGCGCATGCCAGGCCCGCCGCGCGGACCCTCGTAGCGGATGACGAGAACTTCGCCGGTCTTGTAATCGCGCCGCAGCACGGCGGCGAGGCAGTCTTCCTCCGACTCGAAGATGCGCGCCGGGCCGACGAGCGCGCGTCGCTTCAGATGCGCGACCTTGCAGATCGCACCCTCGGGAGCGAGCGAGCCCTTCAGGCCGACCACGCCGCCGCTCGGCGAGAACGGTTTTTCAGCCGGGCGCAGCACATCTTGTCCCGTCGGGAACACGATGCCGGCATGGTTCTCCGCCAGTGTCCTTCCGGTGACCGTCAGGCAGTCGCCATGCAGGTAACCGCCGTCGAGCAGCGCCTTGATCAGCACGGGCACGCCGCCGATCCGGTAGAGGTCGATCGCCATGTGCCGCCCGGCCGGCTTCATGTCGGCGAGATAGGGCGTGCGGCGAAACACCTCGACGACGTCGGCAAGATCGAACTTCAACCCCGCCTCGTTGGCGATTGCCGGCAGGTGAAGCGCGCTGTTGGTCGACCCGCCCGAGGCGGCAACCACGGCGGCCGCGTTCTCCAACGATTTCCGGGTGACGATGTCGCGCGGCCGGATGTTGCGCGCGATCAGCTCCATCACTGCTCGCCCGCAGTCCGCGGCAATGGCGCCGCGCCGGGCGTCTACGGCAGGAACGAAGCCGGACCCCGGAAGTGCGATGCCCATCGCCTCCGACACCGCGGCCATGGTGCTGGCGGTGTATTGACCGGGACAGGCGCCGATCGTCGGGCAGGCCGCCGCTTCCAGGCGCTGCAGCTCATCGCGGCCGATCTTGCCGCCGGTGTACGAGCCCACTCCTTCGAACACTTCGACGACGCCGACCTGACGGCCATCGAGATGGCCGGGCAGCAGCGAGCCGCCATAGAGGAAAACCGACGGCACGTTCAGGCGAACCATCGCCATCATCACGCCCGGCAGGGTCTTGTCGCAGCCTGCCAGGCCCACAATCGCGTCGTAGCAATGGCCGCGCACGACAAGCTCGATCGATTCGGCGACCAGCTCGCGCGACACCAGCGATGCCTTCATGCCGCGATGGCCGTTGGCGATGCCGTCGGTCACGCTGGCCGAGGTGAACTCGAAGGGCGTCCCACCGGCCTCGCGCACGCCCATCTTCACGAACTGAGCCTGGTCATGCAGTGGCATGTTGCAGGGCGAGGATTCGCTCCAGGTGGTGGCGACGCCGATCAGGGGTTTGTCGAGGTCTTCCGGGGCGAGGCCCGTGCCGAGCATCATGGCGCGCATCGGCGCCTTCTCGGGTCCCTCGGTGACGTGGCGGCTGGGCAGACGGGTCTTGTCGAAGCGTGGCATGGCGAGGCTCCTTCAGGAGGCAGCCTTGCTCCCGTGCCCAGCCCTGGTCCAATATATTGATCGGCCTCCAGTGATACTGAATCGGTATGAATATTCCGGATTTGCGCCGTCTGCGTTACTTCGTGGCTGTTGCCGAGGAGTTGCACTTCGGTCGCGCTGCCCGGCGGCTCAACGTCTCCCAGCCGCCGCTCAGCGTCCAGATCCGCACCCTCGAGCGCGAGGTCGGCGCGCAGCTTCTGGTGCGCACGCAACGGCGCGTCGAACTCACCGAGGCGGGGCGTGTGCTGCTCGAGGAAGCGCGACGCCTGCTCGGCCAGGCCGAGGCCGCGGTCATCCATGCCCGCCGCGCCGCCCAGGGCACGGTCGGCCGGCTCGCCATCGGCTTCGTCAGCACTGTCGACTACAGCATCCTGCCGCCATTGGTTCGCCATTTCCGCCAGAAGCATCCGGGAATCGCCTTGAAGCTTCAGGAACTGACAGGCGATCGCCAGCAGGCGCTGCTGCGATCGGGGGAGCTCGATCTAGGGCTCTCGATCCTGCCGTCGCCAGCGCCGGGTCTCACGCTGCGGCCGGTCCTGCGCGAGCCGCTGATTGCAGCCGTGCCGGTCAATCATAGGCTCGCCGCCCGCCGGCGCCTCGCTCTGCGCGCGCTTGCCTCGGAGCCCTTCGTCCAGTTCCCGCGCGAACTGGCGCCTGGCCTCTACGACCTTGCGATCGCCGCCTGCCGGAGGGCGGGGTTCACGCCGCATCTGGCGCAGGAGGCGATCCAGATGCAGACCATCGTCGGCCTGGTTGCGGCCGGCCTCGGTGTCGCCCTCGTACCCCAATGCATGTCGAAGTTGCAGCGCCCCGATGTACGCTACCTCGCGCTCGATGCGCGCGGGTTCGAGGTCGAGACAGCGGCGCTATGGCATTCCGAGAACCATGCGCCGGCCCTCGCGGCACTCATCGCCGACCTGCCGGCGCCGCTTGCCCCTAGAGCCGGCAGGCGCCTCGCGGTATGATGGCGAGCCAGAAGGAGGCCGGAGAAATGTGCATCACATCTCTGTCTCGAGGCGCCTTGGTTCTCAGCGTTGCACTGCTCTCATGGCCTGCGACGGCCCAGTCGCCGGCGCCATCCGGACGGCATGGCGACGGACATGCGGAGAACCACGACTGGTACAAGGACTTGCGGCAGCCCGACACCGGATCGCGCTGCTGCAACGGAACCGTCGACGGCAAGCAGGGCGATTGCCGGCCGGCCCAGTCATTCCTTCATGAGGATGGCGCCTATCGCGTATGGGACGGTCGCGAATGGCTGGTCGTGCCCAGGAGCAAGATCATCGTCATGCCGACGCCCGATCGCGGCACCCATCTTTGCGAGACTTACGGCCGGGTCTTCTGCTTCATCACCGGCGAGCCGGTGAGCTGACGCCGGCAACGACGACCGTCAGGGGTGCCCCAACAATGCCTGACGGAACCTGTCCTTCAGATGCGCACCGTCCTGCGGCGGCATCACGAACTCGAGCTTCTCGACCATCACTTTGACCAGGCGGAAGACCGGGCCCTTCCTGCTGCGCGCCGCCGTCACGAGTTCCGCCACATCGCTTGCCTCCCGCACGGTGCCGACATCGGCGATGCCGCAGCCCTTGGCGATCATGCTAAGGTCGGCGCCGGCGCCCGAGTCGGTGGGCCCGTTGTTGCGCGGGCTGGTGTGCGAGGCTTGATTGCCGGTCTCGCCGAACTTCTCGTTGTCGAGCACGACGATGGCGAGGTTCTCCGGCTGCTGCGTCGCCACCGTGGCGAGCGAGCCGAGGCTCATCATCAGGTCGGCGTCACCGGTGATCACGAGCACGCGTTTGTCGGGCTGCGCCAGGGCGAGCCCCAGACCCATGCTGACCGGCGCGCCCATGGCGCCCCACAGCGGCATGTTGAGCGGCCGGTCACCCGCGTCGGTGATGTCCCAGTTCGACGAGCCGAGGCCCGCGATCACCAGGAGGTTGTCATCGGCGCCGTCGAGGATCTTCTTGACCAGCGGACGGCGCTGCAGGGTGGGCTTGCTCATTTGGCGGTCTTCTTCCCGAAATCCTTGATGCCGATCAGCTTCTGGCGCAGAAGCACGGCGACCGACTGGCCGCCGTTGAAGGCGGCGCGCGCCGCGGCGTCGACGGTGGCTTTCACCTCGGAGTCCTTGTCGACCGAATAGACCAGCACACCCATGGCCTCGAGCACCTTGGGTGTCCCCTGACCCATCGGGTACTGCCAGGAATTGAACTCGCCCCACTCGCCGCGCATGGTGATCAGTGTCAGGAACGGGAAGCGCAGCGTCTTGGTGAGCCCCATCAGGTTGATGGTGTTGCCCACGCCCGAGCTCTGCATCAGCAGCGCCGAACGCTGACCGCCCAGCCAGGCACCGGCAGCGAGACCGATGCCTTCCTCCTCGGTGGTGAGCGGCACGGTGCGGATCGAGTTCGAGCGCTGGCAATGCTCGATCAGCCGCGAATGGCCCGCGTCGGGCACGTGATAGACTTGCTTGATGTCGTGGGTCTGGAAGACCTCGAAGATCTCGTCGCGCCAGTCGGCGCTTGCTGCGGCGTTCATGCCGGTCGTTCTAGCCGTCACCGTCTGGAATTTCGACAGCTTTTCGCCGAGACCAGATACGACGATATCGTATCGCTCACTGGAACCGGCTTAGCACTAAGCCTGCGGCAGCAGTTGCGTCGTCAGCTCCTCCGCCACGTCCTTCATGTCTTGGGCGAGCTTGAGCGACGTCGTGCGATCGAGCTGGTTGCCGAGGCCGACCGCGGCCAGCGTATGGGAGATCGTGCCGCCGCCGTTCAGCACCGGCACGGCAACGATCGTCACGCCGGAAATGTAGTTGCCGCGGTCGATGCTGTACTTCTGGCGGCGCGTGACGTCGACCTCCTTGCGCCAGCTCTCGTAGTCCGGCGCGTTGTGCCAGCGCAGCCGGTGGAAGCGCTTCTCGATCTCGGGCCAGGGTTGTTCGGTGAAAGCCGCTAGGCAGCGCCCGGTCGCGCTGATCAGGGCGGGGAAGCGGCTGCCGACATCGACATGCAGGCGCACCGGCGCCTGCGAGCGCGCCAGCGCCACCACGATCATGTGGTCGAGGTCCGGCAGTTCGACGCCGATCGCCGTGACGGGGTAGCGGCGCGAAAGGTCGTCGAGTCGCGGCCGCACGAGATTGGGGAAGTCGCCGTTCTCCAGCACGGCGCGCGCCAGCGGCAGCATGCCGACGCCCAGGCTGTACCGTTTGGTGAACGGCTCCACGCGAACGAGCTGCTCGGCCATCAGCGCGCGCAGGATGTGGAGCGCGGTGCTCGGCACCAGCTCCAGCGACTGAGCGATCGCCTTGAGGCTGAGCGGAGCCCGGCTGCGGCTCAGCAGACGAAGGATCGCGATTGAGCGCGTTACGGCGGGAACGGCACGGATGCGAGGGCCGGCGAGGTCGGACATGGATTGTATATATACAAAATATGACCCTATTGTACAATCAGCCGTCGCGCGGCAGGATGCCGGGCCATGGCGAGGCTGACCGACATCACGAGCTACGCGGACGCGCAGGCTGAGTTCTCTCCGGCCAAGCTGTGGGAGCTGTTCGACGGCGACCGCACCCATCTCAACGTCACGCACGAATGCATCGACCGGCACGCCGGCCGCACCAATCCCGCCGTGATCGTCGTTCGAGCCGACGGCTCGAGCGAGACGCTGAGCTTCAAGGACATTGCGGAGGATTCATCTCGCTTTGCCCATTGGCTGGTCGCCCAAGGCGTGCGGCCGGGCGATCGCGTCGCCGTCATGCTCGAGCCCTCGCGCGCCTTCTACGCGGCCGTGTTCGGCACCATGAAGGTTGGCGCCATCGCCGTGCCGCTATTCACGCTGTTCGGGCCTGATGGCGTGAAGCTGCGCGTCGACGACTGCAGGCCGAGCATGCTGGTGACCAACGCCGAGAAAGCGCCGCTTCTTGCTTCGGCCGGTCCGCGCGTCGTCGTGGCGAGTGCCGACTTCTTTGTCGAACTGCAGCGCTTCGAGCCGCACTTCGTTTCCGACACGGCTGCCGACTCGCTTGCGATCTTCCAATACACCTCGGGGACGACGCGCGAGCTTCCCGAGGCGGTCAAGCACAGCCACCGTTCGATCGTGACCCTGATGGTGGCGGCGCTGTACGGCACGGGGCTGCGGCCGGGCGATCGCTTCATCTGCCCGTCATCTCCTGCGTGGGGCCACGGCCTGTGGCACGGCACCCTGGCGCCGCTCGCGCTCGGCATCACTGTCGGCGCCTATGCCGGCAAGTTCGACGCCGAGCGGCTGTTGGCGGCTCTGCAGGAGCATCGTTTCACCAACATCTCGGCGGCGGCCACGCATTACCGCATGATGCGCAATTCTGGCGCGGCAGGGCGCTACCGCTACGGCATCGAGAAACTCTCCTTTACCGGCGAGCCGATCGACAGCGAGACGGCGGCCTTCGTCGAGCAGACCTTCGGCCGGCCGGCCTGCAGCATGTACGGCACGACCGAGATCGGCGTCATCCTGGTCAGCTATCCCGGCGCATCCGACTTCATCGTCAAGCCGGGCTCGCTGGGCAAGCCCATTCCTGGCGGGCGCATCGAGGTGCATGACCCGGCGGGCAAGCCGTGTGCGCCGGGCGTCGTCGGCGAGTTGAAGGTGTGGCGGCGCAGTCAGTGGATCGCGACCAAGGATCTCGGCCGCACCGACGAGGACGGCTACTTCTATCATGCCGGCCGAGCCGACGACGTGATCATCTCTGCCGGCTGGACGATGAGCGCGGTCGAGATCGAGGACGCGATCCTGAAGCATCGCGAGGTGCGCGAGGTTGCGGCCATCGGCGTGCCCGACGCGTTGCGGGGCCAGGTGGTGAAGGCGTTCGTCGTCGCCGACCGGCCGGGCGACGAGGCCTTCCGGCTGGAGATCCAGGACCTCGTGCGCCAGCGGCTCAGCCACCATGAATACCCGCGGCTCGTCGCCTTCGTTTCCGAGCTGCCCAAGACGCCGGCCGGCAAGGTCAACCGCAAGGTGCTGCGCGATCGCGAGCGCGCGGCCTAGCTACTCATGGAAGAAGGAAGGGTCATGCTGAATACCGCCCCACGCTCGTTCCCCAAGATCACCGAGAAGGGACTGGACGAATTGCGCAAGCGCATCGGCGTCAAGATCGGCGTGACGGCCGAGCCGTGGTGCTACGAGGCCACGCGCGACAACATCCGCCACTACGCGCACGGCATCGGCGACGACAATCCTCTATGGTGCGTCCCCGAGTATGCGGCGAAGACCAGGTATGGCGACGTGGTCGCCCTGCCGAGCTTCCTGTTTGCGACCAGCCGCATCGTTTCCGGCTACGTCGGCGGCCTGCCGGGCGTGCATGCCATGTGGTCGGGCGCCGACTGGAGCTGGCACAAGGTGGTGCGGCGCAACGATGCGATCTCGACCGAGGCCTGGCTGAAGGACATCGTCGAGCACCAGACGCGCTTTGCCGGCCGCGCGGTCCAGCAGATCTATCACGTCAATTTCTTCAATCAGCAGGGCGACCTGGTTGCCGAGGCCGACAGCTGGTGCTTCCGCACCGAACGCGACCACGCACGCGAGGAGGGCACCAAGTACAAGGAGGTGAAGGCCCGTGCGCCGCGCCGGTACAGCCAGCAAGAGCTCGACAAGGCCTACGAGCTCTATGCCGAGGAGAAGATCAGGGGCGCCGTTCCGCGCTACTGGCAGGACGTGACCGAGGGCGAGGCGCTGCCGACCATGCTCAAGGGCCCGATGACGGTGACCGGCTTCATCGCCTATGCCCAGGGCTGGGGAGGTCTCTATATCCGGGCGAACAAGCTCGCCTGGAAGCTGCAGGACGCTCACCCGGGTCTCGGCATCGCCAACCGCTTCGGCATTCCCGACTGCCCCGAGCGCGTGCACTGGGAGGAAGAGTTCGCCCTCGAGGTCGGCGCGCCCGGCGCCTACGACTACGGTCCCGAGCGCTGCTCATGGCTGACCCACCATCTCACCAACTGGATGGGCGACGAGGGCTTCCTGCGCCGCGCAACCTCGAAGATCCGCCGGCACAATCCCGAGGGCGACATCCTGTTCATCAACGGCACGGTCAAGCGCAAGTACGTGGAGGACGGGCGGCATCTCGTCGAGATCGAGCAGGTCGCCCGCAACCAGGACGACGAGCTCTCGATCCTGGGAACCGGTGTGGTGGAGCTGCCCAGCCGCTCATGACGGCTGCCGACGACAAGCAAAGACATAAGGAGAGGAAACGATGAAGGTGTTGACGGTTGCGGCCGCCCTGTTGGCGGGCCTTCTGGGCGGAGCTGCGGCAGAGGCGCAGACGTGGCCCGCCAAGCCGGTGAAGATCGTCGTCCCCTACCAGGCTGGGCAGGGCACCGACGTTGGCGCGCGGCTGTTCGCCGAGCAGCTCACCAAGGCGCTGGGACAGCAGGTCTATGTCGACAACAAGCCGGGCGCGGGCGGCAACATCGGAACGGCCGATGCTGCCCGCTCGCCCAACGACGGCTACACGCTGCTCATGGGAACCGTGGCGACCCAGACCATGAACGAGTTCCTCTATTCGTCCGTCGGCTACGATTCGCAGAAGGACTTCGAGCCGGTCGCGCTGGTCGGCATGCTGCCCATGGTGATCTCGGCCAACCCGTCCTTCGCTGCCAACTCGGTGGCCGAGCTGGTCGCCGCAGCCAAGGCCAAGCCGGACAAGATCGACATTGCCTTGCCCAGCACCACGGCGCGGCTGGTGTTCGAGCTGTTGAAGGACAGGAGCGGCGCGCCGCTGTTCGGCGTGCCCTACAAAGGCTCGGCGACGGCCATGCAGGAAGTGACGGGCGGGCAGCTGCCGATCATCGTCGACACCGCGACGGCGACGCGCGGCCAGGTGGCGGGCGGCAAGCTGAAGCCGCTAGGCATCACCACCTTGAAGTCGAGCGAGCTGATGCCCGGCGTGAAATCAGTGGCGGAGCAGGGCTTCCCGGGCTTCGAGGTCACGGCGTGGAACGCCCTCTATGCGCCCAAGGGAACGCCCAAAGCCGTCGTCGATCGCCTCAACGCCGAGATCGCCAAGATCCTCGCCCAGCCCGAGACGCGGCAGCGCCTTCTGCAGATCGGCTTCGAGCCGGCCAGTGGAACACCCGAGCAGTTGGCCGAGTTCGAGAAGCGCGAGCGCGACAAGTGGGGACCGCTGATCAAGGCGGCAGGTCTCAAGGGCGAGTGATATCGAGTAGAGTTGGAAGAAGTCTCGAGGAGGAACGGGCCATGAGCCGACGCAACAGGGGTGACTATGCGGTGGTATGGCCGCGCAGCGCCAAGGCGGTGGAGGTGAAGCCACTCGCCAAGCGGCTGGACACGATCGAGGGCAAGACCATTGCCTTCCTGTGGGACGACCTGTTCCGTGGCGACGAGATCTGGCCGATCCTCAAGCAGGAGATCGGCAAGCGCTATGCCGGCGTGAACTTCATCGACCATGACAGCTTCGGGTCGACGCATGGCGACGACGAACATCGGGTGCTCGCCGAACTGCCGGGGAAGATCAAGTCGATGAACATCGACGCCGTCGTCTCCGGCATGGGGTGTTGAGGAAGCTGCACGCCCGCCGTGTTGCGGGTCAGCGCAGTAGCAGAACAGGCCGGCGTGCCCACCTCCTCGCTCTGCTGCGAGGGTTTTCTCGGCCAGGCCAAGACGACCTCGGTGGGACTGGGCTATCCCAACCTCGCATTGGCGACCGTGCCGGGCCATGTCGACGTGCAGTCGGCCGACGAACTGCGCAGCAATGTGGTCGGCACGACGATCGAGCATGTGATCCGCAACCTCACGGGCGAGATCGCCGCGGTGCAGGCTGCGGTCGATCCCGATCCACAGGACATCGTGTTCGAGGGCAGCTTCGAGGAGGTCAATCGCCTGTTCCTCGAGAACGGCTGGAGCGACGGCTTGCCGATCGTGCCGCCGACCAAGGAGAAGATCGCCGAGTT
>CADECW010000147.1:0-3631 GCA_902825855.1 uncultured Rhodospirillales bacterium | reverse complement strand
GCTGGAGCGACGGCTTGCCGATCGTGCCGCCGACCAAGGAGAAGATCGCCGAGTTTCTGGCCTTCATCGACCTGCCCTTGGACCATGCGATCGGGAAGCTGCTGCCCGACAACCGCATGGCCACGGTCTGGAACGTGGCCGTCAACGGCGTGATGGCGGGCTGTCGGCCGGAGTACATGCCGATCCTCGTGGCATTGGCCGAGGCGATGGCCGATCCGCAGTACGGCGTCGAGCACTCGGGCAACACGCCGGGGGCGGAAACGCTCATCGTGTTGAACGGGCCGTTGATCAAGCAGCTCGGCTTCAATTACGAGCAGGGCGCATTGCGCGACGGCTTCCAGCCCAACACCTCGATCGGCCGTTTCTGGCGCCTCTACCTGCGCAACGTCGCGGGCTTCCTGCTGCACCAGAACGACAAGGGCACGTTCGGCAACACCTGGCGTGTCGTGCTGGCGGAGAACGAGGACAGCCTGGCCAGGATGAAATGGCCGACCATCGCCGCCGACATGGGCGCGCCAGCCGGGGAGAGTGTCGTCACCATCTCTCGCTTCACCGGCGGCAACGTCATCGTCTCGGTATTCGGCGACAGCGCGGAGAAGGTCCTGCCTTATCTCGGCAATGCACTGGTGACTCATTCCGGCTGGGAAGTGATTTTCACCGTCGGCATGGCGACCGGCACCTACCGGCCGCTGCTGGTCTTGAGCCCGCTGATCGCCGAGACCATTGCCAAGACCATGACCAAGCAGGACGTGCAGAACTGGCTATTCGAGAATGCGCGCATGCCGGCGCATCTCTTCGAAAAGTATCTCTGGGGTTGGACCAATCTCGTGCCGGGCAAGCGTACGCTCAACGACTGGGTCCGGCTGGGCAGGATACCCAAGACTTTTGCCGGCAACGATCCCAACCGCCTGGTGCCGGTCGTGACCAAGCCGGAGCACATCATGATCGCGGTATCGGGCGATCCGCTGCGCTCGAACTGTTATCTGTTCGTGCACAACGGCATGCTTGGCTTCCCGACGACGAAGAGCGTGAAGCTGCCGAAGGGCTGGCGGATGAAGCTTTCAGACGCGCAGGCATGACGGAAAACGGCAGCCTCTGGATCGTGCTTCCCACGGGCCAGCAGGCCGCCGGCGGCTGGATCGACGACACCCTGAAGCAGCGGGCGGCAGAGCAGGGCCTTGCCGCCAAGGTGCCGCTCGCGGCAGACTTCCCGCGCCAGCGCATCGAGGTCGTACGCGGTCCGCGTGCGGAAGATCGCGTGCAGGAGCTGTTCCTGCGACGCGGCTGGAGCGATGGCCTGCCTGTGGTGCCGCCAACCGTGGCGCGGGTGAAGCATGCGCTCGCCTTCACCGACCGCGCGCCGGCCGACGTACTGGGCGAGGTCGAGCCCTTGAAGGGAGTCGCCACCGTCGAGAAGGTCGCGGCCAATGCCGTGATGGCGGGCTGTCGGCCGGAGTATCTGCCGGTCGTGCTGGCGTCCGTCGAGTGCGTGCTCGAGCCCGACTTCAACATGCGCGGCGTGCAGACGACGGACGAGAATGTCACGCCGATGCTGATCGTCAACGGACCGGTGGCGCGCGATCTCGATGTCAACGCGAGCTTCGGCGTGCTCGGTCCGGGCTGGCAGGCCAACGCCGCGATCGGGCGCGCGCTGCGCCTGGTGATGCACAATATCGGTGGCGGCTGGCCGGGCGCAGTCGCCTTCGCCGGCCTCGGCCAGCCTGGCCGCTACACGCTGTGTCTCGCCGAGAACGAGGCGCAGAGCCCGTGGGCACCATTGCGCGCCACGAGCGCGGTGACGGCGACGCGCGCCGAGAGCGTGATCAACGTCACCGGCGGACTGGCCGAGATCGCCAGCGTCATGGGCACGGCGGCCTCGGGCTTCGGCATCCTGTGGAGCGGCCGTCCGACCGTGCTGATCGCGCCAGCCGTGGCGGCCGACTGCGCACGCCGCGGCATGAGCAAGGACGACGTGCGGCGCTTCCTGTGGGAGCATGGCCGCTGGAATCGCGACGACTGGCAGAAATCCTGGCTCACCGAGCGCATCGTCGCGGGTCGTCGTTGGCCGGATTGGGTGGAGGAGGCAGCCGAGGCGGGCGATATCCCTGCCGCGCGTTCGCCCGATGACATCGTGCTGGTGGTCGCAGGCGGCGATATCCCGATTCCCCAGAACGCCTACTGCCCATCCTGGGGGTTCCCGCCGGCCTGCATTTCCCGCGAGGTGCGCCTGCCTTCGGACTGGAGCGAGTTGCTCGCCGATGCGCGGGAAAGCGCGGCGGCTTTGGTCGAAAAGTAGGGAGCAGGGCAACGTGGCGGGAACGAGTTTCGACATCGCGGTGATCGGGGGCGGCATCGCCGGCCTCACGGCGGCCCATCACGCAGCGCTGGCCGGCGTCTCGGTCGGCCACTTCATCGCCGACGGCATGCCGGGTGGGCTGGTGATCAATGTCGGTGCGCTCGATGGCTGGCCGGCGGCGGGCGCGGTGGGCGGCGCCGAACTGGCGGCAGGTCTGCTCGGCCGCAATGAGGAGCTCGGGGTTTCACTCGTGCCCTCGCGCATCGATTCGATCGAGGGAGGGGCAAGCAAGCTGCTGAGCGGGCCGGACGGCGCATGGCGGGCAAAGCAGGTCATCGTCGCCACGGGCGCCTCCCTGCGCACCTTGGCCGCACCCGGCGCCGAGCAGCTGGCGGGCCGTGGCGTGTCGCAATGTGCATGGTGCGACGGTGGGCTCTATCGCGACGCCGACGTTGTCGTGGCAGGCGGCGGCGATTCGGCGCTTTCCGAGGCGATCCATCTCGCCGAGTTCGCGCGCTCGATAACGATCGTCACGCGCGGCGAGATGTTCCGCGCGAGGCGCAGCTACGTTTCGCGCGTCGCCGACGATGAACGCTTCAAGCTGCGCTGGAGCAGCGAGATCGTCGAGGTGTTGGGCGACGAGGGTGTCGAAGGTGTCCGCGTGCGCGACAACGAAGCGGGCAGCGAGGAGATCTTGAGCTGCAGCGGTCTCTTCGTTTTTGTCGGCTTGGCGCCGAACGCCGCGCTTTTGCCCGCCAACGTCTCGCGCGACGATCAAGGCTTCGTCGTCACCGATGCCAATTTCGAGACGGGGGCGCCCGGCGTATTCGCCATCGGCGCCGTGCGCTCGGGCTACGGCGGCCGCCTGACCCAGGTCGTCTCTGAAGCGACTACCGCCGCGGAGCGCGCGGCGGCATCGTGCGAAGAGTAGTTTCCCCGTCATCCCGAGCGAAGCCGCCCGAAGGGCGGCGCAGTCGAGGGACCTCTTCTTGCCGACGCATCAACAGAAAAGGTCCCTCCGCTTCGCCTCGCTGCGCTCGGCTCCGGTCGGGATGACGGGAGGCAAATTCACCGTCATCCCGAGCGAAGCCGCCCGAAGGGCGGCGCAGCCGAGGGACGTTTTTTGTCGACGCATCAAAAGAGCAGGTCCCTCCGTTTCGCCTCGCTACGCTCGGCTCCGGTCGGGATGACGGGTGGGGAGTCGACGCAGCAACAATACAGTTGCTTCGCCTCGCTGCGCTCGGCTCCGGTCGGGATGACGGGGGATAGGTCGCTACGTTGGCACCACCGCCATCGCCTGGATCTCAACCTTGGCGCGGTCCTCGACCAGGGCCG
>CADECW010000146.1 GCA_902825855.1 uncultured Rhodospirillales bacterium | reverse complement strand
AACAGCGCCGCCGTGCCGCGCCTGTCGTCGAACACCATGTGGAAGTTCTGTTCCTTGCCGCCGGCGTTGAACTTGCAGGCAAGCCAACGCGGCTCGGCCAGCGCCGGCTGCGACAGCAGCGCCAGCACGGTGACCATCGACAGGACCTCCGCGAGCCGCATGGCCTCACCTCGGCGCCATGCGGATGGCGCCATCCAGGCGGATGGTCTCACCGTTCAGCATGTGGTTCTCGACGATGCTCATGGCGAGCTGGGCGTATTCCTTGGGATCGCCCAGCCGCGGCGGGAACGGCACCTGGGCGCCGAGGCTCTTCTGTGCCTCGGCCGACAGGCCCATCATCATCGGCGTCAGGAAAAGGCCGGGTGCGATGGTGCAGACGCGGATGCCCATGCTCGACAGATCACGCGCGATCGGCAGCGTCATGCCGACAACGCCGCCCTTGGACGCGGCGTAAGCGGCCTGGCCGATCTGGCCGTCGAACGCCGCGACCGAGGCGGTGTTGACGATGACGCCCCTCTCCCCGTCGTCCATCGGCTCGGCCTGGCTCATCGCCCACGAGGCCAGCCGGATGACGTTGAACGTACCGATCAGGTTGACCTGGATCACCTGGCTGAACATCTGGAGGTCGTGCGGGCCGGACTTCGAGATGGTGCGGGCGGCGCGGCCGATGCCGGCGCAGTTCACCACCACGCGCGGCGCGCCGAGCTGCTCGACCACGGTCTTGACCGAGGCCTCGGTATTGGCCGCATCGGCAACGTTGGTCTTCACATAAAGGCCGCCGATCTCCTTGGCCTTGGAGGCGCCGAGCTCGTCCTGCAGATCGAAGATCGCGACCTTGGCGCCGGCCGCAGCCAGTGCCGAGGCAGTGGCGCCGCCCAGCCCCGATGCGCCGCCGGTGACGATGGCAGCCTGGCCCTTGACGTTCATTCATGCTCCTCCGTGTCCGGGCGACTTATTAAGCGGCTCCCGCCCCCTTGCCAAGACGGCCGCCGCTGCCAACCTTTCAGCCCATGAGCACGACCGACCGTCTGGCGGCCGACGAACGCCAGGTCCGCCAGGGCTTCTGGCGCAAGGCCCGTTCGACCCTGGGCAAGGTGCCGTTCACCGAGGACGCCGTGGCCGCGTTTTATTGCGCCACCGATCAGGCGACTCCGCTGCCCATACGCGCCACGCTGTTCGGGGCGCTGGCGTATTTCGTCCTGCCGTTCGACGCCATTCCCGACATCCTGCTCGGCCTCGGCTACACCGACGATGCCGCCATCCTGATCGCAGCCTTCACTGCAGCCAGAGCGCACATCACCGAGGCGCATCGTGCCAGGGCGCGCGGCTGGCTCCTCAAAGCAAGTTGACGGCAGACCCTGTCGCTCGCGGCGCGCGATGAACCAAGGTACGGAGCAGTCGCTCGGCAAAGGGCCCAGGACGCCAACGGCGCAGTTGAGACCGTCAGTTCACGTGTCTCTTCGGATCGCGGCGGGCAGCCTTGGCGTGAGCATCGCCGTGCTGGCGATCAAGTTTTTGGCCTACCTGCTGACCGGGAGCGTCGCGCTTTACTCTGACGCCCTGGAAAGCATCATCAACGTCCTGACGGCAGCGGCGGCGATCGTGGCCATCCGCGGCGCTGCCCGTCCTCCCGATGCAGAGCATCCTTACGGCCACGACAAGACCGAGTACCTGTCGGCGATCATGGTCGGCACGTTGATCGTCGTCGCAGGTTTGCTCATCCTCTGGGAAGCCTATGGCGCGATCCTGGCTCCCAAGCCGATCGACTCGCCTTGGATCGGCGTCGCCGTGAATGCGGTCGCCACCGTGATCAACGCCGCCTGGAGCGGCGTGCTGCTCCGGCAGGGTCGCAAGCATCGCTCCGCCGCGCTGGTAGCGGACGGCAAGCATCTGCTCGCCGACGTGGTCACCTCGCTGGGGGTCGCGGTCGGTGTCGCGGTCGTGGTCCTGACGGGAATCGACGTCCTGGATGCCGCAATCGCCGCATTGGTGGCCCTGCTCGTGTTGCGCAGCGGATGGGGTGTCATTCGTGAAAACGCGAGTGGACTGCTCGATGAAAGCGTTCCGGCGGCGGAACTGGCGCGCATCCGCGAGGTGATCACGGTCAATGCCGGAGAGGCCATCGAGATCCACGACCTCCGCACGCGTCACGCCGGCAGGACCATCTTCATCGACTTCCATCTGGTGGTTCCCGGCAGCATGAGCGTGGACCGGTCGCACGAGATCTGCGACCGCCTGGAAGTCGCCCTTCAGCAGGCGTTCGAAGGCGCTGTCGTCATGATCCACGTCGAACCGGAACACGAGGCCAAGCAGACGCCGGTGATCGTCTGACTCGGAAGACGGATTTTTCAGGGAGCAGGCTTCTTGTCCGCCGGATCGACCGTCGCCAGCGCCGCCCGCCTGCGCTCGCGCGCGAGCTGGGCTTCGCGATGGGCGATGTAGAGCGCCGAGGCGATGACGATGGCGGCGCCGACATAGGTCCAGATCACCGGCATCTCGCCCCAGATCAGCCAGCCCACGAACACCGCGAAGGGCAGCCGCAGATATTCGAACGGCGCCACCGCCGACATCTCGCCGGCCTTGAAGGCCTGCACCCAGAAGTACTGGCCGATCGTGGCCGTGAGGGCGATGCCGACCGCGAGCACCCAGCCCCACAGGTCCGGCCACCGCCACACCCAGATCGCGGGCGGCGCCAGCAGGATCGTCGAGAAGATCGCGAACTGCGTCAGGATCATCAGCGGCGTCTCGGAATCCGACAACCGCTTCACCAGCAGGATCGACAGCGCCACCGTTGCGGCGTTGGCGAGCGCTACCAGGGCGCCGAGCTGAAGGCTGCCCTCACCCGGCTGGACCATCACCAGCACGCCCACGAAGCCCACGATGGTGGCGCTCCAGCGCCGCCAGCGCACCTTCTCGCCGGCAATCAAAGCGGCCACCACCACGGAGAACAGCGGCTGCGAGAAGGCGATCGCCGTGGCGTCGGCCAACGGCAGCATCGACACGGCATAGAAGCCCAGCACCATCGAGGTGGTGCCCATCAGGGTGCGCCAGAAGTGGCCCTGGATGCGCTTCGACTGCCACGGCTTGACGCGGCCGGCCGCGATCACGGGCAGCAGCAGGACGACCGAAATGACGGCACGGAAGAACGCCGTCTGGACGCTCTCGATCTGCGTCGACAGCAGACGGATCATCACGCTGGTCGAGGTGAAAATGAAACCGCCGGCGACCAGCCACAACGCACCCTGCACATTGGCGGGCAGGCGTCGCAGCCAGTCGTGCAAAGCGCGCACGGCTAGATCTTACGGTCGCGGCCGACCCAGTAGGACTCGCGCAAGGTCTTCTTCAGCACCTTGCCGACCGGGCTGCGCGGCAGGGACGCGATGAAATCGATCGACTTGGGCGCCTTGACGCCACCCAGCTTGTCCTTGGCGAGGCGGATCAGTTCCTCGGCGGCGACGGCGGCGCCGGGCTTCAGCTCGACCACGGCCTTCACGGCCTCGCCCCACTTGTCATCGGGCACGCCGATCACCGCGCAGTCCTGGACCGCCGGATGGCTCCACAGCACCTGTTCGACCTCGCTCGGGAAGACGTTGAAGCCGCCGGTGATGATCATGTCCTTCTTGCGATCGACGATGTAGACGAAGCCGTCCTCGTCGATCACGCCGATGTCGCCGGTATGGTGCCAGCCGTAGGTCGAGGCTTCCCGCGTCGCTGCCTCGTTGTTGTAGTAGCCCAGCATGACCAGGCCGCCGCGCAACACGATCTCGCCGCGCTCGCCGCGCGGCAGGATGCGGCCTTCGTCGTCCATCACTTCCAGCCGCATCAGCGGCGAGGCCCGCCCGCAGCTCGCCAGCCGATGGCGCTTGTTGCTGGCCAGGGCCGCGACATGGTCGGCGGGCGAAAAGAAGGTGCAGATCATGCAGGCCTCGGCCTGGCCGTAGGTCTGGGTCAGCACCGGTCCGAAAACCCTGATCGCCTCCTCGAGCTTGTCGACCGACATCGGCGCGGAGGCATAGACCAGGTGCTTCAGCGAGCTGTAGTCGTATCTGGCGACGTCCGGATGGGCGAGCAGCATGTAGATCAAGGTCGGCGGCATGTAGATGTGCGTGACCTCGTGCTTCTCGATCGCCGCCAGGATGGCGCCGGGATCGGCCGTGCCCATGAAGATGTTGGTGCCGCCGTAGGGCAGCAGCGGGAAGGAACAGACGCCCGCTGCATGGGTCATCGGGGCGACCATCAGATGCACCGGCGGCGACGTGACCGGCATGCACGCCCAGAAGATCGAGTTCATGGTCTCGATGTTGTGGTTGGTGATCTGCACGCCCTTGGGTCGGCCGGTCGTGCCGCCCGAGCTCGCCAGGAAGGCGACGCCATGGGGATCGTCGGGCAGGTCGGGCGCAGTCTCCTCCTGTTGCGCCAGCCAGCCGTCGAACGACGACAGGTCGAGGCAGATGAACGCGCGAATCCTAGGGCAGGCCTCGCGGATGCGCGACAGCGAGGCCTCGAAGCTCGAATGGTAGAACAGGACCTCGACGTCCGTGTTGTTCAGGATGTAGAGGTTCTCCTCCAGCGCATTGCGCGCATTGACCGGCGCCCAGGTGACGCCGGCGCGCACGATGCCCAGCAGGCAGGCATAGGCCGCCGCATGATTGGGGCTGTAGACCGCAGCCTTCGAGCCGCGAGCGAGGCCCGCCGCCAGCAGGCCGTTGGCGACGCGATGGCTCTGGGCGCGGACGTCGCGGTAGGTCCAGCCGCGCGTGCCATCGTGCAGGCAATGGCGGTCAGGGAAGAGATCGGCTCCGCGATCGAAATAGTCGATCAGGCGCATGTCAGCTCCCGACGGGAGGCAGCGAGGCGCCGGTACCCAGCTCGCGCTGCATCAGCACCGAATCGAGCCAGCGGCCGAACTTGAATCCGATGTTCTTCAAGGTGCCGACCATCTCGAAGCCGCACGAGGCATGGAGCCTGATCGACGGCGTCTGGGCCGAGTCGCCGATCACCGCCACCATCTGGCGCCGGCCGAGCGCCGTGCACTGGTCGATCAGCGCCGGCAAAAGGGCCTTGCCGACACCCTGGCCGACTCCGTCCTTGTCGATGTAGATCGAATCCTCGACCGAGAACTTGTAGGCAGGCCGGGGCCGCCAGTTGCCGGCATAGGCGTAACCCACGACGCGACCGTCTCGTTCGGCCACCAGGTGCGGCAGGCCGATATCGAGCACGGCGGCGCGCCGGCGCCTCATCTCGGCGAGGTCCGGCGGATCGACCTCGAAGGAGGCCGTGCCGTGCAGCACGTGATGGGCGTAGATCTCGGCGCAACGCGCCACGTCGGCCTCGGTCGAGGCCCGCACGATCAGTTTGCTCACCTAGCTCTGTCCCCACACGCTCGTCATGCAGGGGTTATAGCGCGAAGCAGAGCCTCAGCGGCCACTTTCGTTCTTGAACAGCGAATCAGCCAGCTGCACGCCGGTCTGCATGTCCGCCAGCGAAACGGTGACACGGTTGCCGCGGTTGTCGATGATCGTCCAGCCGCGCAGCTGGAGCGGGTTCTCGCTGAGACGGACGATGACCTTGCCTTCCTGGGGCTTGCGGGCCTGGCTCATCGTCGCTTCCAGCAGGCCGTTGACCCGGTCGAGCTTCTCGACCTGCAGGTCGCCCGACAGCGACAACGGATCCTTGACCAGGAACGAGGCGGCGGTCCAGCCGATCGGCCACTGGCCGAAGTCGCGCGTGGCATTGTCCCACATCGTCACCTGGTAGCCGTCGGCCACGATCTTGAGCTGAGAGGGTGCGTCGTACTCGAAGCGCATGCGACCGGGGCGGCGCACATAGAGCGTGCCCTGGATCACCGAACCGTTGGGATTGCTCTGCACGAAGCGTGCCTTCAGCGAACGGATCGTATTGAAGTATTGCTCGATCTGCGGCACGCCGATCGACCCCTGCTGGGCCAATTGCTGCGGTGCTTGCTGGGCTTGCACCGGAAACACGGCGGCGAGGGACAAAGCGGCGGCGGACAGGGCAGCGAGAATGGTGCGCATGCCGGGCATATGTTCTCCGAATACGGCGGAATCAAGCTTTCGCCGGGGTAAACCGCTGTTTACCATGCGACGGAACACCGGAGGAACCGCATGCACGTCGGAATGGCCGCCGTCTTCCAGAACACCGGCCGGGCGCTGAGCGACCGTCAGATCTATCTCAACGAGCTGGCGCTGGCCGACATGGCCGAGCCGCTGGGCTTCGATTCGATCTGGTCTGTCGAGCACCATTTCACCGATTACACGATGTGCCCAGACGTCGTGCAGTTCCTGTCCTACATGGCCGGCCGCACGCGCAACGTCAGGCTGGGCTCCATGGTGGTGGTGCTGCCGTGGCACGATCCCATGCGGGCAGCCGAGCAGATCTCCATGCTCGACCATCTCTCCGGCGGCCGCATGATCCTGGGTCTCGGCCGCGGGGCGGGCAAAGTGGAGTTTGACGGCTTCCGGCTCGACATGGGCGACAGCCGCGAACTGTTCGTCGAGTACGGCGAGGCGTTGCTGAAGGGGCTGGAAAGCGGCGTCATGGAATATGACGGCAAGCACTACCGCCAGCCGCGCACCGCGATCCGCCCTGCTCCCTTCAAGAGCTTCCGCGGCCGCACCTATGCCGCGGCGGTCAGCCCGGAGAGCGCGCGCATCATGGCGAAACTGGGCGTCGGCCTGCTGATCATCCCGCAGAAGCCGTGGCGCGAGGTCGAGAAGGAGTTGACCGAGTACAATGCGCTCTATCGCGAGATCAACGGAACGGCCGCGCCCCAGCCGATCTCCGCCGGCTGGATTTTCATCGATCCCAGCGCCGAACGGGCGCGCGAGATGGCGTTAAAGTATATCGGCGGCTACTACCGCACGGTGCTCGACCACTACCAGTTCGCCGGCGCCCACATGAAGAACCAGCGCGGCTACGAGTACTACGCCAAGATGAACGAGAAGCTCGCCGTCTACGGCGATCAGAAGGCGATCGAGTTCTTCGCCGACCTGCAGGTCTACGGCACACCCGAGCAGGTCCATGAGAAGATCATGAACATCCACCGGCAGACGAACAATTCGGGCTTCGTCGGCGTGTTCTCCTACGCCGGCATGCCGCACGAGGAAGCGGCGCGCAACCTGCGCCTGTTCGCCCGGAGCGTGATGCCCGAACTGAAGAAGTTCGACGCCGGCGCGGCGATCGACCGCTCGCAGCCACTGCCCGATCTGCGCTACGCCATCGCCGCGGAGTAAGACCCCTTTCCCTGGCTTGCGGTGTTGGCTACTTTCGGCCGTTGTGAAGCAGGATGAAGACACGGTCGGCGTCGTCGTGCCGATGCGCAACGCCGAAGCTACGATTGCAGCCACACTCGACAGCATCGGCCGTCAAACCCACGCCAATCTCGACATCGTCGTTGTCGATGACGAATCGACCGACGGATCGGTCGCCATCGTCGACCAGCGGATCCGCCACGACCGCCGCGTGCGGCTCATTCGGCAGAAGAATGCCGGCGTAGCCGCAGCACGCAACACGGGAGCGGCGGCGACCGCCGCATCTTTCCTGGCCTTCGTAGACGCCGACGATCTTTGGGCGCCGACCAAGATCGAACTTCAGCTCGATGCGCTGCGTCGGGGCAGCCAGCCGGCAGGCCTCGCCTACTGCTGGTTCGTCAGCATCGACCAGCACGATCGCGTGACCTCGTTCGGACCGCAGCCCCTGGTCGAAGGCGACGCGATGAGGAGCCTGTGCACGGCGAACTGGATCGGCAACGGCTCCTCGCTGCTGATGCGCCGTAGCGCCTTCGAGAAGGTGGGCGGCTACGATCCGACCTTGCGGGCGCGCGGAGCCCAGGGAGCGGAAGACCTGCTGATGTGCTTTCGCATGGCCGAGCATGCCGCCTTCACCGTCGTGCCGCGTTACCTGGTGGGTTACCGCGCGACGCCCGGCAACATGTCGAACGATTCGTTGCAGATGTTCCGCTCGACCGAGCTGGTGCTCGACGAATACCGCCGGAAGTACCCCGAATATGCCGACGAGGTCGGCCGGCATCTGCAGGCAGCACGGCACTGGTTCGCCTATCGCGCGGCAGCGACGCGGCGGCGTCGCGATGCCCTGGTGCTGATGGGCGACGCACTGCGCCGGCATCCCTTCGCCGCGACTTACCACTTCTCCAGCCTTGCTCTCGGCATCGCGCGCGGCCGCCTGCAGCGGCGCTTCGGCCGGACCGTGCCGTTGCCGCTCTACACCGAAACGATCTGGTGACGACGGCCAGATCCGACATCACCGGGCCAATCCCTACCAACTGACCCAACTGAAACAATGACGCTCTCCGTCGTGATTCCTGCCTGCAATGCAGGAGAAACGCTGCCACGAACGATCGACAGCCTGGTGGCCCAGACTCGCCGGAACTGGCAGGCCATCATCGTCGACGATGGATCGAACGACGGCACGCGGCGCATCGCCGGGACTTACGTCTCGCGCGACCCGCGGTTCACGTTGCTGGTCCATGATGGGCCCCCGACAGGCGCGGCGGCGGCGCGCAACCGCGGCATCGCCGCAGCAACCCGCCGCTGGCTGCTGTTTCTCGACTCCGACGACACGATCGAGCCCGCCTTTCTTGCCAAGATGCTCGTCAAGCTGGAGGCCGCACCTGGCGCCAAGGTCGCGTTCAGCAGTTCGCGCATCGTCAGCACGACAGGCCGGCTCGGCGCGGTCAGATTCGCGGCCGAAGTTGCCCGTGCCCCGTTCGATACCTTCGCGCGCTACACACCGCTGGTGATTCACGGCGCCGTGTTCGACCGCGGCCTGGTCGTCGAGCAGGGCGGCTTCGATACGAGCCTTCGCACCTTCGAGGATCTCGACCTGCAGCAGCGAATCGCGCGGACCGGAGTGTCCTTCCTGCCGGTGCCCGAAGCGATCGCGTTCTATCACCTGCGCAAGGGTTCGCTTTCGGCCCGAACGACGGCACTTCGGGCCGACGGAGCGGTCGTCATCGAACGAGGTTTCGCTCGCGATCCTCGCGTCGTCAGGCCGGCCGAGCGCCACATCGCAGGCTCGGATCCCGACAACAGGGAAATGGCCCTGGGCCTCAATGCCCTATGGTGTGCGACGCACCTTGTGGGCCAAGGCGGCAATGCAGCGGATCCATTGTTGCCCCTTCGCGATCTACGCCCCGATCCAACGGGGACCTGCCGGATCGTGATCCTCGAAGGGCTGGCGGCCGGGGCGCGCAGGCTCGCCGACGAACTGCCGCACGACGATCCGGATTTCGTTGCCAGAGTCGATGCCCTTTTGACAGAGGTCGAACGGGCGGCCGAGCAGCCTGGGCTGGCGCGCCTGCTCCGCTTCGCGCTCGAGCCCGAAATCTTCAGTCCGCACAAGCTCACCGACAGGCTGATCGTCGATCGCACGTTGTTGGTCCGCCAGGACATCGCCCGGCTCGTACCGCTCGCCATCGAAGGAGACATCGATCGCGTCCACATCGAATTCCGCAATGGGCCGCGGCTGGCCGGACGCATCACGGCGCCGGCCCTGGGCGGCATGTCGCAGCGGGACATCGCGCAGCTGGCACTGGATGCGGCAGGCCTCGGCAGGCTCGTCAGGTCGAGCGGCGTCATGCTCCGGCCGACCTTTTGGCTGCGGGCCGTGGCGCAGGCAGTGCACCTGGGTGTCGCGGTGACGGTGGCAAAACTGCAGGGCCGCGCCGTCCCCGTGCGCAGCTTGCGCGCGCTCGCCAGGATTGCGTTGGGCGAAGCCGCACTCGACTCGGCGGGAAGCGCCGGCGCGGGGGTGCACCGGCTGGCCGCGCTGATCGTCGAGGCCCGGGCAATGGCCGAACGTTCGACACCGGCGGCGCTGCCCGTTTTGCCGGCGAGCGAGCCGGCCGGCCGGGACCGCCATTCCCGTTGGGAACAGTTCTACGAGGACGAGGATCCGTGGTGCTACGGCTCGGCCTACGAGCAGCTCAAATACCATCGCACTCTGTCGTTGCTGCCGCGCGGTGCGATTGGTCGAGCCATGGAGCTTGCCTGCTCGGAAGGGCGTTTCACCGAGATGCTGGCGCCGCAGGTCGGCCATCTCATCGCCTCCGACATCTCCGGGACGGCGCTGACGCGCGCACGCGAGCGCTGTCGGGCCGCCGGCAACATCGACTATCGCCGTCTCGATCTGTTCGACGATCCGCTGCCGCAGGGTCTCGATCTCATCGTCTGTTCAGAAGTCCTCTACGATCTTGCCGACCGCGCCGAGCTGGCGCGCGTCGCGGCGCGACTCGCTGACGCTCTGGTGCCGGGCGGTCATCTGCTCAGCGCCCACGCCCACGTGCTGAAGGACGATCCCCGCCGCATCGGCTATGACTGGGATTGCGCATTCGGCGCCAAGCTCATCGCCGAGACTTTTGCAGGCATGCCTGCCCTCGCACTGCAGCGCTCGCTCCAGGCCGGTCTCTACAGGATCGACCTCTATCGACGCCTGCAGCCCGGGGAAGTTGCCGCCGAGCCGTGTATCGAGGCCGTCGAGCTCGGCCCGCCACCCGAGCCCGATTTCGCGCGCCGCATCGTATGGGACGGCACGATGGCGTCGCGGGCTGAGGTGCAGGCCGCCGAGCGCACCGAGCGGCTGCCCGTCCTGCTCTATCACGGCGTTGGCGGCGAGCGCCCCGACGTGCTGGCTCGCTACCGCCAGACGGCAGCGGCCTTCACCGAGCAGATGCGTTGGCTGCGCCGCCACGGCTATCACGCCGTGACGTCCGACGATGTGCTGCGCCACTTCACCAGTGGCCGGCCTTTCGAGGGCAGGCCGGTGATGATCACCTTCGACGACGGCTATCGCGACTTTCACAATGTCGCCTGGCCGATCCTGCGCGCCCACGATTTCACCGCCGAGGTCTTCATCGTGACCGACCTCGTTGGCGGGTGCGCCGACTGGGACGCAGAGTTTGGACCGCCGGCGCCGCTGATGGACTGGCGGCAGTTGCAAGAGCTGGCGGCGGCCGGCGTGCGCTTCGGCAGCCACATGGCGAGCCATGCGCACATCGCCGATCTGTCGAGTCGCGAGATCGTTCTCGAGGCTGCCCGCTCGCGCGCCGCCCTGGAGCGCGCGCTGGGTGTGCCCTGTCGATCGATCGCCGAACCGTTCGGCGAGCGAGACGAGCGGTTCCTGCGCATCGTCCGCCAATGCGGCTATCGGACAAGCTTCTCCACCGATCCGGGTCACGCCGTGCTCGGCATGGACCCGCTCCGGCTGCCGCGCGTCGAAGTGATCGGCGGCTGTTCGCTCGACACTTTCGTCGACGCCGTTCGCGGCTGAGCCTGTGCCGAGCGGCGAGATGGCCCACCCCCGCCGGCCCGCATCGTGCTAGAGGATGGCGACGAGCGAGGGGAATACGTTTCATGACGATCAAGGCGGCGCCGGCTCGACCCGATTTCGAGCGGATTGCGCTTTTGTTGCAGGGCGGCGGCGCGCTGGGCTCCTACCAGGCCGGTGTCTACCAGGCCCTCGCAGAGGCCGACCTGCACCCCGACTGCGTCGCCGGCATCTCGATCGGCGCGATCAACTCGTCGATCATCGCCGGCAATCCGCTTGCCGAGCGCGTCGACAAGCTGCGCAGGTTCTGGGAGACGGTGAGCACCTCGCCGCTCGGTATCCCGGACATCGCCTCGCTGAAGCTCAGCAGCGATTTCCAGCACACGATGGTCAACCAGTGGCGGGCGCTCGGCGTCCTGATGTGGGGCGCGCCAAGCTTCTTTCAGCCGCGCATTCCGCCGCCGATCTTCACGCCGGCGGCCGCGCCCGACCGGCTCGGCTTCTACGACACCAAACCGCTCAAGAGCCTGCTCGAAAGCCTGGTCGATTTCGATCGCATCAACGCCGGCGAGACCCGCTTCAGCGTAGGCGCGGTCAACATCAAGACCGGCAACTTCATCTACTTCGAGAACCAGACCCACAAGATCGTCCCCGAGCATGTCATGGCGAGCGGCGCCTTGCCGCCGGGCTTCCCCGCCATCGAGATCGACGGCGACTACTACTGGGACGGCGGCATCGTTACCAACACGCCGCTGCAATGGGTGCTCGACAGCCGGCCGCGTCAGGACACGCTCGCCTTCCAGGTCGACCTGTGGAGCGCGCGCGGCGAGCTGCCGCGCGACATGATCGAAGTCGATGTCCGCCAGAAGGACATCCGCTATTCGAGCCGCACCCGCAAAGGCACCGACGAGTTCCGCCGCATGCAGTCGATGCGCCGGGCAGCCGCCAAGCTGCTGGACGGGATGCATCCCGAGCTGCGCCAGACGCCGGAAGCCGAAATGCTCGCCCAGGAAGCCGACAGCAAGGTCTACAACATCATCCACCTGATCTATCACGCCCAGCGCTACGAAGGGTCGTCGAAGGACTACGAGTTCTCCCGCCGCACCATGGAAGAGCACTGGGCGAGCGGCTACGGCGACATGATGCGCACGCTCCGTCATCCGGAAGTCTTGCAGAGGCCGCAGAGTGCCGACGGCGTATTCACCTTCGATCTCAAGACACAAGGCCGACACTAGGAGAAGACGAACATGAAGCTGGCCGACGTCCGCAAGAACGCCTTTGCGATGCCGCTCAACAACCCTGCGTATCCGCGGGGGCCTTATCGCTTCTACAATCGCGAATTCGTCGTCATCACCTACCGCACGGACCCCGAGATCCTGCGCGCCGTCGTGCCCGAGCCGCTCGAGGTGGTAGGCGACACGGTGAACTACGAATTCATCCGCATGCCCGATTCGACGGGCTTCGGCGACTATACCGAAACCGGCCAGGTGATTCCGGTGCGCTTCAAGGATGCCAAGGGCGAGGTCCAGGAAGGCGGCTACGTGCACGCCATGTATCTCGATGACAACTCGCCGATCGCCGGCGGCCGCGAGATCTGGGGTTTCCCGAAGAAGCTCGCCACGCCGAAGATCAGCCATGAGAACGAGACGCTGGTCTGCACACTCCACTACGGCACGGTGCTCTGCGTCAGTGCCACCATGGGCTACAAGCACCGCGTGATCGATCACGCGCCGCTGCTCAAGAGCCTCGCCAAGCCCGCCTTCATGATCAAGATCATCCCGCACGTCGACTGCACGCCGCGCATCTGCGAGCTGGTGCGCTACTACACCGAAGACGTGACGCTCAAGGGTGCATGGGCGGGGCCCGCGGCGCTGCAGCTGTTCGATCACGCGCTGTGCGACGTCAATCGCCTGCCGGTGCGCCAGATCGTGTCGGCCAGCCACTTCGTCACCGACCTGACATTGGGTCTCGGCGAAGTCGTGTTCGACTACCTCGCCGATTGACCTCCCCGCTTCGCCAGTGAGGAACACGCAATAAGAAAGGATCGTTCCATGTCCAAGTTCAAAGGAAGAGTTGCCATCGTCACCGGCGCGGCGAGCGGCATCGGCAAGCAGATCGCCTTCCGGCTCGCCGCCGAAGGCGCCATCCCGGTGATCGCCGACCTCAACCTCGACGCCGCCGGCGCCGCCGCCAAGGAGATCCAGGCCAAAGGGTCCGACGCCTTCGCCGTCGCCATGAACGTCGCCGACGAAGCGCAGGTCGAGAAGGGTATCGCCGACACCGTCGCCAAGTACGGCAAGATCGACATCCTCGTAAGCAACGCCGGCATCCAGATCGTGAAGCCGCTGGTCGACTTCCCCTTCGCCGACTGGAAGAAGCTGCTGGCCATCCACCTCGACGGCGCGTTCCTGACCACCAGGGCCTGTCTCAAGCATATGTACGCCGCCAAGTACGGTCGCGTCGTCTACATGGGCTCGGTCCATTCCAAGGAAGCGTCCAAGCTCAAGGCTCCCTACGTCACCGCCAAGCACGGCCTGATCGGACTGGCCAAGGTGCTGGCCAAGGAAGGCGCGGAGTACAACGTCGCAGCCAACGTCGTTTGCCCCGGCTTCGTACGCACTCCCCTGGTCGACAAGCAGATCCCCGAGCAGGCCAAGGAGCTGAACATCAGCGAGGCTGACGTCATCAAGCATGTCATGCTCAAGGACACGATCGACGGCCAGTTCACGACCACCGACGAAGTGGCTGATGCAGTTCTCTATTTTGCCGGAGCGTCCAGTACCGCACTAAGCGGGCAGTCGATGGTCGTCAGCCACGG
>CADECW010000145.1 GCA_902825855.1 uncultured Rhodospirillales bacterium | reverse complement strand
GGCGTCATCAAGATCGAGATGCACTTCCTGCCGGACGTCTACGTCCAGTGCGATGTCTGCAAGGGCAAGCGCTACAATCGCGAGACGCTGGAGATCCACTTCCGCGGCAAGTCGATCGCCGACGTGCTGGAGATGACGGTCGACGAGGGTGTCGAATTCTTCAAGGCCGTGCCTGTCATCCGCGACAAGCTTCTGACTCTGCAGCAGGTCGGGCTGGGCTACATCCATATCGGCCAGCAGGCGACGACGCTGTCGGGCGGCGAGGCGCAGCGCGTCAAGCTCGCCAAGGAACTGTCGCGCCGCGCCACCGGCCGCACGCTCTATATCCTAGACGAGCCGACCACCGGCCTGCATTTCGAGGACGTCCGCAAGCTCCTCGAGGTGCTGCACCGGCTGGTCGAGGGCGGCAACACCGTGCTGGTGATCGAGCACAATCTCGAAGTCATCAAGACCGCCGACTGGGTCCTCGATCTCGGCCCCGATGGTGGCTCGGGCGGCGGCCGGCTGGTCGCTGAGGGTCCGCCCGAGGAGATCGTGAAGGTGGCCGAAAGCTATACCGGGCAGTATCTGGCGCGCCTCCTGCCGCGCAGCGCGGCGGCGAAGAAACGGGCTTAACCAAAGGCGTTACTCAGGCGGTTCGCCGCTCCCAGGCTATGCGGCCGAGGTCGTAGCCGAACTGCCGCTCGACCACGGCGGCGGTCGCGTCCGAGGCGTCGGCGCGGCGGTTGGCGACGCGCTGCTGCGCAACGTTCTTGTGGACGTCGAGCCAGATGCCCTCGAACGGTACGCCCGTCCTGAGTGCCAACGCCTCGGCGGCGGCGCGCTCGTCCTCGCGGGCGAACACCGCATCGAGCACGACGCTGTAGCCTGTGCGCAACACACGCTCGGCACGCGCCATGAAGGCGGCGTAGACCTTGGCCGAAGCGTCGGCGGAGTAACTGCCCTGCGGCATGCGCTGCTCCAGCGCGATGCCCGCCTGCCGCTTGCGCTCGACGTCGCTCCGCACCACCACGGCGCCCGGCGCCCGGCCGATCCCCGGGGCGAGCTTCATCGCCAGTGTGGTCTTGCCGCTGCCCGACAGGCCGCCGATCGCCAACAGCTGCGGCGGCGCCGGGTGCAGGAAATCGAGCGCCATACGCTGGTAGCCGCGCGGCCCGTCATAGCCCTTGCCCGCCACCGCCGCGCCCGCCGCATCGACGAAGGCGCGCACGCAGGCGCGGCGCGACAGGAAATGCGGCAGCAACGCCAACGCCTCGTCATGCGGCGCCTGCGGCAGCTCGCCGATGCGCCACAGCCACTCATTGAGCAGGCGGTTGGCCAGCGGGAGCAGGCCGCGCTCGCATAGATCCATCAGCGTGAAGGCGAGATCGTAGAGCACATCGATGCTGGCCATGCGCTCCGAGAATTCCATGGCGTCGAACGGCACCGGCTTGCCGTCGATCAGCACGATGTTGCGCAGGTGCAGGTCGCCATGACAGCGCCTGACCGCACCCGCGCCGGCACGGCGGGCCACCAGCTCGATATGGGCTTCGAGCGCCGCGGGCAGCGCCGTCGCCAGGGCCTCGGTGACCGACTGGTCGAGCCGCTCGCCCTGATCTCGCAATTGGCGAATATCGGCCGCCACCGACCGGCGGTAGTCGTCCGGCCCGGAGAAGCCGCTGACCGGCGGCAAGGTGTCATGATAGGCGGCGACGCGTGCGCCCAGCGCCGCCATCATCTCCGGCGTGAGCGCCCGACGGTCGGCCATGCGGTCGAACAGGCCGTCCTCGTCGAAACGCCGCATCACGACCAGCCAGTCGACGGCGTCATCGGCGTGCTCGCCTATATCGCCGAGGCTGAGTTCGCCGTCGCGGCGGCGCACCGGTGCGGTGCCGAGATAGATCTCCGGCGCCAGCCGGTGGTTGATCTCTACCTCGGCCGCGCACATCGCGGCGCGGCGCTCGACCGTCGAGAAATCCATGTAGGGGAATTTCACGGCGCGCTTCAGCTTGTAGCCGCGCTCGCGCGTGAGGAAGACCACGGCGCCGTGCGTGTCGATCCGCTGTTCCGGCGCGAGATGCCTGGTCAGGAAGTCGATGACCTCACTCTGGTCCTCGACCACGAAGGACGGCGCCGCGGCCACGCCGGCCCTCAGGGATAGAGTGTGCGGGTCGTCCACGGCGCGTTGCGCGACGACCGGCGATACTCCAGACGGTCGTGCAGACGGAAGGCGCCGTCCTGCCAGAACTCGATCAGCAGGGGTGTCAGCCGGAAGCCAGACCAGTGCGGTGGTCGCGGCACCTTGCCGATGACATGCCTGGCGGCGTATTCGGCGACACGCTTCTCGAGGGCAAACCGGCTCTCCAGCGGCCGAGACTGGTCCGAGGCCCAGGCGCCGATCTGGCTGCCGCGCTGACGCGTGGCGAAATATTCGTCCGCCTCCTCAGCCGTGGTTGGCGCAACCGGCCCTTCGAGGCGCACCTGGCGGCGCAAGGACTTCCAGTGGAACAACATGGCCGCCTTGGGATGGGCCAGCAGGTGCTCACCCTTGCGGCTCTGGTGGTTGGTGTAGAAGACGAAGCCCGAAGCGTCGAAATCCTTCAGCAGGACCATGCGCACCGCCGGCGTCCCGTCCGGCCCCACGGTGGCGAGGCTGAGCGCGGTCGGATCATTCGGCTCGCTCTTCTCGGCCTCGGCATACCAGGCGGCAAAAAGTTCTAACGGATCGGACTTTTCCGGGATCATGACCACAATATGAGGGGCTGTGGGCGGCAAGACCACCGGCATCTTGTCCCGCTAGCCGTCCCCCGCTAGAACCGACCCATGACCGTTGCTGGACAATTGATGGCCGGGAAAAAAGGCCTCGTCATGGGCGTCGCCAACGAACGCTCGATCGCCTGGGGCATTGCCAAGGCGTGCCACGACCACGGCGCAGAAATGGCCTTTACCTTTCAGGGCGAAGCGCTGGAACGGCGCGTGCGCCCGCTGGCCGGCTCGATCGGCGCCAAGATCATCGTGCCCTGCGACGTCACAGACGCGAAGAGCATCGACACCACCTTCGCCGAGATAGAGCGTCAGTGGGGCGGGCTCGACTTTGTCGTCCACGCCATCGCCTTTTCCAACAAGGACGAGTTGCGCGGCCGCTATCTCGACACCACGCCTGAGAACTTTGCCCTCACCATGAACGTGAGCTGCTACTCGCTCACGGCGGTGGCGCAGCGTGCCGTGCCGCTGATGAAGAACGGCGGCAGCCTGCTCACCCTGACCTACTACGGCGCCGAGCGCGTGATCCCGCACTACAACGTCATGGGGGTCGCCAAGGCGGCCCTGGAGGCCAGCGTGCGCTACCTTGCGGCCGACCTCGGCGAGCAGAAGATCCGCGTCAATGCCATCTCGGCCGGCCCGATCAAGACCCTCGCCTTCGCCGGCATCAACGACGGCCGCTATATACTGAAGTGGAACGAACTGAACTCGCCGCTCAAGCGCAACATCACGCAGGAAGAAGTCGGCAACTCCGCCCTCTACCTGCTGTCCGATCTCGGCACCGGAATGACCGGTGAAGTGATGCATGTCGACGGTGGCTACCACGTCGTCGGCATGATCAAGACCTCGTCGGCCAAGCAGATCGCGGAGCTGCTGGGCAACTTCGAGGGCGAGTAGGACGGAGGCCGGCAGCCATGGCCGGCAGCAGTTTCGGCACCCTCTTCCGGTTCACGAGCTGGGGCGAAAGCCATGGGCCGGCGATCGGCTGCGTCGTCGACGGCACGCCGCCGCGCATTCCCCTTGCCGAAGCAGACATCCAAGTGTGGATGGACAAGCGGCGGCCCGGCCAGTCGCGCTTCGTCACCCAGCGCCAGGAACCGGATACCGTCAGGATCCTCTCCGGCGTATTCGAAGGTCTCACGACCGGCACGCCGATAGCGCTGCACATCGACAATGTCGACCAGCGCTCGCGCGACTATTCGGAGATCAAGGACAAGTTCCGTCCGGCCCACGCCGACTACACCTATTTCAAGAAGTACGGCGTCCGCGACTATCGCGGCGGCGGCCGCCAATCGGCTCGCGAGACCGCGGTGCGTGTCGCAGCCGGCGCCGTCGCCCGCAAGATCCTGGGTGACGGGGTCAAGGTGCGCGGCGCAGTGGTCCAGCTCGGCACGCAGAAGATCGACCGCGCCAAGTGGGACTGGGACGCGACGGCGGACAATCCCTTCTGGTGCCCCGACCGCCAGGCTGCTCAGGTCTGGGAAGGCTATCTCGACGACGTCCGCAAGCGCGGCAGCTCGGTCGGCGCAGTGATCGAGGTCGTGGCGTCTGGCGTTCCCGTCGGGCTGGGGGATCCGGTCTACGACAAGCTCGACGCCGACCTCGCCAAGGCGCTCATGAGCATCAACGCCGTCAAGGGCGTCGAGATCGGCGATGGCTTCGCCACCGCCGAGATGAGCGGCGAGCAGAATGCCGACGAGATGCGCATGAAGGACGGCGCTCCGGTGTTCCTCAGCAACCACGCCGGCGGCATCCTGGGCGGCATCTCGACCGGACAGGACATCGTGTGCCGCATGGTCGTGAAGCCAACCAGCTCGATCCTGGCCAACGTCCGGAGCATCGACCGATTCGGCAACGAGGTCGAGCTGCGCACCAAGGGTCGCCACGATCCCTGCGTCGGCATCCGCGGGACGCCGGTCGCCGAAGCGATGATGGCCGTGGTGCTGGCCGATCACCTGCTGCGCCATCGCGCGCAGTGTGGCTGAGGCGGCGGCGGTGGCCGCTCGGCCAGTGAAGGCGCGCTACAGTCCGCTGCACAACGTCAGCATGGCCGTGGTCTCGTTGGTCATGATCGTGGTGCCGATCGTGTACTTCATGAAGAACCCGGCCAACGCGCCGACCCTGTCGCTGAACGACCAGCGTTTCGTGTTGATCTTCATGCTGGCCATGGCGCTGTTCTACTACGTGATCCTCGGCATCAGTCGTACGCGCAATCGCGAACCGCAGATCGTCATCGACCATGACGGCCTCCACCTGGGATTCGGCCGGAACGCCCACTTCACCTGGGATGACGTCATCTGGGTGCGCCTGCGCCGGCTGGCAATGCGTCCGCAGCTCGAAGTCGGCCTCGCCGACCAGGCCTTCATCGCCGCCAACCTGCGCCTCAGCACGTGGAGCTTCGATGACAGCCTGCGTCCGGTGCGCGGGCAGCCGACCACGGTGCTGGTGCGCGACAACGGGCTCGACACCAGGGCGTCGGCGATGCTTGACGCCGTAAGGACCTTTCGGCCGAATCTCGTCAAATCCTGAAGATCCGAACGGAGACCTCGCCATGTGGCGATTCATCGTGAACCTGCTGGCGACCGTGGGCATCCTCACCCTGCTTGGAATCGGCGGCTGCGTCGCCTTCGTTGCCTCAGGCTCCTTCAATGCCAAGCCGCTGCCGAACAACGTGGTCCTGTCACTCGACCTGCGCGATGTGCCTTCGGAAAGGACCGGCAGCGGTCTCCTCAGTGGCGAGCTGTTTGGCGGCAAACGCAACATCGTCGAGACCGTGCAGCTCCTGTGGCAGGCAGCTGACGATCCCCGCGTCGTCGGCATGTTCGTCGACATCGGCGACGAATCGGCCGGTCTCGGCCGCGTCCAGGAGCTGCGCCAGGCGATTGCCCATTTCCGCGGCAAGGGCAAGTTCGCGATCGGCTTCGCCGAATCGCTGGGCAGCGGCGGCACGCACTTCTCCGACTACTATCTCGCTTCGGCGCTGGAGCAGATCTGGCTGCAGCCGAGCGGCGGCTTTGCGGTGGCGGGGATCGCCATCGAGACGCCGTTCCTCAAGGATGGACTCGATCGCCTCGGCGTCCGTGTCGAAGGCGGCAAGCGCTGGGAATACAAGAGCGCCCCGGACAGTTTCACCGACACGGCCTATCCGCCGCCCGCCCGCGAGAACCTGCAGCAGCTTCTCGACAGCCTCTACGGCCAGTTCGTGACCGACGTCGCGCGCGAGCGCCGCCTCGAGCCGGCGAAGGTGCGGCAGCTCATCGACGCGGTGCCCTTCGACTCCGAGAAGGCACGGCAGGAGCGCCTCGTCGATCGCATCGGCTATCGCAACGACGCACTCGACGAGATGACGACGCGCGCCGGCAAGGACCGCACCCTGGCCACGATGGCCGAGTATGCCGACGATTCGGCGCGGCCCAGGCCGCGTGGCGACACTGTAGCCCTGGTGCGCATCTCCGGCGCGATCATGTCGGGATCGCCGAGCCGTGGTCCGCTCGAAGATGACAACGTCGCCACGTCCGAGGACATCGTCGATGCGCTCGACCAGGCGGCCTCGGCCAAGGAGGTCAAGGCGATCGTGCTGCGCATCGATTCGCCGGGCGGCACCTATCCTGCCGCCGACGCCATAGCCGACGCCGTCGGACGCGCCCGTTCGGCGGGCAAGCCGGTGATCGTGTCGATGGGCGACGTTGCGGCCTCGGGCGGATACATGGCCGCGATGCGCGGCGATGTCATCGTGGCCCAGCCCACCACCATCACCGCCTCGATCGGCGTGTTCGGCATCTGGCCGGTGGCGAGCGGGCTGCTGGCTTCGCTGGGCGTCAACGTCGAGCGGCTGTCGGTCGGCACGAACGCCGGCATGTATTCGACGTTCCAGCCGCCGACCGCGGCCCAGCGCGCCGCAATCTCGCGCCAGCTCGACGAGATCTATGCCGACTTCACCCGCCAGGTCTCGGAGGCGCGCAAGCTCGAGGGCGGCCGGCTCGACGCGGCAGCACGCGGCCGCGTGTTCTCCGGCATCGATGCCAGGAAGATGGGCTTGATCGACGAGCTGGGCGGCCTGCAGCTTGCGCTCGACATCGCCAAGGCCAAGGGCGGCATCGATGCCTCACGCCAGATAGAGCTGCGGGCCTATCCACCGGAATCCGACCGCTGGCAGAAGGTGATGGATCGGCTGCTGCGTCTGGCCGGTATCGACCTCCAGGGCGCCGCCACGGTGCGCGCACCGCGCGAGCTGCGCGACACCCTCGCCCGCTTCGGCATCGTCGCCCGCCCCGGCAACGTCCGCCTGCCCCCGCTGCCGCCGTTGTGGCGTTAGTCCGGCGGCCGCGCTTCATGCAGAAAGTCGCACGCTTGCCACGGTGTCGAGCCCGTCGTCGTCGCGCCTGAGCAGGGCCAGCTCCTCGACGCGGCCGTGAATCGGCAGGTGCTGACGCTCGACCATGCGTGCGAGGTGCTCGGCTTCGGCGGCACGCTCGAACAGGCCGAGCGTGATGTGCGGCTCGAAACCTTCGCCGCCAGGTTCCGGGTTGAGCGTCGCATGCAGGTCGATCAGCTCGGCCGCGCCGTCGGCGGGCACGGCGAAGAGCCAGGCGGCACGCGCCGGCGGCGCCATGTCGTGCCGCACCAGGCGGTCGAGCACGAACCAGAAAGGCCGACGGTCGGCCAAGCCGGCGAGCGCCGCCCGCAGACGTGCCTCTTCAGAAAGCGGTGCGTCGAATACCAGAGTGAAGTGCGGGCCGATGAGATCGGCCTCGCGCCGATGGTACTGCGCCCGCAGCCGCCGCAGTGCGGTGTCGTCGGCCTCTGCCAGAAGCGGCCAGGCCACGACGTAGAGCATCAGCCGTAGCTCTTGGCCATGCCGAAGGCGGGATCCATCGCCGCGCCATACGGCGGGAACGGATAGCGCAGGCCATTCTTGCCGAGGTGGCCCATGCCCTCGATGGCGCGCAGGAACTCGTCGGGCGGACAGGCCATCAGCAGCTCGTCGTCGGCAACACCGCCATAACGCCGCTCGGCGTAGCAGGGCAGCGACAGGGAGGTCTGGCGCGTAGAGAGAGCGCGGCCCCAGGAATCGGCGCAGGCGCTCTCGCCGGTCACCGTGAAGTCGTAGCGGCGATAGCGGTGAAACTGCAGGCCGTTGATGAAATAGATCATCTGGCCGGGGGTGCCGTAGAACAGGCAGATGTCGGGCGGATCGAGCCGCGCGGACCGCAATGGCGAAACGACCAGGCCGTTGTACTTGCCGTCGGGCACGCGCGGCATCTGTGCCTGGTGGGCGGCCGACGCCTCCTTGTTGCCGAACCACACGCCGTTCATGTGATCGCCCGACAGAAAGCCCTCGCCAGGGTGGTTGAGTCCGACCACGCCGCCGCAATTGCCGCCGCGCGTATTGTCGACGGTGATTCCAAGCGTGAACCCGTACCAGCGCGATTGCGTCACCATCTGGCACATCGTGAACTTGAATCCGTCGGTCGGCTTGCGCACGCCCTGGATCTTCTCCATGTCCGCCGGATCTTCGAACAGGCGCATGCCGATCGGCTGGGTGCGAATGCGCAACAGGTCGATCAGCTTGGCCGAGGCATCGGCCAGCATCTTGCCGTCGATCTTGTCCGGCGGCATCCATGGGGCAACCTTGTAACCGGGCGGCAACGTCTGGACGTTCATTGCTTTCTCCGTGTCTGGCTAGGTGAGGTTCAGCCCACCATCGGCGATGACGATTTCTCCGGTAACGTAGTCGTTGGCGGCCAGCGCGGCTACCAGATCGGCGATATCCTCCGGTTTCGCCGGTCGGCGCATCGCCGAGCGGGTGTTCCAGAGTTCGGTCGCCTCGGGCCAGCTGGCGACCATCGGCGTCTCGACCAGGCCGGGCGCCACGCAATTGACGCGGATGGCCGGGCCCAGCGTCAGGGCGAGCAGGCGAGTGAGGTGGTGCAGGCCTGCCTTGGCAGTAGCATAGGGGATGGAAGCGCCCTTGGGCCGAACGCCGGCGTGGGTGCCGATGTTGACGATGCAGGCCGGCCGCCCCGCTTCCGCCGACTTGCGCAATGCCGGCTCAGCTTCGGTCACCAGCACGAAGGGCGCGATCAGGTTGATGTCGAGCATGCGGCGCCACACCGCCGGCGTCGCCGCCCTGAGGTCGGCATGCGGGATGCGGATCGACTGGCCGGCATTGTTGACCAGCACGTCGAGCCGGCCATGGCGGTTCAGAACGTTGGCGACAAGATCGCGGGTCGCCTGATCGTCGGCGAGGTCGGCCTGGTGATAGCTGGCACCGCCAAGCTCGGTTGCCATGCGCTTGCCGATGTCGGCGGAGGTGCGCGAATGCAGGGCGACCTTGTAGCCGTCGCGCGCCAGCCGACGCGCCGTGGCGGCGCCGATACCCGAGGTCGAGCCGGTGACGAGAGCGACCCGATCAGACACTGGGCTGCAACGCCTTCAGCGATTCGTCGGGCCGCTCGACGATCATGAAGTGGCCGCTGTCGTTGACGACCACGGTGCGCGCACCGGCGATGGCTGCAGCCAGCGGCCTGGCCTTGGCGGCAGGCGTCATGAGATCGCCGTCGCCCAGCACCAGGACCGTCGGACACTTGACGGCGCCGCCGCGCGTCGTCGCGTCCTTGTAGGCGTTGCACGCCGCGAGATCCTTGTGAATCACGCCGGGCTTGTTGTTCGACAGCACGGCCAGCGCCTCGCGGCGCAGCCAAAGGCCGGGCGAGACCATGCCGCCCTTGTGCAATGCGTTGCCGATCCCCCAGAAGGTCATCAGCTCCTGCACCTTCAGCGTGTTGGCCTTGGCCGATTCGAGCATCTCGGGATGGACCGGCATCTCCGCTGCCACGCCGCAGAGGCCGAGCGCCCTCACCTTGTCGGGGACGCGCGCCGCCGTGTCGATCGCCACCAGCGCACCCATGGAATGGCCAACCACTGCCGCGCTCTTCAGCCCGGCGGCCTCGATCAGGGCTGCCGTCCAGTCGGCCATGGCGGCAATGCTCTCGAGCGCCGGCCCTTCGGACCAGCCATGGCCGGGGAAATCGACGGCCAGCACGCTGCGGCCGTGATGGGCGAACCACCGCGTCTGCAGACGCCAGATTGTGCGATCGAAGCCTGCGCCATGAAGGAAGATGACGGCCGGTCTGGCCGTGTCGAAATCGGTACCGCCGGTCGTCGCGGCGACGGCACGGCCCTGGACGGTGAGCTTCATCGTCAGCCTTTCGCCGCGGCGCGCAGCGCCTGGCCGAGATCGTCCAGAAGGTCATCGGGGTCTTCCAGGCCGACCGACAACCGGATCATGCCCTCGCCGATCCCCGCTTCTTCGAGTGCGGCAGCGTCGAGTTGGGCATGCGTCGTCGACGCTGGATGTATCACCAGCGACTTGGCATCACCAACATTGGCGAGATGAGAGAACAGGCGCAGGCGTTCTATGAAGCGACGACCAGCCTCGCGCCCGCCTTTGATATCGAAACTGAAGATCGAGCCGCTACCCTTGGGCAGCAGCTTCTGCGCCAGTGCATGGTCGGGATGATCGGGCAAATCGGGTGAGGCGATGCGCTCGACCGCCGGGTTCGCCTTCAGGAAGGAGATCACCTTGCGTGCGTTCTCGACATGGCGCGCCATGCGCAGAGGCAGGGTTTCCAGGCCCTGCAGAAGATAGAAGGCCGTCTGTGGCGCCATGCACGAGCCGAAGTCGCGCACGCCCTCGGTGCGGGCGCGGGAGATGAAGGCCTGTACCCCGAACTCCTCGGCAAAGTCGATGCCGTGGTAGCCGGCGTAGGGTTCGGTCAGGGTCGGGAATTTTCCCGAGCCCTCCCAGTCGAAGCGCCCCGAATCGACGATGACGCCGCCGATCGCCACGCCATGGCCGCCGATGAACTTGGTCGCCGAATGAAACACGATGTCGGCGCCGAGCGTCAGCGGCCGGCACAGCACCGGCGAGGCGAAGGTGTTGTCGATCATCAGCGGGATCCTGGCCGCGTGAGCGATGTCGGCGATGAGCGGAATGTCGAGGACCTCGCCGCCGGGGTTGCCGATGGTCTCGCCCAGCACCAGGCGTGTCTCGGGCCGGATCGCCTTGGCGAAGGCGTCGTGGTCGCGCGGATTGACGAACGTCGTGGTGATGCCGAAGCGCGGCAGGGTGAGCCCCAGCATGTTGCGCGTACCGCCGTAGAGCGAGGTCGAGGCTACGATATGCCCCCCCGCCCCCATCAGCGTCGCAATGGCGATGTGCAGCGCGGCCTGGCCGCTCGACACGCCGAGCGCGCCTGAGCCTTCTTCCAGTGCAGCCACGCGCTCCTCGAAAACCGCGACGGTGGGGTTGGAGATGCGGCTGTAGATATGGCCACCGACCTCGAGGTTGAACAGGCTGGCGGCGTGGTCGACGTCGCGGAACACGAACGACGTCGACTGGTAGATCGGCACGGCGCGCGCGCCCGTGACGGGATCGGGATGCTGGCCTGCGTGCAGGGCCAGCGTATCGGGCTTCAGGAACTTGGCTTCGACCACGGTGCTTCCCCTACTGTGCGGTCCAGCCGCCGTCGGACACCAGGGCGGTGCCCTGCATGTTCGAGGCGCTGTCGGAGGCCAGGAACACAGCGAGGCCGGCGATCTGCTCGGCCTTGGTGAACTGGGCTTGCGGCTGCTTCTCGCCGATCAGCAGCCGGCCCGCCTGCTCCATGCTGATCTTGTCGGCTTTCGCCCTGGTCTCGATCTGCGCGAGCGCCAGCGGCGTCGCCACGAAGCCCGGGCAGATCGCGTTGCAGGTGACACCGCTGTCGGCGCATTCGATGCCGATGACCTTGGTCAGGCCGATCAGGCCATGCTTGGCTGCGACGTAGGCTACCTTGTGAGTCGATGCCACCAGACCGTGCGTGCTGGCGATGTTGACGATGCGGCCCCAGCCCTTTCGTTTCATCTCAGGAAGCGCCGCGCGGATCGTGTGAAACGAGGCGCTGAGATTGACGGCGATGATGGCGTCCCACTTCTCCGGCGGAAACCTCTCGACCGGGTCGACGTGCTGGATGCCGGCGTTGTTCACCAGGATGTCGACGCTGCCCAGCGTCTTCTGCGTCGCCGCCACCAGGTCGGCGATCTCGGCCGGCTTCGTCATGTCGGCGCCGTGATAGGCGACCTTCACGCCGGTCTCGCCGGCGAGCGCATCACGCAGGTTGTGGATGGCTGCCGCCTCGCCCAACCCATTCATCATGATGCTGCACCCTTCAGCCGCGAAGGCGTGGGCGATGGCAAGACCGATTCCGCTGGTCGACCCGGTGACCAGGGCGACTCTTCCCTCGAGCGACATCTCGACTCACTTCTTGAAGAAGGACGCGGCGGCTGCGGCGTGGCTCTGCTTCGCCTTGATCTTTTCCTCGACCCGCGCCAGCTCGGCCTTGAGCACGGCGACGTACTCCTTGAGGTCGTCGATGTTCATGGCATCGAGATTCCTCGGCTGCGATTTCTTCTGTTTTGGATCGAGATCGTCGAGGTCGAAGGCCATGGTGCTCCTCCACCGAAGCGGCTAATTGAGACCTACCATTGCTCCCAACACTCCGAAAGGCCGACCATGAGCGCACTGCCCGCGACGATGACCTGTGTGGAGATCAAGAAGCCGGGTGGGCCCGAGGCCTTGGTGCCGACGAAGCGGCCCGTGCCGCAGCCCAAGGACGGCGAGCTCCTGATCAAGGTCGCGGCAACGGGCGTCAATCGCCCCGACATCGCCCAGCGCGCCGGGCTCTATCCGCCGCCACCGGGAGCGTCCGATCTGCCCGGCCTCGAGGCCGCAGGCACCGTCGCGGCGCTGGGAGCGAGTGTCAGCGGATGGAAGTTGGGCGACGCGCTCTGCGCACTCACGCCGGGCGGCTCCTATGCCGAGTACTGCACCGTGCCCGCGCCGCAATGCCTGCCGCCGCCGAAGGGCTTCGACATGCTGCGCGCGGCGGCGCTGCCGGAGAACTATCTCACCGTGTGGCACAATCTCTTCGAGCGCGGCCGGCTCGGGGCCGGCGAGAGCGTACTGGTTCACGGTGGCGCGAGCGGCATAGGCACGACGGCGATCCAGCTCGCCAAGGCTTTTGGCGCGAAAGTGCTGACGACGGTGCGCACAGAAGCGAAGGCCAAGGCGGTGCGCGCGCTCGGGGCCGAACACGCCATCCTCTACAAGGACAATGACTGGGCGGCCGAGGTGAAGAAGCTTTCAGGCGGCGTCGACGTCGTGCTCGACATGGTGGCCGGCGACTACCTGCCGAAGAATCTCGCCCTGCTGAAGGAGGACGGCCGCTGCGTCGTCATCGCCATCCAGGGCGGCGCGACCGCGACAGTCAGCGCCGGCATCGTCATGGTGAAGCGGCTGACGCTGACGGGCTCGACGCTGCGGCCACAGAGCATTGGCGACAAGGGACGCATGGCGCAGGGCTTGAAGGACAAGGTCTGGCCGCTGCTCGAGACCGGCACGATCAAGCCCATCATCTACAAGACCTTCCCGCTCACCGAGGCGGCGGCGGCGCACGCCGAACTCGAGCGCGCCGATCACGTCGGCAAGGTCATGCTCACGATCTAGGTTCGTGGTCTTCGGCCTCCGCGGATCTCAGTGCCGCTGCGTCTCGTCGGGGTCAGGCTGATCGACTTCGGCCGGATCGACCGGGCCCTCGACATCGGGCGGCGTCTCGACCAGTTCCTCGGCTGCCGTGTCCGGCATCGGCTCGCCCTCGGCCGCGGCGCGGGCTGCCGCCTTCTTCTTGGCAGCGTCCTCGCGGGCGGACTTGCGGCGGGCCTTGTCGACAGCGTCGTTGAGGTCCTTCAGCGAGCACAGGCCAAGCGTGACCGGATCGCGCGGCCGCACGTTCTGCATGTTCCAGTGGGTACGGTCGCGCACTGACTGGACGGTGCTTTTGGTCGAGCCGACCAACTTGGCGACCTGCGAATCCTGCAACTCGGGATGTACCTTCAGCAGCCATGCGATGGCATCAGGCCGGTCCTGGCGCTTGGCCACCGGGGTGTAGCGAGGACCCTTGGACCGGGCTACGGGCTCGGGGACGTCGCGCGGGCTGAGCTTCAGGCGAACCGCCGGATCGGCCTCGGCGCGCTTGATTTCGTCCTTGGTGAGTTGCCCGTTGGTGGTCGGATCGAGACCTGTCATGCCGCCTGCAACTTCGCCGTCGGCAATCGCCTGGACCTCGAGCGGATGCAGGCCGGTAAAGGCCGAGATCTGGTCGAAGGTCAGGGTGCTGTTTTCGACCAGCCAGACCGCGGTGGCCTTGGGCATCAACACTTGTGACATGGGTTCTTCTCCTGAGCCCGGATATAGAGGCCCCTCCGGCCCCCGCCAACCTGAAAAGCGCCCCGAAGATGCAGGTCAGCGCATGGCGGAAACCGAGCAGAACCGGGAAATCGCCAGAAAAGGAAACGGCCGGGCAGAGCCCGGCCGTCCCTGAAGACAAACGCTTCGGATC
>CADECW010000144.1 GCA_902825855.1 uncultured Rhodospirillales bacterium | reverse complement strand
TCCTTGGTGGCCTGGCGCTGGGCGTCGTTGAAATAGGCCGGAACGGTGATGACCGCCTGCTCGACCTTCTCACCGAGATAGGCCTCCGCGGTCTCCTTCATCTTGCCCAGGATGAACGCCGAGATCTGGCTCGGGCTGTACTGCTGGCCGTTGGCCTCGACCCAGGCATCGCCGTTGCTCGCCTTCCCGATCTTGAAGGGCACCAGCGACATCTCCTTCGCGACCATCGGGTCGTCGAAGCGGCGCCCGATCAGACGCTTCACCGAGTAGAGGGTCTTCATCGGGTTGGTGACGGCCTGGCGCTTGGCGGCCTGTCCAACCAGCCGCTCACCGGAGTCGGTGAAAGCGACCATCGAGGGAGTGGTTCGCGCACCCTCGGAATTCTCGATCACCTTGGTGTCGCCGCCTTCCATGACAGCAACGCACGAATTGGTCGTACCGAGGTCGATACCAATGACTTTTGCCATGACTGCTCTCTCTTCCCTTGGCAGGTCGTCTCGGCCCCGCAGGCACCTCGCCGACCCCCGAACACGTTACCTGCCGGAAAAACCGGGTCAGGACAGGGGCTATATAGGTCCTGTCGGCTTGGCTGCAATGACTTGACGAGCCGAAAAGTGACGAATCCGACGCATTCAGTGGCCTTCCGCGGCCCCGACCACCGACTAATTCTCGTTGCTGGCGGGCCGGACTGCCGGACCGCCCTTTGACACGCCGACCATGGCTGCGCGAAGCAGGCGGCCGGCGATCAGATAGCCCGGGATCAGCTCCTGGACGACCGTGCCGGCCGGCACCGACGGGTCCTCGACCTCCATCATCGCCTGATGGAATTCGGCATTGAACGGCTTTCCCAGCGCCTCGATGCGGGTGACGCCGTGACGCTCGAGCACCGACTGCAGTTCGCGCTCGGTGGCCTGGACGCCGACGAGCACGTTCTTCAGCGCCGGGTCGATCTCGCCGCCATCGCCGGGCAGCACCGACAGGGCGCGGCCGAGATTGTCGGCGACCGACAGCACATCCTTGGCGAAGCGCTCGATGCCGAACTTGCGCTCGCGCTCGACGTCCTGCTGCGCGCGGCGGCGCACGTTCTGTGCCTCGGCGAGCGCGCGCAGAAGCTTGTCCTGCAGATCGGCCTTCTCGGCCTGGAGCTGCTGCAGATCGCCTTCCGGCTTGGCAGGAAACTCGAGGTTCTCGTCCGGCTCGACCGGCATCTCAGCCGGGGCGCCGCCCGCGGTTGGATCGCTGGCCATACGTTGTCCCTATAGCAAGTGGTTTCTTTTAGCGGGCCTTCACTTAGGGATGGCGGCGTTCGCGGTCAACCACCCCGATTGCCCTCGGGTTGCAACCGCGTCAGACCGCCTCAAGCGGCGCGTGCAGCTTGGTGCCGCGCACGATGATGCCGCCGCGATCGCCGACCGTTACCGTGCCGTAGCGGTCGGCGAACACGTCGGGCAGCGGCCGGGCATCCGACGCCGCCAGCCAGAGACGCAACAAATGGCGCCGGCGTTCCGGCTCGGGCCAATCCACGAAGCCGGTGCGGTCGTGCAGCATGGTGTGGTTGTGCACGAGCTGCACGTCGCCCGGCTTGAACTCCATGAAGAGATGCAGCGCGGGATCGTTGGCCAGCGAATCGAACAGGTCGAGCGCCTCGACATGCGCCGGCGTAAGCCGGGGCGCATCGGCGAAGCGTTGCGCGGAGTCGATGTACTGTCTCTGGTAGATCGCAGTGAGAAAGCCCCGGTGCCAGTTGAACGTCGGAATCTGGAAGTAGGGCTTCTGGCCTTCGGGCACCTCGCCGCGGCGGTCTGTGGCGACCGGCTCGAACAGGAGCTTCAAAAGATCGGGCCGGCTACGGCGCATCTCGTTGAAGATGGTGGTCGAGCTGACCAGTGCCGACAGGCCACCGGACTTCGCTGTCTTGAGGCAAAGCAAGCCGACGATGTCGCAGGAATCGGTATGGTAGGTCTGCCGCTCGTTGGTCTGGTAGATACGCACATTGGGATCGTGGACGTCGAGTCCGAGATCCTGCACGTGGCCGAGCACATGGCCCTTGCCGTTCTGAGAGCGGGCGCTGCCGAGATGAGCGCCGAGGCCGAAGAAGGCCGTCGCCGCCTCGCGCATCGACCAGCGCTCGACCGGCAGGCCGCGCAACAACAGGAAGCCGCGGCCGTTCAGCACTTCATCGCGCACTCGCGCCTTGAGCCTGGGACCGAGCGTCGGCAGCGGAAAGTCGGTTGCCGTGAGGGCGGCGATATCGTCTTCGCGCCGCGCCGATGCCGTCGCTGCGCTCTCGACCTCGGCGATCTCCTCGGCGCCGAGAGGCATCAGCCAGTCGTCGCGCCCGGCAATCTCGGGGCCGTACCAGGCCGCTCTGCCGGTCTGCTCGGGCGGAAGCTCGAACGACATGCGGCGCAGTTCCTCCCTCAGGTTTCCCAAGGAAAGCGCGGCGCGAACAGGTCGACATCACTGCTCGACAAGCGCGAACTTTCGGTGGCGTTGACCAGTGCGGCGCGGATGCCCGGCTCCAGCGCGCTATGGCCGGCGTCCGGCACGACGACGTAGCGTGCTTCCGGCCAGGCGCGTGCCAGGGCATCGGCCGTCACCGGCGGGCAGACGATGTCGTAGCGGCCTTGCACGATGGTGCAGGGCAGGTGGCGGATGCGGTCGAGATCCGACCACGGCCAACCCTCCGGCACGAATGTCCCGTTGGCGAAGTAGTGCGCCTCGATACGCGACAGGGCGAGCGCGAAGCCGCCATGGTCCGATTCGAACGGCGCGCGCGCCGTCGGATAGAGCGTCGAGCAGGCCGCCTCGTAGCGGCTCCAGGCGCGCGCCGCAGGGCGATGGTTGTCGGGATTGCGATCGGTCAGGCGGCGATAGTAGTTGCCCAACAGGTCGGCGCGCTCGGCGGACGGCAGGTGCTCGGCGAAGTCGCGCCACGCCTCGGGGAAGATCGCGCGCATGCCGTGGAGGAACCACTCGATCTCCGAGCGCGCGCCGAGGAAGATGCCGCGCAGGATGAATCCGGTGACGCGTGCGGGATGGCTGAGACCATAGGCCAGTGCGAGCGTGCTGCCCCACGAGCCACCGAACAGCAGCCATTGGTGGATGCCGAGATGGGTCCTGAGCTTTTCCATGTCGGCCACCAGATGGCCGGTCGTGTTGTCGTGCAGTTCGCCGAGCGGCATGGAGCGCCCGCAGCCCCGCTGATCGAACACGACGATGCGATAGAACTGCGGATCGAAGAACCGGCGATGCACGGGCGCCGAGCCGGCGCCAGGCCCGCCATGCAGGAACAGGACCGGCACGCCTTCTGGATTGCCGCTCTGCTCCCAATAGATCGTGTGTCGCCCATCGACCGCCAGCATGCCGCTGGCGTAGGGCGAGATTTCCGGGAACAGATCGGAGCGAAGTGGGGTTTCTGAACGCGGCATGTGACTTCTGCCCGAATCACTGCCACAGCCGCGCCTTTTGTTCCAGCCTCACTGCGATTGCGACCGCCATGTTGCACCGTCTAAGGTCCAGGTGGGGAGCAGGAGGGTCAGTGGTTTTCCGCCGGTTACTCGTACTTCTTGCGCTCCTCGCCAGTGCCGCCGCCTGCACGACAGCCACCGATTCGACCCAGGCCGACCGGTCGCGCTCGGGCATCCCCACCCTGCCGCACGAACTCGAGCGCGACGTTGGCGGCGCCTATCCCGACGCGGCGCTGCAGGCCTATGTCGATCGCGTCGGCCAGAAGGTCGTGAGCCAGTCCGCCTTGTCGGGCAACTTCCGCTTCGTCGTGCTCGACCAGCCGTTGGCCAATGCGCATGCCGCCGGCGGTTATGTGATGGTGACGCGCGGGCTGCTTGCTCTGCTCGACGACGAGGCAGAACTGGCGGCCGCCCTGAGTCACGAGGTCGGTCACGTCGTGCAACGACATGCTGCCCAGCGGGCGCGGCAACGCCAGAGTGTCCTCGATGCCGCCGTCGAGGCCGCGACGTCCACCGGGTCGATGACGGTCGGGCGCTCGGTGGCGCGCGACGGATTGCTGGCGTTGCGCCGCTATTCGCGCGAGCAGGAGCTGGAGGCCGACAAGATCGGCGTTGCGATGCTGGTGAAGGCGGGATATCGCGGCACCGCCATGGCGAGCCTGATCGACAAGCTGCGCCGCCAGGGGCAGCTTGAACTGCAGCTGATGGGCGAGACCCCCGATTCGATCGACCGGCGTAGCACCACGTCGACCCATCCTGCGCCGGTCGAGCGGCGGCTCGCGCTGCAGGGCGTCAACGATGCTGCAGCGCCTGGCGAGTCCCATCGCGAGGCCTATCTCGCGGCCATCAACGGCATGTCGGTCGACGATCCGCCGCAGGAAGGATTCGTGCGTGGTAGCCGCTTTCTCCATCCCGTGCTGCGCCTGGCCTTCGAGGCGCCGCGGGACTTCCGGCTGTTCAACGACACCGACGGCGTCCTCGGCGTCGGCCGCGACCGTTCCCTGCTGTTCTTCTCCTGCACCGATGGCCCGACCCAGGGCGGCCTTGCCGACTGGATGCGCAACCGTTTGAAGCCCACGCCCACCGACATCCGGACGACCGAGATCGGCGGCGCTGAAGCCGCGATCGGTGCGCGGCCGCGCGGCTCCGACACCGGGCTCGGCCAGGCGCGCTACATCCTCATCCGCCACGGCGATCGCGTCTGCTTCTTCAATTTGCTGAGTGACGGGCCCGACCGCGATCAGCGCATCGAAGTGCTGGTCAATGCCGCCCGTACCTTCCGCAGCCTGTCCGAGGCCGAAGCGTCGGCCCTGCGTCCCTACCGGATGCGGTTCGCGTCGACGGCCGGCACGACGGCGGCACAGCTCGCCCGGCGCCTGCCCTACACCGACTACAAGATGGAGCGGTTGCTGTTGTTGAACGGCGTCGACAACGATGCAGAGCTGATGCGCTTGCCGCAGGTGAAGACCATCGAACCGTAGATTCGAGTCATCGGGCGTCATGAAAAAGGCGGCGCGACGTTTCCGTCGGCCGCCTTTCGGCTCATTTCCTGTCAGGTCCGCCGTCTAGGCGACCTTCTGCAGAACGCTGTTCAGCTTCTGCGTGGCAACGTCCTTGTCGATGCGCTCGACCGCCGCCAGCTCACGCGCCAGGCGATCCAGGGCGGCTTCGTAGATCTGCCGCTCGCTGTAGGACTGGTCGGGCTGGCCGGCATTGCGATGCAGGTCGCGCACGACTTCGGCGATCGACACCGGGTCACCGGAGTTGATCTTGGCCTCGTATTCCTGCGCCCGGCGGTTCCACATGGCGCGGCTGACGCGGCTGCGGCCCTTCAGAGTCACCAGCGCGTTCTCCATGATCTTGCGTGAGCTGAGCTTGCGCAGGCCGGAAATCTTGGCCTTCGCTACCGGCACGCGCAGCATCATGCGCTCTTGCTCGAACGAGATGACGAACAGGTCTAGTTTGTGTCCTGCGATCTCCTTCGCCTCGATATCGATCACACGACCGACACCGTGCGTCGGATAGACCACGAAATCGCCCTTCTCGAAGGCATAGTCTTTCGACTTCGCCGCAATCTTCTTGGGCTTGGTCATGTCTTCAGATCCCTTCACGTCCTACCCCGCGCTGAAGCGATACCGTGACCACCGCCCACGCCCCCTTGCGTGTCGGCCCGATGCAGGGTACCGTTAAGTTGCTTTCCGATACCCACTTGGACACCGAGCCGGCGGCGATCCGAGGTCGGACCGCTCCCGACAGGAGTCTTATATCAGAGAATCGTGGCAGAGTCGCGGCTGATGTTGCATTTCCGCAACGGTCTGCCCATGCAACAGTTGCATGACTATCTAAAAAAATACTCTACGGTCGCGAAAAGTGACCGAATCTAACGCGCCGCAGGCTTATCCGAGAAATACTTTTCAAACTTGTCTTTTTCGTCTTTGAATTCGTCGGCGTCCGCCGGGGCCTCACCCTTGCGGGTGATGTTCGGCCAGGTGGTCGACAGGCCACGATTGAGCTCCAGCCACCTCTCCAAGCCCTTCTCGGTGTCGGGCAGAATGGCGTTGGGCGGGCATTCCGGCTCGCAGACGCCACAATCGATGCATTCGTCCGGATTGATGACCAGCATGTTCTCGCCCTCGTAGAAGCAATCCACGGGGCAGACTTCGACGCAGTCCATGTACTTGCACTTGATGCAAGCCTCGGTCACGACATAGGTCATCAACAGACTCCTAGGCGGCGGCGTGCTTAACGCGATGAACCGGATGGCGCAAGGTGGCGAATCATCGTCAGGCCGCGCAAATCAGTCGCCGTCGATTTCGTCATACAACGCGCGTGCTTCCGGAGCGGGACCTCGTCGCTCGCCCAAGGCTACGATCCGCACCACCCGCACGCGCGGTCCCAGCGCGAAGGTCAGGACCATGCCGGGCGCAACGGTCGCGTGCGGCTTATCGACGACGCGGCCATCGATGCGGCAGCGCGAGTTTTCGATGAAGCGCGTGGCGAGGCTGCGGGACTTGAAGAAGCGCGCGTGCCACAGCCACTTGTCGAGCCGCATCGCGCCTCGGGCTCTTACTTCTTTCCGCCGAGTTTCAACTCGAGCAGCTTGGCAAACGGAGAATCGGCAGCTGCGTCGCCTTTCGTCTCGGTGGTGGCATAGAGACGCAACGCCGGCCCGCCGCTGTCGCGGCGCGGCGGCCTCGGCCCGCGACGCTCCTCGCGTGGCGGTCCATCGCCCGGCGGACGACGATCGTCGCGCCGCTCCTTGTTGGGCGGGCCATCACGCCGACGCTCGTCCTTGTTGCGCTCCTGGCTGCGATCGGGGCGCGGCGAATCGGCGAAGAACTGGCGCTCGTTCGGCCGCTCGGGCCGTTCGCGGCGCCGCTGGTCGCGCTGTTGCCGCTGCTGCTGACGCTGGCGCTCGCGCTGCTCCTCGCGCTCGCGCACGAAGCGCGGCTTGACCGAAAAGGCGTACAGCGGGCCGTGCTCGTCCGACGGCGGATGCACGCGATAGCCCAGGCCACGAAGGACATTCGCCATCTCGGGCTCGGAGCAGCCGACCAGAGACATCATCTGCGGCGTGGCCCGGAACCAGCCCGGTGGCAGCGGGCGCGGGCCCACCTTTCTCGCGTCGTCCGAAACCGGCGCCGGCGCTCCGGCCGGGGCTTCTTCTGCCTTGGCGTCGACCGGGTTTTCTTCGGCCGTGGCCTCTGCCGCGCTCGCTTCTACGCCGACCGTGACGTCAGGGGTCGACACTTCGGCCTTCGATTCTTGGGCCGTCGATTCTTCGGCCGTCGATTCTTCGGCCATCGATTCTTCGGCCATCGACTCTTCGGCGGATTCTTCGGCCGAGATTACCTCGGCGGCGAGGGTGGCAGCCTCCTCGGCGGCCGGAGCCTCGGCAATGATTTCTTCAGCAGGCGCCGGCTCGCTCGCAGTCTCGACCGGGGCGGCGGCCGCCGGTTCGGGCGCGGCCGCGGCGACCGGGTCGGCCGGCGCCGGCTCGCTCTCGCCGAAGGCGGCGGCAACGATGGCCCATTCGCTGATCTCGTCGTCCGACGCGGTTCCGGCCGCCACTTTCTCCGCCACGACAGGCGCCGCTTCAGGCTTCTTCCGCTGCTGCTGTTGCTGCTGTTGCGCCCGTCGCGCGGCCTCGCGGCTTTCGCGCACGGCGTGGCGCGCCATCGCCGCCAGACGCTCGACCATGTCGGCGCGGATGGCGTGATCGCCCAGCGGCAGATAGCCAATGGTGGCGTAGAACTCGCGCTCCGCGCCTTGCGGCAGATCCATCGACGTGCGGCCCTCGGCCGGCAGCTGCGGGATGGTCTCGCGATTGCGTGCGACCATCCAGAGGCCGGCACGCAGCCGGATCGGCACCGGCTTCAACATGCTCGGGAAATAGAGCGAGTAGACACCCACTCGCACGCCCAGCCGCGCCAGGGCCTTGCGGTCCTCTTCGTTGAGCTGGGCGAGCTGGTCCTCGATTGGCCGCCGCGCCAGCACGCCCAGGCTTTCGCAAAGCTGGAAGATGATGCCGCGTGCGCCGGCCGGCAGTTCGGTCGTGGCACGGGCGTCCATCAGCTCGCTGAGGCCCAGTCGAATGCGCGTCTCGACCCAGGTTGCGGCGCGCTTGCGCACGTCCTCGCGCGCCGGCCCGTCGAGCAGGTCCGACGGCAGCGCCTCGACCTTGGGCGCCAGGATGTCGCCGCTCGGCAGCAACCGTGCCACCGGGCCGCCGCCCCAGCAGACGCGCAACTGCGAATCGAACACCAGCTCGCCGTCGGGCGAGTTGGTGAAAGCCTGCAGGCGCGCGGGCAGGTCCTGGCGCAGCGCGCGCAATGCGGCGCTCAGCACAGCCTTCTGGTCGGCATGTCCCTCTGTCGCATCCGGCACAAAGCGGAATCCCTCGATGCGGCCGAGATGTTCTCCTTCGACCGACACCTCGCCCGCCGCGGCGACCGACGACGTCATTTCACCCTCATCGTGCAATCTTCGTACAAGCAAGGCCGCTCGTCTATCGACAAACCTTTGCGTCAATCGCTGGTGCAATACGTCAGAAAGCTTGTCTTCGATAGAGCGCGTCCGCTCCTGCCAATGGACAGAACGCTGGATCCAGTCCGGACGATGCGAAATATAAGTCCACGTCCGCACATGGGCGATCCGCGCCATCAAAGTATCGATGTCGCCGTCATAGTGCTCCAGGCGCTTGATGTGGCTCTCGATCCAGTCCTCGGGCAGCCGTTCGCCGCCCTGCGTGAGATGCTCGAAGAGCTGGCCGAGCAGCCGGGTGTGCTCTTCCGTCATCGTCTTGCGAAAATCGGGCACCTGGCAGACTTCCCAGAGCAGTTTCACGCGCTGCGGCGTGCGCAGGCGCGTCAGGAAGTCGGAGTGCGTCGACAGGGTCTGCAGGGCGAGCTGGTCGTCCTGTTCGCGAACCCGCTGCAGTGCGGCATGGTGCGGCGGCCGATTGAGCGAGGCGATGAGGGCAGGCACCGAATGAAAATGCAGGTCGCTGTTGCGCCATTGCACATCGCGCAGCGGATCGAAGCGGTGATTCTCGATCGCCTCGACGATTTCAGGCTCGAGCCCACCGACCTCGGCCGTGGTGCCGAAGGTGCCGTCGTTCATGTGGCGGCCGGCGCGTCCGGCGATCTGCGCCAGCTCGACGTTGCGCAGGGGCCGGAGCGTGCGGCCGTCATATTTGCGCAAGGAGGCGAACCAGACGTGGTTCACGTCCATGTTGAGGCCCATGCCGATGGCGTCGGTCGCCACCAGGTAGTCGACCTCGCCCGACTGGAACATGTCGACCTGGGCGTTGCGCGTGCGCGGGCTGAGTGCGCCCATGACGATCGCCGTGCCGCCGCGCTGGCGGCGGATCAGCTCGGCGATGGCGTATACCTCGCTTGCCGAGAAGCCCACGACCGCCGAGCGCCTGGGCAGGCGCGTCGCCTTCTTTGGCCCGGCATAGGCGAGCTTGGAGAAGCGCGGCCGCGCCACGATGTCGATGTCGGGCAGCAGGCGATTGAGCACGGGCCGGATCGTGTCGGCGCCCAGCAGCATGGTTTCGTGCGTGCCGCGTGCATTCAATATGCGGTCCGTGAAGAAATGGCCGCGTTCGGGATCGGCCGCCATCTGCACTTCGTCGACGGCCAGGAAGGATACCTGACGGTCGATCGGCATCGATTCGACAGTGCAGACGAAATAGCGCGCACCCGCCGGGGCGATCTTCTCCTCGCCGGTGATCAGCGCCACCTGCGAGGCGCCTTTCACCTTGACGATGCGATCGTAGTTCTCGCGCGCCAGCAGGCGCAGCGGGAAGCCGATCATGCCCGATTCGTGGCCGAGCATGCGTTCGATGGCGAGGTAGGTCTTGCCGGTGTTCGTCGGCCCAAGGACGGCCGTCAGCCGGCCGGCAGCGCTGGTAAGCGACATTGCCCCACCTTCGCGCGCGGCCACGGCCAACGCAAGGCCGCTACAGGGGGCTGGTCGCTCCGAGTCCAGGCTTGTGTCAGCCCGAGACCATGGGCTCCAGCTTGTTGCAGCCGATCACCGGCCCGTGGTCGGCGCGCTGCACGATCACTGCCGCGCCGCGGCCAGGCTGCAGGCCGGCATCGTCCACTGTCCAGTTCGCGACTGCGCCGTCCCAGCGGCTCAGCACTTCCAGGCGGCGGACGATGTTGAAGTTCTCCAGCATGCGGCCCTGGTTCTCGCCGCTGGCGACCGGCGTCGAATGACGACGATCGTAGATCGCGAGGGTGACGTCTGCCGGGTTGCCCTCGAGCGGGAAAGCCGCCAGCTTGACCGTTAGCGCGCCGCCCTGCGTGCGCGACAATTCCGGCGTGGCGCGCCCGGTCGAGCGGCGCTGCGCTTCGGCCAGCAGGCGCTCGATGCCGGCGCGCTCGCGGCCGGTGTCGTGGCCGATGCCCTCGACGACCATCTCGGGCGTGTAGACGTATCGCTGCTTCAGCACGCGCCCGTAGGAGCGCTGGCGGTCGGTCGTGGCGCGCGTCGCGAACGCATCCTTCCAGCCGATGTAATCCCAGTAGTCGACATGGAACGACAACGCGACGATGTCGGGTCGCTTGGCCAGCACGCCGAGATAAGCATCGGCTGGCGGACAGGAACTGCAGCCTTGTGAAGTGAAGAGCTCGACCGCCCAGGGCCCCTCCGCGGCGCCTGGCGGCTTTGCCATGGCCGTGCGCGCGGTCGTCATCGCAACGCCTGCCGCCGCGGCGCCGCCGATCATGAGGGACCGCCGCCCAAAACTTGAAAGTGTCACCATGACGGGAAGATGCGCGCGACCGCCCCGTGCTGCCAATCAACAAACGGTTAGTCGAACCTTCGAGGCCTGTTCACGCTCGCTGGACTCTCTTAAGGTAATATTATAACAATTCTCGCCATGCATGAGCCCGTCTCGCCCGGCACTGCACTGCTCGCCATGAGTGCGCGCGCTCGCATCATGGCTACACTTGGCGTCTCGGCCTTGTTGTGGCTCGCCGCGTGGTGGGCGCTATGAGTGCGGCTCTCCGTCTGGTGAACCTCACCGTGAGCTATGACCGCCATCCGGCAGTGCATCACGTGTCGGCCGAAATTCCGGCAGCCGAGATGACTGCCATCGTCGGCCCCAACGGCGCCGGCAAGAGCACGCTCCTGAAGGCCCTGCTCGGTCTCGCGCCGCATATCGAGGGCCGCATCGAATCGACGGTCAAGCGCATCGCCTACCTGCCCCAGCAGGCGGAGATCGATCGCTCGTTCCCGATCTCGGTGTTCGACACCGTCCTTCTCGGCCGCTGGGCGCGCTTCGGGGGCTTCGGCGCGGCCAAGCATGTCGACATCCACGACGCGCAGCATGCCATCGAGGCGGTCGGGCTCGCCGGCTTCGAGCGCCGGCCGATCGACACGCTGTCGGTCGGCCAGTTCCAGCGCGTGCTGTTCGCCCGGCTGCTGTTGCAGGACGCCGATCTCGTCCTGCTGGACGAGCCGTTTGCCGCCATCGATTCCAAGACCGTGAACGACCTGATGGCCGTGATCCAGCGCTGGCGCGCCGAGCAGCGGACCGTCGTCGCCGTGCTGCACGATCTCGACCATGTTCGGCGCGACTTCCCCAACACGCTGCTGATGGCGCGCGAGCTGGTCGATGCCGGCCCGACCGCCCGGGTGCTTTCGGCCGAGAACCTGCTGCGCGCCCGCGCCATGGCCGAGGCCTGGGACGAGCACGCTGGCGCCTGTGAAGTGCCGATGAAGCTGAGCGCCTGACGGCGTCGCATGCTTCACGACTACCTGATCTCGCCGTTCGCCGATTTCGGCTTCATGCGCCGTGCACTCGTGGCCAGCCTCGCCTTGTCGGTCGGCGGCTCGGCGATCGGCGTGTTCCTGATCCTGAGGCGCATGAGCCTGATGGGCGACGCGCTCGCCCATGCGCTGTTGCCCGGCGCGGCGCTGGGCTTTCTGCTCGGCGGCCTGTCGCTGCCGGCCATGAGCCTTGGCGGCTTCCTGGCCGGCGTCGCCACCGCTCTGGTGTCCGGCGCGATCGCACGCTTTTCGAGCATGCGTGAGGATGCAAGCTTCGCCGCGGCCTACCTGACGGCCATGGCGCTCGGCGTGCTGATCGTGTCGTTGCGCGGTTCGGCGGTCGACCTGATGAACATCCTGTTCGGTGCCATCCTCGCTGTCGACGAAACCGCGCTGGTGCTGGTGGTCTCGACCGCCACATTTACGCTGGTCGGTCTCGCCGCGATCTATCGCCCGCTGGTCGTCGAATGCTTCAACCCAGGCTTCCTTGCCGCCATGGGCATCAGAGGCGCAGTTTATCATTACCTGTTCCTCGCGCTCGCCGTGCTGAACATGGTGGCGGGCTTCCAGGCGCTGGGAACGCTGATGGCGCTCGGCTTGATCCTGCTGCCCGCCGTCGCCGCCTCTTTCTGGGCGCGCGAAGTGTGGTCGATGACATTGGTCGCGGCACCGATGGCCTTCGCCTCGGCGCTCATCGGCCTGCTGGTGTCGTTCCACGCCGGCCTGCCGTCCGGTCCGGTGATCGTGCTGTTCGCCAGCCTGTTCTTTCTGGGCTCGCTGTTGTTCGGCTCGCGCGCTTCGGTGCGCGCAAGGCTCTCGCATCCGGTTCATCTTCGCGGCTAAAGTCCCGTGATGTCCGACACGTCCTCGCCGGTGCCCGGCGTCCTCCTCAAGAGGACCAAAGCCAACAACATCGACATGCGGTACGCCGAGATCGGCAGCGGTCCGCTGGTGCTGTTCTGCCACGGCTGGCCCGAGAGCTGGTACTCGTGGCGTCATCAGCTCACGGCGCTGAGCAACGCGGGCTTCCGCTGCGTGGCGCCCGACATGCGCGGCTATGGTGGCACCCAGGCGCCCGAGCCGATCGACCAGTACACGCTCTATCACCTGGTCGGGGACATGGCCGAACTGCTGAAGGCACTCGGTGAGACCAAGGCGATCATCGTCGGGCATGATTGGGGCGCACCGGTCGCCTGGCATGCGGCGCTGTGGCGGCCCGACTTGTTTCATGCGGTTTGCGCCATGAGCGTGCCCTACGCTCCGCCCGGTTATGTCGATGTGCTGACGGCGCTGGAGAAGCTCGGCATCAACGACTTCTACCTGCAATACTTCCAGAAGCCGGGCGTGCCGGAAGCCGAGCTGCAGCAGGACATCCGCGGCGCGCTGCGCCGCATCTACTTCACTGCCGCCGGCGACTTCACCGAGAAGGGCAAGGGATTCGCCCGCCTGGGTGACGGCCCGCTGCTCGCGAACACTGTCGATCCGACGAGCTTGCCGTCGTGGCTGAGCGATGCCGATCTCGACTACTACGCCCAGGAATTCTCCCGCGCTGGCTTCCGCGGCGGCTTGAACTGGTATCGCAACCTCAGGCGCAATTGGGAGCTGGCCGGCCCCTGGCGCGGCCAGCCGATCCGCCAGCCGTCGCTGTTCATCGCCGGCAGCCGCGATGGCGTGCTGCGCTTCCCCGCGGCCCAGGCCCAGCTCGATGCCTATCCCAATACGCTGCCCGGTCTGCGCGGCAGCCATATCCTCGAGGGCGCTGGCCACTGGGTGCAGCAGGAACGACCCAGCGAGGTCAACAAACTGTTGATCGACTTCGCCAAGGGGTTGTGATCCACTGAAGTTCTTGGAGGCGCCGATGATCCGTCTTCTCAGCCTGGCTCTCGCCGTTCTGCTCGCCGTCGCCGCGCCGGCTTTTGCGCAATGCGACGATCCCCCGCCACCGCCGCCGCAGGGTGATCAGCCCACCACCTGACATGCCGCTGGCGTCCCGCCGCCTGCTGTTGGCGGCGCTTCCGTTAGCTTGCCTCGGTGCCTGCGCGCGCCCTGCCTCGTACTCGGCGATGGTTGCCGGCGTACCGATGGGCCAGGGGGCGGCCCCGGCCTATCGCAACGCCATCACCGTCGGCTCGGTGGCGCTCGGCCGCGATGTGGGCACGCCGTGGCGGTCGGCGGTCAGCCCTGATCAGGTGCAGCAGGCGCTGGTGCAGACATTGGCCAATGCCGGCCTCGGTCAGCCTGCCAACGGTCGCTTTCGCCTCGACGGCCTGTTGCTGACGCTAAGTCGTCCCTATGCAGGCTTCGCCATGACGGTGGCAGCGGCGATCGCCTGGCGCCTGACCGATACGACCAACGGCACCGTGGTCTACGACAGGACGCTGCGGGGGCTGGGGACGGCGACCCTGGACGACGCCGTCGACAACGACAATCGCCTGCGCATCGCCGACCAGCGCGCGATAGCCGCGAACCTGCAGCAGCTCGTGCAGGACCTCTACGCGCTGCCGCAGCGCTGACAAGAGGAGGTCCTCCGCGCCGCGTTCCGGTCGGGATGACGGCAAAATTCAGCGTCATCCCGAGCGAAGCCGCCCGAAGGGCGGCGCAGTCGAGGGAC
>CADECW010000143.1 GCA_902825855.1 uncultured Rhodospirillales bacterium | reverse complement strand
CGTCATGACCCACGATTCGATCGGTCTTGGCGAGGACGGCCCGACCCATCAGCCGATCGAGCATCTCGCGGCGCTGCGCGCCATCTCCGGCCTGCAGGTGATGCGGCCGGCCGACACGATCGAGACGGCCGAGTGCTGGCAGATCGCCCTCGAATCGAAGAAGACGCCGAGCGTTATCGCGCTCACGCGTCAGAACCTGCCGACCATCCGCGGCGCCAGCGACGACAACCTCTGCCGCCGCGGGGCGTACATCCTGGCGGGCGAAGCTTCGGCTTCCGTCCGGTTGATCGCCTCGGGCTCCGAAGTCCAGCTTGCCCTCGGTGCGCGCGATCTCCTGGCGAGGGACGGCATCCAGGCCGCGGTCGTCTCCATGCCGTCCTGGGAACTGTTCGCCGTGCAGGACGAAACATATCACCAGCAGGTCCTTGGGCCCGACGGCACGGTGCGGGTAGCCTGTGAAGCGGCATCGGGTTTCGGTTGGGAGCGCTGGCTCGGCTCGCGCGGCGCTTTCGTCGGCATGAAGGGCTTCGGCGCGTCGGGCAAGGCGTCCGACCTCTACAAGCATTTCGGCATAACGGCCGAGGCGATCGCGGAAGCGGCGCGACGGCTCGGCAGATAACGGAGGAAGACATGGCTGTTCGGGTTGCAATCAACGGCTTCGGCCGTATCGGCCGCAACGTGCTGCGTGCCATCATGGAATCGGGTCGCAAGGACATCGAAGTGGTGGCGATCAACGATCTCGGCCCGGTCGAGACCAACGCCCATCTCTTCCGCTTCGACAGCGTGCACGGCCGCTTCAACGGCGAGGTCAAGGTCGACGGCGACACGATCGATGTCGGCCGCGGAAAGATCAAGGTCACCGCCGAGCGCGATCCGGCCAAGCTGCCGCACAAGGCGCTAGGCGTCGACATCGCGCTCGAATGCACCGGCATCTTCACCTCGAAGGACAAGGCCGCGGCCCACGTCACCGCCGGCGCCAAACGCGTGCTGGTCTCGGCTCCGGCCGACAACGCGGACCTCACCGTCGTCTACGGCGTCAACCACGACAAGCTCACCAAGGATCACGTCGTCGTCTCCAACGCCTCGTGCACCACCAACTGCCTGGCCCCGGTCGCCAAGGTGCTGAACGACGCGGTCGGCATCGACCACGGCTTCATGACGACGATCCACGCCTACACAGGCGACCAGCCGACGCTCGACACCATGCACAAGGATCTCTATCGCGGCCGCGCCGCCGCGCTGTCGATGATCCCGACTTCGACAGGTGCCGCCAAGGCCGTCGGCCTGGTACTGCCGGAATTGAACGGCAAGCTCGACGGCGTGGCGATCCGCGTTCCGACACCCAACGTCTCGGTTGTCGACTTCAAGTTCGTCGCCAAGCGCAAGACCGACAAGGACGAGATCAACAAGGCGGTGAAGCTCGCCGCCGCCAACCAGCTCAAGGGCATCCTCGGCTGGACCGACCAGCCCAACGTGTCGATCGACTTCAACCATGACAGTCACTCGTCGACCTTCCACATGGATCAGACCAAGGTCATGGACGGGACGCTGGTGCGTGTCATGAGCTGGTACGACAACGAGTGGGGCTTCTCCAATCGCATGGCCGACACGGCCGTGGCGATGGGCAAGCTCGGCTGACATGGCGGCCTGAACGGCGACGCCGGTGTATGACCGGCGAAAGCCCGACAGGTTTCTCCAGATCTCAGCGCCCGGCATCGCGCGCTAGTTCTTTGTCCGCAGCCGGGCATGGGCGGGGCGGATGGCTCTGCCTTGCACGCGGAATTGGCGAACTCGGACGGCAAGGCGACGTTTGCTGGTGACGTCTCGCCCAGGCATTTGCGAAACCGGAGCGCACATTCCCTAGACAGACGGTGCAAATCCACGCGACCCTTGGCACGCCGCTTGCGTCCAAGCCGTCGGGGAAGGAAGCAGATTTGCAAGCGTTAGCGCCCGCCTCAGCACAAGTCGCGCCCGCGGGGCGCACGCTGGACGTCGACAATCTCACCGTCCGCTACGGGACAGCGGTCGCGGTCGACGGCGTGTCGCTCGCCATCGAGCCCGGCGAAGTCGTGGCCCTGCTCGGACCTTCCGGTTGCGGCAAGACCACGCTCCTGCGCGTGATCGCGGGCTTCGTACGCCAGGCTGGCGGACGGGTGCTGGTCGACGGCGCCGGCATCGACCATCTCCCCGCCAACCAGCGCAACGTCGGCATCGTCTTCCAGAATTACGCCCTCTTCCCGCACATGACCGTGGCCGAGAACGTGGCTTATGGCCTGCGCGCCCGCGGCCAGCGCGGCGCCGAGGTCAGCCAGCGCGTCGATCGCATGCTCGACATGGTGCAGCTCGGCGCCTTCCGTGAACGGCTGCCGCGCCAGCTCTCGGGCGGCCAGCAGCAGCGTGTGGCACTCGCCCGCGCCCTTGCCGTCGAGCCGCAGATCCTGCTCCTCGACGAGCCCTTCGCCGCGCTCGACCGCAACCTGCGCCTCGACATGCAGATCGAGGTCAAGCGCCTGCAACGCCAGCTCGGCCTCACCACCATCCTGGTCACCCACGACCAGGATGAGGCGATGAGTGTCGCCGACCGCATCGCCGTCATGAACAAGGGCAAGGTCGAGCAGTTCGACGCGCCGGTCGCGATCTACGACCGGCCGCAGACTCTGTTCGTCAACGGCTTCATCGGCACCACCAATCTCCTGCCGGGCAAGATCGCGGGCATCGTCGGCGACACCGCGACCGTCGCGCTGGACGCCGGCGCCACGCTGCGTCTGCCCGCGCCGCAGGGCGTTGCCGCCGGTGCCGCCGTCGTGCTGTCGGTTCGCCCCGAGCAACTCGTGCTGTCGCCGGTGGCCACGGCCGACAGCTGGCCGATCGAGCCCGGCCTCAGCCTGCCGCTCGGTTCGCAGCTCGTGCTCGAGGCACGCGCCGCCTGCGGCACCGCGCTCAAGATCGTCGAGCCACGCCGCCGCACACCTGGCGAGGGACAGCGCCGCTTCTGCGCGCTGGCGTCCGACGCCCGACCGTCGATTTTCCCGCGTTCAACGTCTTCAGCAACGGAGTAGCCCCATGACCTTCAGTCGCAGAAGCCTGCTTGCCGGCATGACCGCGCTCGGCGGCGCGTCGTTCCTGCCGCACATCGCCCACGCCAAGGGCAGCATCGTCGCCACCACCTATCCCGGCACCTGGGAGGACGCCTATCGCGTCGTCGTGGCGCCGATGCTCAAGAAGAAGGACGATATCGATCTCGAGCTGGCGCCGCTGTTCGCCATGGACCAGATCGGCAAGGCCAAGGCCGCGCGCGGCGCCCCGCCGTTCGACGTCTTCGTCCTCGATCCCGGCCCGCGCATCGTCGGCCTCGAGGGCGGCCTGTTCGAGAAGTTCGACGGCAAGAAGCTCGGCAACCTCGGCAAGCTGCCGACGGGCTTCACCGACGATGTCGGCGTGCATGTCAGCGCCCAGGTCGTCGGCATCGCCTACAATCCGAAGAAGGTGCCGGCGCCCAAGGGCTGGGGCGATCTCCTGAAGGACCCGTGGGTGTCGCGGCTCGGCATCACCGGCTTCCAGACCACCTTCGGCACCTCCTCGCTGATCGAGATGTCGAAGCTGTTCGGCGGCTCGCTCACCAACCCCGAGCCGGCGTTGGTCGAGCTCAAGAAGGTGCTGCCGAAGATCGCCGCGGTCGGCCTGCCGGCGGCGATGCCTGGCCTGTTCCAGCAAGGCCAGTGCGACGTGATGTACACCAACACCCAGACCGTCGCGACGCTGAAAGGCAAGGGCGTCGACGTGGAGTTCGTAAAGCCCGAGACCGGCGCCATTACCTTCTTCACCACCATGCATATCGCCAAGGGCACCGACCAGATCGAGAACGCTTACAAGTACCTCGACCTGGTTGTCGGCAAGGACGCCCAGGAGGCGCTCACCAAGGCGCCCTACAACTTCCTGCCGGTCAACAAGGACGTGCCGCTCGCCGCCGACATGCCGATGAAGAACCTCGACGAGATGGCGAGCTACGTCCAGCACGACTGGGCGAAGATCAACCCGCTGCGCGCCGCCTGGATCGAGAAGTTCAACAAGGAAATGGCGAAATGACACTGGCTGTCGCCGCCGGCCCGGAAACGGCCGGTGGCGGCCTTCGCCGCTATCTGAAGCTCGCCGAGTGGCAGCTCGCGCTGCCGCTGACGCTCGCCTTTTCCGCGCTGTTCCTGGCGCCGCTGCTGCTGCTGGTCGCCACCTCCTTCTTCAACGACGACAAGATCACCCAGCCGGGCTTCGCGAGCTGGGCAAAGTTCTTCGGCGATCCCTTCAACTACAAGGTCATCGCCGACACGCTGCTGCTTGGCCTCAAGACCGTTTGCGCCACCGTCCTGGTCGGCTACCCGCTGGCACTGGTCTACATGGACCTGTCGCCGCGCCTGCAGAAGGTACTGCTGTTCATCATCATCATGCCGATGCTTCTGTCGGTCGTGGTCCGCACCTTCGCCTGGATCGTCGTGCTGGGCCGGGAGGGTGTGGTCAACCAGGGCCTGATGTGGCTCGGCGTGATATCCGAGCCTCTGCGCCTGCTGCAGACCGAGCTGGGGCTGGTGATCTCGCTCACCCAGATCGAGATGCCGTTGATGCTGCTGCCGCTGATCAGCGTCATGTCGCGCCTCGATCCCAACCTGCGCGACGCCTCGGCAGCGCTCGGCGCATCGCGCTGGCGTACCCTCTTCACCGTCATCGTGCCGCTCTCCGCGCCGGGCCTTGTCGCCGGCTGCCTGCTGGTTTTCGCGAGTTCCACCACGGCCTTCATCTCGCAGACCGTGATCGGCGGCGTGCGGCTGATCTACCTGCCGCTGGTGATCTGGCAGCAGTCGCTGGTGGTCTACAACTGGCCGCTCGCCGCCGTGGCATCGCTGTCGCTGGTGGTCTCGGTGCTGACGGTGATCGCCGCGCTGTCGTATCTCGGCCGCCGCTCCACCCGTCATCTGCACGGGTGAAACGATGGGCAGGCGCCAGAGCTTCCTCGACCTCTCCTACGGCATCGTCATCGGCGGCATCGCCATTCTCGCCGTGCTGATCATCGTTTCGCCGGTGGTGATCGCGCTCATGACGTCGTTCACCGAGGGCCGGTCGCTGAAGTTCCCACCCACTGGCTTTTCCTTCGGCTGGTACGAGCAGCTGTTCGACGCCACCAAGTCGCGGCCCATCCACCGCGCTGCGGAGAACTCCCTGCACGTGGCGGCCATGTCGACCCTGATCGGCGTGGTGCTGGCGACGCTGGCCGCGCTCGGCATCGCGCGCAACCGCGCCCGCGGCGCGCGCGTCGCCGACAACCTCTTCATGTCGCCGCTGGTGCTGCCCGGCATCGCCTTCGGCCTCGCCGCGCTGGTCTACTTCTCGACGCTGGGTTTCCGGCCCTCGCTCAATCTCATGATCGCGGGCCACCTGGTCGTCACCATGCCGTTCATCCTGCGCACGACGACGGCCAGCCTGTCACAGCTCGACCCCGCCCTGCTCGATTCCTCGCAGAGCCTCGGCGCCTCGTGGTTCTACACACTGCGCCGCGTCACACTCCCGCTGATCTTCCCCGGCATTGCCGCCGGCGCCTTCCTCGCGTTCATGGCCTCGATCGACAACGTGCCGGTGTCGCTTTTCCTGTCCAACGCCCGCACCGATACCCTGCCCATCCGCATGTGGGGCATGATGGAATCGACTCTCGATGTGCGGGTCGCCGCCGTATCTGGCGTCTTGATCGCCGCCGCCTTCGTGCTGATGCTCATCATGGAATGGACGGTGGGACTGACCCGCCGCATGCGCGACTAGGGAGTGACGCTTGGAAATCCAGCCGCAACCGTTGGCCCAGGAAGCCTTCGCGCCGTTTGGCGACGTCATCGACGTGCCGAGCGAACCCGGCCGCAAGTACTACGAGGAGGCGCTGGGCAACCTGCGGCCCGGCGCCCATCCCAGTCTGTCCATGAGCCTCAAGGCCGAAACGCCTGACCGGCCGATCAAGGCCGAACTGCTGGAGCGCCACGAATTCTCCTCCCAGACCTTCGTGCCGATCGATGTGGCGCGCTGGCTGATCGTGGTGGCGCCGCACGCCAAGGCGGGCGGGCCCGACCTCGCCGGCGTGAAGGCCTTCATCGCCACCGGCAGGCAGGGCGTCACCTACAGGCCCAACACCTGGCATCACGGCCTCACCGTGCTCGACAAGCCCGGCCGCTTCGCCGTCTTCATGTGGCGCGATGGCGGCAGGGGCGACGAGGAGTTCGTGCCCGTCCAGCCGTTCACCATCCGCATTCCCTGATCCCGGAGGCAGCGATGCCGTACAAGCCGCGCCGCGATTTCGTTGGCTATGGCGCCAACATGCCCGACCCGAAATGGCCGAACGGGGCGCGGATCGCCGTAAACTTCGTGCTCAACTACGAGGAGGGTTCCGAACCTTCGATCCAGGACGGCGAGGATCACAGCGACACCGGGCTGAGCGAAGCCCATGGGCTGGGGCAGGCCGTCGAGGGCCGCGACCTCGCGGCCGAGAGCCTGTTCGAGTACGGCAGCCGTGTCGGCTTCTGGCGGCTGATGCGCATCTTCGAGGAACGCAAGCTGCCGATGACGATCTACGGCTGTGGCCTCGCCTTCGAGCGCAATGCCGAGGCCTCCGCCGCCATCGCCAAGGCCGGCCACGACATCTGCTCGCACGGCTGGCGTTGGATCAAGCACTATGAGCTCAGCGAAGCCGAGGAACGCGACCACATCCGCAAGGCGATCACCTCCACCGAGAAAATGATCGGCCGGCGCCCCGAGGGCTGGTACTGCCGCTATGGCCCCGGCGAGAACACGCGCCGCCTGGTCGTCGAGGAAGGCGGCTTCGAATACGACAGCGACTACTACGGCGACGAACTGCCCTTCTGGGTGAACGTCGACGGCAGGGGTCACCTCGTCGTGCCCTATACGCTAACGACCAACGACGGCAAGTACCTGACGGGCGTCGGCAACGCCGACCAGTGGTTCGCCCTGCTGCGCGATTCCTTCGACATGCTGTACCGCGAAGGCAAGACGCAGCCGCGCATGATGTCGGTCGGCATGCACAACCGCGTGATCGGCCATCCGGGCCGCGCCGTCGGGCTGGAGCGCCTTATCGACTACATGCAGAAGCATCAGGGCGTCTGGATCACCAAGCGCGTCGAGATCGCCCGCCACTGGACCAGGACGCATCCCTATCCGGGCAAAGGGCAGAACGAATAGTCGGCCTGGCCCCATCCGCGTGGACAGCCGATGCGCCACATCGCACCTGTAGACGGACGGGCCATCGACCGGTGGCAAGGATGCGACAGGCTGCGTAGTCTCGCCTGCTATGGCGGGCAGACCGGTGATCCTGGTTCACGACTGGCGAACGACGGAGGCGGCGCTGCGGGCGGCGCGCGAGCAGAAGACCTCGCCTGTCCTGGTCACTCCCGAAGGCGCGGCATCGTTCTACGGTGGCGGCTACCTGGGCGCCCTCCAGGCAAGGGCGGAGAAGGAATATCCCGATATCGACTTCGAGTTGATCGTCGACTGCGGGGATGCTCCGGGCCATGCGCTCGCTTGCCTGCGCTCCGGCGTGAAGCGCATCTCGATGAGTGAGCACAACGACAAGATCGCCGACATCGCCCGACAGATGGGAGCGCAATTGGTAAGGAGACCGACATGAGCTGGCAGCCGACACGCGACTTGACGGGCTATGGAGCCAACCCACCCGACCCCAAGTGGCCGAACGGAGCGCGCATCGCGGTCAACTTCGTGGTGAACTACGAGGAAGGCTCCGAGCCGTCGGTGCAGGACGGCGAGGGCTACACCGAGACCGGCCTCACGGAATCGTCTACATCATCGCAGGGCCTCCAGGGTCGCGACCTCGCCGGCGAGGGCATGTTCGAGTTCGGCAGCCGCGTCGGCTTCTGGCGCATCATGCGTGCCTTCCAGGAGCGCGGCCTGCCGCTTACCGTGTTCGGCTGCGCGCTGGCGCTCGAGCGCAACACGCCCGCCGCCGAGGCGATTCGCCAGTCGGGCTTCGACGTCTGCTGTCACGGCTGGCGCTGGGTGCGCCATTTCCAGCTGAGCGAAGCGGAGGAACGCGAGCACATCGCCAAGGCGGTGACGTCGCTGAAGCAGACCGTCGGCGAGGTGCCAGCTGGCTGGTATTGCCGCTATGGCCCCAGCGTCAACACGCGCCGTCTGCTGCTGGAGCACGGCGGCTTCACGTACGACAGCGACTACTACGGCGACGAGTTGCCATTCTGGCAGACGGTCGAGGACAAACCGCACCTTATCGTGCCCTACTCGCTCACCAACAACGACGGCAAGTATGCCGCCGGCATGACGACATCCGAGCAGTGGTTCACGCTCTGTCGTGACGCCTTCGATGTCCTCTACAAGGAGGGAGCCAGGGCTCCCAAGATGATGTCGGTCGGGTTGCACCAGCGCCTGATCGGCCATCCCGCCCGCACAGCGGGATTGTGGCGCCTGCTCGACTATATCCAGCAGCAGAAGGGAGCCTGGGTGACCCGCCGCATCGACATCGCGAACCACTGGAAAACCACACATCCCTATCCGGGCAAGGGCTTGAACGAATAGCCCACCGCCGCTATCACCGGCCGCTATCGAATGGACCAGGGAGCCCAGGCCGTGAAAATCACCCGCACCGTCAAGAAAATCCTCGACAACTACGAGAGCGATTGCCCGGGCACCAAGGCCAACCTTGCCCGCATTCTGATGCACGGCCGCCTGGGCGGGTCGGGCAAAATGGTGATCCTGCCGGTCGACCAGGGCTTCGAGCATGGGCCCGCCCGCTCCTTCGCTCCGAATCCGGACGCCTACGATCCGCATTATCACTACCAGCTCGCCGTCGATGCCGGGCTGAATGCCTATGCCGCCCCGCTCGGCCCGCTGGAAGCGGGCGCGGACACCTTCGCCGGCGCCATCCCAACCATCCTCAAGGTCAATTCGGCGAATTCGCTCTCCACCAACAAGGACCAGGCCGTGACCGGGTCGGTCGGTGACGCGCTGCGGCTCGGCTGCTCGGCGATCGGCTTCACGATCTATCCAGGCTCGGAAGACCAGTACGAGATGATGGAAGAAATCCGCGAACTCTCCGAGGAGGCGAAGTCGGTCGGCCTCGCCGTTGTCATGTGGTCGTACCCGCGCGGCGGCAAGCTCGACAAGGCAGGCGAGACCGCGCTCGACGTCTGCGCATACGCCGCCCATATGGCGGCTCTGCTCGGCGCTCACATCATCAAGGTGAAACCGCCGACCGACGTGCTGTGGCAGCCCGAAGCCAAGGCCGCCTACGAGAAGGCCAACGTCGACAAGTCGACGCTGGCGACCCGTATCAAACACGTCATGCAGGCCACCTTCAACGGCCGGCGTATCGTCGTGTTCTCCGGTGGCGAGGCCAAGGACCTCGAAGGCCTGTTCACCGAGGTCCGAGGCCTGCGCGACGGCGGCGCCAACGGCTCGATCATCGGCCGCAACACTTTCCAGCGCCCGCGCGATCAGGCGCTCGACATGCTGGACAAGATCATCGGCATCTATCAGGGCAAGATGTAGGGCAAGCAGATTTTCTGAGCTTTTGGGGTGCGTTGGGTAACCTTTGGGGTAACCAACGCCCCGCGGAGTCCAAAAAAGCGCGGTCCGGACGCCGACTGTCGGGATCGAGGCTGCAGCCCTCACAGCCATGCCGAACGGAAGTCCCGGCTGCTCGGCTAGGTACCCATCTCCACTCTCTGGCCCCTGCGACTGTTGCGACAGTTGCGACAGTTGGAGCCGATCCTCTCCCCCACTGCAGCCTCTTGCAGGCTGGAATGCCTGCATGCTCCAGTTGGCCTGTGGGAGCGACATCTCAGCCGCCGAAATGGATCAAGCCCCAGCTCACCCGCCTGGTCGCCGAGGCGCCGGCCGGGCCGGGCCGGGCTGGCTGCATGAGATCAAGTACGACGGCTACCGCATGCATGCCCGGATCGATGGCGGCCAGGTCAAGCTGCTGGCTAGTGGGGGAAAGCTCACCCTTCATCTCACGGTCGATTAGGACGTAAACCCACCGACTGAGTTTCCGATGACCAGCGCAAATCTCGTCACCCATTGAGGCTGCTGATAGGCTTAGCAACTCACAAAACGAAAGTCTCAGGGAGCAGCACTTGGCGGCCATCGACTACTGGTTTTCGGTCGGATCGACCTACAACTACCTTACCGCAATGAGGCTTGATGAGGTCGAACGAAGGACCGGCATTTGCGAGGGAAGAACGGCAATCGCGGAAAACGTGATTGGAGACCACATCTGCATGATCGGTCATTCCGGCGGCCCCGTTTCCTTTGACGATTAGCTGCCACCTTATCGATTGAGGTACGAAGTGATACCTCGCGCGTCGAGAAGCAAATTGGTGGTGTTTGAGGGCTCCGGTCATGTGCCGGCAATGGCAAGGCCAATGGATGTCCCAGCCGAGATCAAAGGCTATTTCGATCAGTAGGCTGCAGGAAAGCGCCCCGCGAGCACTGAAAATCTCGCCGCGGACACCGCGTTGACAAGCCAGAGTGCACCCATGCAGATTTAATTTGCTGTGGTGTAGTGAGAGTAGCTTCCAATCGAGGGAGTAACGTCACCACGATTGGGGGAACAATGCGGACTGCCTTGCAAAAGACGCTGCGTAGCCAAACCTGTCTTTCGACTGGGCGTCTCGCGCTGGCAATTGCAGTAGCTGGGGGCGTGCTGTCCGCAGCGCCTCCTGCACACGCAGTTAACCTCCCTGTCAGCACCGAAGCGGATTTGGTGAACGCCATATTCATGGCGCGACCCAGTGACACCATCATATTCAACAGCAGCATAACCCTGAGCAATCCTTTGCCGCCAATAACGTCTGACCTGAAGATTGATGGTCGAGGATTTAAGTTGTCCCAGGGATCTCGCCTGACCGTACTGTCTGGCAACGTCTCAATTATGAACCTTGATATGAGTTCTCACACTGCCAAAGGGGGTGACGGCGGGCGCGGCGATAACCGCGGTGGTGGGGGCGGCGGCGGCGCAGGACTAGGCGGCGCACTTTTCGTCGGTAGTGGCGCAATAGTGAAGCTCTCAAATGTTGTGCTCGATGATAACGCGGCCATCGGGGGAACTGGGGGACAAACACTTGACCGGGGCGGTCCAGTTTCGATTGCGGTCGGCGGTGGCGGTGGCGGATTCATTCAACCGGGAGGCAATGGCGAACCTGGTTCCGGTGGGACCTTGAGTGCCACAGGTGGCAAAGGCGGTGCAGGCAATGGCGGAAACGGGGGCGTTAACGGCGGCGACAACGGCGGCTTTGGCGGCGGTGGCGGGGGTAGCAGCACACTTACTGTCGGTGGAATCGGTGGCTTCGGCGGCGGTGCTGGTGGTGGCGCAACAACAGGTTCCTCTGGTGGATTCGGTGGCGGCTCGACTGACACTTCCTCAGGGGGAGGGGGCGGTGCTTTTGGTGGTGCAATCTTCGTCCAGGAAGGTGGCTCACTGACAGTCTCGGGCTCTCTCGAGATTGCGCGAAATAGGGTCCAAGCCGGCACCGGTCCCGGCAGCGTTCCAGGTTTCGGCTCACCTAACCGCAGCGGCCAAAGCTTCGGAGCGGGCATTTTTCTTCACGGCAGCGGAACGCTGATCCTGTCTCCGGACGCCGGGCAGACTCAAACAATAAGTGACGCCATCGCCGATGAGAAAGGTGTTGGTGCCTCAGACAGAAAGTGGTCTCTGGTCAAAGACGGCGGAGGCACCACGATTCTCTCCGCGGAGAATAGCTACTCTGGCGGGACGACAGTCTCGGCCGGGAGCCTTCGCATATTGAACTCAAAAGCACTCGTTGATTCCCCGACTTTGGCCAACGGAGCCGCGCTTGAGATCGGCACCAGTTTCGCTCTGCCGCTGACCCTTAACGGGACTGGCGTCAACAATGGTGGCGCATTGCGAGGAGTTGGGCCCAGCGAAGTTACTGGCTCGATCACGTTGAGTGGTGACACGCGCATCAATTCTGATGTCGGAACCCTTTTTCTGAAGGGCAACATCTACAGCATCGACGGCCCCAGAGCTTCCCGGCTTACGCTCGGAGGTGATGGTGATATTGTTGTTTCAGGAAACATCGATACTACTGCTCGCTCCAGAGTCCCTTCTGGCCTTACTAAAGACGGTTCCGGCACAGTAGTTCTTAGTGGCCCGAATGGTTTTTTCGGTGATACGTTGGTCTCAGCGGGCGTCCTTCGCGCCCTGCATTCCCAGGCATTCGGTCAAGAGACGCTTCGAGTGACCGTGCAAAACGGCGCCACGCTCGAGGTTGGCAGCAGCATCAACACTGGACCATTTCCGTTATTGCTTAGTGGGACTGGTGTTGCTAACGGAGGGGCTCTCCGCAGCATTTCGGGCGACAATCATATCAATGGTCGCATTAGCTTCGACGGAGAGCCCACCCGAATCAATTCGGACGATGGAAATCTTTATCTGAGCCGCATTGACAGTTCTTCCTCCGGTTCTAGCCTCATTCTCGGGGGCGTAGGCAACATCTTCGTCTCGGACTACGTGGATGCTGATCGCCTTACAAAGGATGGCAGCGGCAGTGTCACTCTTGGGGGTTCAAGTCCAGCGCTTTTCAATGTGGTCGTGTCACAGGGTGAGCTTTCGGTACTTGATGGCCGAGCGCTGGGCACCAAAATTCGCAACTCAACCGTCACTGTGCTTAGTGGGGCGACGCTGAACTTGCTCGCCGGTGTCGACAATGGCAAGCCACTGATCCTCAACGGCGCCGGTGTCGACAATAGGGGCGCCCTGCGCAGCTCTGGAACCAACACGTTCAACGACCCCATCACGCTGGGCAGCAACGCGCGTATCAACACGGACGCCGGAGTGCTCATCTTGAACGGCGCTATCAACGGTACGGCACATCACCTTCTCACTGTAGGTGGCAGCGGCAATACTCTCATCTCCGGCAACATTGCCGGCGTCGATTTAACCAAAGATGGAAGTGGCAACGTCTTCCTTGCCGGTAACGATGTCGTTGACCGCGTCACGCTCGACTCGGGTGTTCTCAGTGTGAACGGAACGATGGTGACGAAGGGCGTCATCCTGAGAGGCGGTACGCTCAGCGGTACTGGCAAGATCGATGGTCCAATCATAGATGAACGCGGCGCGATTGGACCTGGAAACTCCATCGGAACCATGACGATCAATGGCGACGTAACGATAAACCGAGGAGGAGCCTTGGAGATAGAGGTCGATGCGCAGGGCGCCAGCGACCGGATCAGCGTGGTTGGCACCGACCACAAGTTGATGATTAACGCCGGAACGCTGCTTATCATCCCGCAGGCCGGCACATACAAACCCAACACGACCTACACGATCCTCACGACCGAGGGCGGAGGCACTGTGCTATTTGACGAGGTTGCTGGCGGTGTCGGCTTCCTGAAGCCTCGGGTATCGCTCGACCGTGAGCACATCTATGTCACGCTGGCACTGGCTCCCAATGCGTTCCGGTCAGTCGGTCAGACGGTGAATCAGCAAGCAGTCGGCGGAGCGCTGGATACTGCTGCAGCCAGTGGCAATGTGGGTGGCCTGGTCACGACGATGGCCAACCTGCCGGTTAGCCAAGGTTCTGCTGCGCTACAAGCGCTGAGTGGTCAGCCTTATGCCGACTTCGGCACCCTGAACACGCGGTCCGGCCAGTTGTTCATGAACTCGGTCGGACGGCAGATGGCCGTCAACCGTGGCGCTTTCCCGGGTGGTACCAGCAGCGTGGCGCTTGCCGAAGCGTGCGACGTGGCCTGCGACAGTGCAGCGCCTCGCTTCAGCGCCTGGCTGAGTGCCATCGGCAGCACCGGCAACGTGCTGGGGGATGCCAACGCGGCGGGACTGACCTACACCTTCGGCGGGGCTGCATTCGGCATCGACTATCGCCTCGACCCTCGCTTCCTCGTCGGCATCGCAGGCGGCTACCTTTCGGGCACGCAGTGGGTCAATGGCTTCAGCGGCACCGGCTACAGCGACAACTACAACGTCGCACTCTATGCCTCGTTCGCTCAGAACGGCTTCTATGCTGACGCGCTGGCCGGCTATGCCAATTCGAACAACCGCCTTCAGCGGGTCATCAATACATCCGGCCTGCCGAGCGGCATCACCAACGGCAGCACGAACGCTAACCAGTTCCTGGGCCAGATCGAGACAGGCTACCAGATAGGTCTTCCGTCCCCAGCGAACACGTCGATCACTCCATTTGCCCGGCTACAGGTCGGGGCAGCAAACCAGGCAGGCTTCACCGAGTCAGGTGCTAGTCCCTACAACCTTGCCGTGGCGTCGCAGAATACGACCTCAGTACGCAGCACGTTGGGCGTTGATCTTGCGGCTGGCTTTGACCTGGGAGGCGGCACGCCATTCAACGTCGGCCTGCGGCTGGGTTGGCTACACGAGTATGCCGACACGACACGCCCGATGACCGCCGGATTTGAGGCAGCGCCGGTTGGGCAGTTCACGGTGTATGGGGCCACCCCGCAGCGGAACAGTGCCGTTATCGGGCTCTCGGCGACCGCCGCCATTACCGAGCGGGCCTCCCTGTTTGCTTCCTACGATGGCGAGGTTGGCGGAGGCACCGACAATCATGCCCTGCGGGTCGGCTTCCGCATGACCTGGTAGGAGTTTGTTGCGGGATTTTGGCTGCGCGCGCCATTGGCAATCGGCCGATTCCTGAGCAGCCGCTGGCCTGGACCGACGTTACTCGTCGTGCACAAGTCCAAGCCTTACCGCTGCCCGGTCTGCGGCGCCGAGGTGCCGGACCAGCCGATGCCGGTGCTAAAGCACCAGTTGTCGCATGTG
>CADECW010000142.1 GCA_902825855.1 uncultured Rhodospirillales bacterium | reverse complement strand
CCGCTGACGACCACTCGCCATGGAACCAACGCACACAGTTAATCTGACACTCTCAGAGCGACCTGTCTCCGTGCCTTGCACGCCGATCACTCGCTTGGGCCACACCTTGCGCGATGCCCTCGACGGCGCCCAGCAGCTCACCGGATGCACCATCCAACGCGTCTATGCCGACAAGGGCTACCGCGGCCACCAGGCGCCCAATCCGCGGCGCGTCTTCATCTCGGGCCAAAAACGTGGCGTCGTCGGCATCATCAAACGCGAGCTCAGGCGACGATCCGCCATCGAACCTCTCATCGGCCACATGAAAGCTGAGGGCCACCTCGGCCGCTGCTATCTCAAGGGACGGGCCGGCGACGCCGCCAACGCCATCCTCTCCGCCGTCGGCCACAACTTCCGCCGCATCCTCGCCTGGCTCAGTACTTTCTTGGCCGCGATCCTCAGCGCCTTGGTCGCCATCCTCTTCGGCAAACCAAGCCTGAATCCCGCTTCTTAACGGCCGACCAAGTAAAAGAATAGGCCAAACCCTTTCGCCTAACTCGGGAGCGCCGCTTTGCGTTGTCGGCTCGCGAGCGGCACGACGGACGCAGGCAACACCCTGGCGATCGCGGCGGCCCTGACACTTGGCGTACAGCCTCGCAGTCGGTCGGCGTCGGAACCGACACTGCCGACTACTTACTTCAGGTTCACCGCGACAGCGAATGGCCAGGTGACTGCGAACCTGACCGGGCTGTCCGCCAACATCGACTTGATCGCGCTGACGCCTTGCGCTTGCCGATCCACTCGACTTCAGCGGCCCCCAGCGACAGGCCGCCTCAAACCGACGGCTGCTCGGCCCTGCGAAGGGAGTAGGCCTCCCCGTCGCTGCTGTGAAATTTGCTTAGGATCTTTGCGAGGGGCGACCCTTTTGAAACAATGTCCCAGTGCCCCGTATTGCTGACTGACTCGAGCACTGCAACGCCAGCACCGAGCCGTTCCACCTTATCCAGCGAACTCGCGAACTCGCTGTCACCCAGTCGAACCTGCAAATCCTTGTGCTTGTTGTATTCGTAAGTACCGGGGTTCGAGTCGTAGTCATCCCGGTGGACTGCGACAAGCGCCGCCGTCCGCAAGACAGTCATTGGATTCTTGAAGTACTGGTCGCTCCCATAGAGCGAATCGAAAAGGGCACAGCATTCGACGCGCCTGCGGCTCCTCTCGTGCAGCAGCATCCGTGACGCAAGCGAATGGCCGCCGCTGAAAGTCGCAACGACAAGTGGTGCCGCGGCTGCACTTGCCTTGACGGCCGATGGCTCGGCAGCAGGCGCCAGGGCGCAGATGTGTTCGGGAAGCTCCTCCAGAAAGCCGTTCAACTGGGCATCTTGAGCGAACAGCCCTGGATTGTCGCCCGATCCGTCGTTGAGTGAGCTTCGTGGGCAGACCAACAGGCAGTTGCGTTTCGCGCCAGCGACTTGGTCAGCGAGCGCATGCTTTGCAACTTGCAGCTCGAGCGGCTTCTCGAAGCCATGAAAGAAGATTGCAACGAAGAATGCGCAACCAGGGTCGAATTCCGGATGGCACGTGAGATAGGCAGCATCTTTGCCGTCTCCACGAAGAACCGGATGCCTAAGCTTCACCCATGCCTCGCGTGGTCTTGGGCTGGTGGTCATGTGACATTCCCTCTTTGTGACGCCGCCGAGAGACCTTGCTCGCGACAGTCGGGATTATCGTATCCCTTGACATAGATTTGCAATCTATGATTACATTGCTATTTGGAAATGCCATCGGGCGGAGATCACTTGGCGTCACGATAGGGGGCTCCATGCCGCGTACCACGGAAGAGCAGCGTCAACTTTGGCGCGACTTCGAGTGTGCCGAAGACAAGATGATTGTCGTTCCGTTCGGGCCGGATCGCATTCGGGTTGCTCCGGTGACGGCAGATGCGTGGCAAGCCCTGGCGGCGGTAATGGCGCATCACCGCTACGCCATCCGGACAACCGACACCGATAGCTACAATTGCCGGACGATCAAAGACGGCACCGGAAGAAGCCTGCATTCCTACGGGATTGCCCTAGACGTCAACTGGCAGACCAACCCGTGGCGCGACCATCAGGGGACACGACCTGTGAATTTCTCGAGTAAGTTGACGCAATTGGAAAGGGCCGAGGACGTGCGCGTGGGCATCGCGGACACCGACATGACAAAGGAGATGATCGAGTCGGTGCTACGAATCCAGACGAAGGCAGGGCTGAGGGTGTTTGAATGGGGTGGCGGCTGGCAGACGGTTAAGGATTGCATGCACTTCGAGATCGATGTGTCGCCCGCCGACATGAGCGCGGGGATCGACACAAGGACTGTCGAAGGGTGGAACACCTTCGTTGCCAACGCGGCCGCCATGCCGCCTGCTGCTGCCCCGACCAACCCCGCACCCACCGCAGGCACGCCGGGCGCACCGCCGGCCAATGCGGGCCAGCTGCATGTTGTTATAGCGCGAGGCGCGCTCAACCTTAGAAGCGGGCCAGGAACCACCTTTCCGGTTCTGCGCAACCTAGCGGCCAACACAGTGGTCTCCGTCGTCGGACGCCAGGGCGATTGGGCCAGGGTTGACCTTGAGGGCGACGGCCTCGCCGACGGCTTTGCTTCGCTGGCGTTCCTGCAGCCGACGGTGTCGCCTGGCCAGCCGGGGCCCGGCCTGGCACCGACGGCGTCGCCTAGCCAACCCGGGCCCAGCCCGGCACCGCCCGCGGGGACCGGCATTCTCGATCAGGTGACGCCGGCCGCCGCCAAACGTATGTTTCCGGCCACGGGTCTGGGCCCAATCACGGCGAACCTTCCGTTTGTTCTGGCCGGATTAGGATCCTTCAATCTCGTCGACCGGTCCATGGTTCTCATGGCACTCGCGACGATTCGTGCCGAAACCGAGGGCTTCGTCCCGATCGACGAGTTCGTCAGCCCGTTCAATACGGCGAGCAGTCCCTTCGACCTCTACGACGCGGGGACAGCTATAGGCGCGGGCCTTGGCAACACCGTGCCAGGCGATGGGCCACGCTTCAAGGGACGCGGATATGTTCAGCTGACGGGCCGCGACAACTACACGCGTATCGGGTCGCAGATTCAACAGGACCTAGTGGGCCGGCCTAGCTTGGCGAACGACCCGGCAACGGCCGGCGTCATCCTGGCCAGGTTTCTGTTGAACAAGGAGGCGGCCATACGAACGGCCCTTGCAGCCGGCGACCTGCGTCGTGCGCGCAAGCTGGTCAATGGCGGCTCGCATGGCTTCGACCGATTCAAGGATGCTTTCGACCGCGGCTTGGCGGCGCTTCCCGGCTAGCTAACGCCAGATTAGCGGTCTGCGGATACCTGGCAATCGCGTTGCCGCTTCAAGAGCAACGACCGTCATTCAATGCCCGGGCCTCGCGGCAAGGATCCGTTACGTCGCTGCTGGTTGCCGTAGTGGCCATATCGTCAGCCAGGAGACATTTGACGGCCTCCAGCAATTCCTCTTCCACCGGCGGCGATCCTTTCGAAGCGTTGTCCGCGATCGATGGTTCACGGCCGGGTGCAAGCGAGGCAGTTGCAGGTTCACCCGTCTTGTTCGTTCGAAACATCACCTGCTCTCGATCGAACTTGCGCTTGAGGCTGTCGGCTCGCCTGTCATATGCCAAGGGCAATGGCTTACGGCTGGCACGCGCGGATGCAAAATGCGCGCGTTAATTCAAGAGAGGAAGCAGATGAAAGTGATTATTGGGTCCCGCCTCGTGCCGGTGTTCCTGGGTGTTTTGTGTGTCGGCCTCGTCGCGATCGGAGGTGCCCTAGCCTTTTTGCCATTGGGCGGCTTGAACGTTATTACTAAGGAAAGAACTGCGGAAACTGGTGCTTTCGCTGAAGCCACAAGAGTAAGTGAAGAAAAGAAGCAGCTTGAAGAAGAGAAGAAGCAGCGCGAAGCTCACTGGCGCGAGATCTCTCCACATCACTGGCGAGTAGTTGGATGGGTCTTAGAGTGTACAAACATCAAGGAGGTGGACAAGCTGCCTCCCTATTTGCGCGAGTTTTTTAACCCGACCAATGTAAGCTTGGCGCCCCTTGGAGCGGCACCCGAGCGGCTACCGCATCATCATGAAATGGCGCTTGTTCAAATCAGCCGTGCCATTGCTGATCACAGACAGACACTGTTGGGGAGAGTACGCTCAACCTATCACGATGCGCAGGTAGCGAGCCTAGTGACGGTGATCTTGGGATTCGTTACCACCGTAGTGGTGAGCTTTAATTCCACGACCTTCGGTCAGGGCCAGGGGAGAACCCAACAGAGCATGAGATTCCTAGCCATTTTCTTGACCGCGCTGGGTACCGCTGTTTCTGCAGTGGTGGCGTTTTACGGCCCCCAAGATGAATGGAGTGAAACACGGCGAACCTTGTCTGCCCTTACTTCTCTCCACAACGTCATCGGATTGGAAACCTGGAAGCTAAACTGCTTGGAATTTGACAGTCAAACAAAGCAACTGAAGGTCGAGTCAAACACCAACAACGCAGTCATGACAAAGTTTGAAGAGTGGACCAAGCGCTACTATGAGATTCAAAATGTGTCAGGCCCATCCGGGTTATCCGAAAAGACAAGCGGACTACCGAAACAGCCCTCTCCCGAAAAGAATTGACTTCTTCAATTGGTGCCAGGGTTTATTACCTTGAACATCCTCATACTCACAAGGCGTGCAACGTCGCGGCTGGCACCAGTGCCACAAAGGCGGCGGCGGTTATCTCGTGTCATCGGACGTCTCACCTTTACTGTCTCAAGGCTGCCGACACTCGTGTCGCTCCAAACTCGCGTGCGATTAGAATCCCTACTCGAGCATCGCACCTAGGTCGGTCGATGGTGAGGCCAAAGGTGGCGGATGCGCGATCTTGCATGGGCGCCCCCTCTTGTCCCATTTAAGGATTGCCTGTTTGAGCAACAAGTATTGACGAACACTTCTTGGCGAGCAGATCTGATAGACAGGGGCTCCAAGTTCGATCATTGCGCGCGCGGCCAAGCTGAATCTCCGCGTGGGAAATGTACTCTGGCGTAAGTTTCCTAAGAAAAATGGTCAGTTCTTTGGGATTGTCGTGCAAGTCACACCGGCGAATCATCGTCGCTGACTGGTGTCCGCGAGCGGCTGGCACGAGTGGCAAAAGGTCGACACCAAAGGCGTGTGGTCTCGGCCAGGTACTTCCCAAAGGCAGAAGTTGGAATGCGCTACATCTTGCAGTTTTTTTGATGATAGCGTGCATGTTTGAGACTAAAAAGTGGGGCGGATATGGCGGAGCAGATTGAAAATCGCGTAACGATGACGAAGTCTTTTCGCGGCGTCGAACGACCTGTCTTGGTCTATCGGAACGATGGCCCACCGATAATTGTTCTTCACGAAATCTTCGGAATGAGCAGGTCCGTGGCCGCCTTTGCAGAGATGATCGGCGAGGCCGGGTTTCGTGTCTACATGCCAGTCCTGTTCGGCTCGACGCAGCCAAAGGGTGGGTACATCGACAAGATTTGCCGCGGGGCCGAGTTCATCTGCGTGGCCAGCCAGTTTCGCATTTTCTCCGCCAACGAGTCCGGCCCATGGGCCGATTGGCTGCGTGACCTCGTCGATTGGGCATGTGCCGAGTCTGGACGCAACAAGGCCGGAGTTGTTGGCCTATGCCTGACCGGAAACTTCGCTCTGTCGATGGCAGCCAGTCCGAAGATTGGTGCCGCGGTCATGGGCGAGCCGTCGTTGCCGGTGGTCGGTCGCGGCCTGCACGTTACCGATGCCGAACTGGCGGCTGTAAAGTCTCGAGTGGCGGAGGGGCTTGAAGTGCGCGCCTATCGCTATTCCACCGACACGAAGTGCCGGGCCAGCCTGTTCGCCAAGCTCGAGGCGGAGCTCGGCGCGGGGTTTCGAGGGGAGACTCTTGAGGTCTCCGAGAAACTGCACAGCGTCTTTACGGAACACCTCCGAGATTCCCAAGGTCAGCTGCGGCATCAGAAAGTTCAAGAAGTCATCGAGTTCTTCGAACGGCTACTGAACCAGTGATGCAAAGAGGTGTCGGTCAGCGCTGAGCACCTGGCCGTCCGATTCTTCGAAGTCACGACGAACCACTTCAAACTAGAGGACGCCGAGATAATGATAGAACGGCTTCTTGAGCCGACTCGGTGTGGTTCACGGACATTGCAGCGGATGCGCTTCAACGTCGGCAACCAAGCTAGGGCGCTCTACCGCAAACGCGTTTATTTGCCACCATGACACCCGCGGGAACGCGATAAGGCTACGCCGTCATCAGCGCCGCGATAGCAGCACGAACATCCTTCGAGATGCGGTAGTACTGATGCGATCCCTGGAAGGTGATCTTGTAGTCATTGAACCCCGTGCAATCGACCATCTGATAGGTGTTTGCCGGGAACTGAATGAGATCGCCCATACCATGTGGGCCACGCTGTCCGAGGCGGGGGCCACCGTTCACGGTCTCGCTCAGGTCGTCGAGCACCTTGTCCGCTTGGCTATAGAGGACGGAGATTCGCTGCGAGAGGCGGCGGAGGTCGCGCAGATGATCCGAGGCGCCATTGCCGAAGGCCGTATGCTCGACGTCCGGTGCCGCAAGGATGACCTCGTCGAACATCTTCGCTTCGCCATTGCCATAAGCGAACCAAGTCCCGATAGCTCCCTGAAGCGCAAGGTTCCCCATGCTGTGCGCCAGAAGGAACGTGCGCCGGCCGTTCTTCCGGGCCTTCTCGAGCATCGGCAGCAGGTTCGAGAGAAACCTCAGCAGATGCATGCCGGAATTCGTGGCCGCCTTCTGGTCGTCCTGGTACGCATCCCAAGGTAAAGGTAGTGAAACCACGCGGCCGCGAGACGGCCAGCTGAAGGCGATCACCGCGGTGTCGGCGCCGGATATCCCGTGATTCGCAAACCATTCCCGATTGAAGGCCGCGCGCGTAATGGCGTCGCCGAAGGTGTTCGCAAAACCATGAATGAAGACCAAGATATTGCGCCCCCCCAATGACAGATCTTGTTTCACGAGCTCGCTAAACATCCCATCCTTAAAGTCATGCAGTGAGTTGATCTTCCCGGGCTTGTCCTTGTCGAGATCGGCGCTGCTGACGAACGCCGTGCCGTATGTCACGTCGAGCGGATCGGCGGAGGACACCATTTTGGAGGTATAGCTGCCCGGATTGTCCTTCGGGCCGGCGATGACCCTGTTCGTCGCGAAATAGACCGTCGAAGCCATCGAACTCCTCCCCCAGTTAGCCAAATCGGATCCAGCTCGGGTCATTATCGGACGCAAATCGTCATCGACGCGCCATTTACAAAGGCCGCAGGCGTTCCCCAACGTCGCCCGTCGCGTCGGCAACGTGCTGCAATGGTCTAGGGTGCAACGCCAACCTCCCCCGATGCTGCCGGGCGGCAGTATGTTAACGAAGCAGACACAATGCAAATCAAAAAGGGAGAACTTCTCCCACCTCACTCGACCGGACGTTTTGTCAAATACCGACGGAGCTTGGGTTGGGCGCGATACCGCCAGAGCGCCTGCTCAAACGGTACTGCGCAATGCCGGTTCGCTGACTCCGGCTTACTATGGCAGCTGCGCGTTCGAAGCCGACACGAGCAGCTGCCTGTTGTCTACATAGCGGGATGGGCCTAGCGCGGCGAGTTGCTGGCCTGCCGATCGCCGCCTGTCCGAACGGGCGCCCTCCGGACAGCGACCTGGCAGACTTTCTTCGCCGCATCGAAGTCGCCCGCGCCGAAACTCTGGGCGATCACGCGACAGGTGTTGAGGCCCATGATGTTGGCGACGTCGTCGGGCGACAGGTGCTTCAGAAGCGCTTCCGTAATCGCCGCCACCTGGCCGGCATCGACCGCCACCTCGACCGCCCCATCCCAGTCCGATCCCAGGGCAATGTGCTCGCTGGCCATTCTGACTGTGTGAAACCCGCCTTCCAGCGGGTCTTTCTTCTCGACCGTCCTCAGTACGGCGACGGCGCGCAGGATCGTGCCGACAATGTTGTCGACGCTAGCCGTGCCGATGGCCGCCGACCAGAACCCAACGCCGAAGACGCCACCGGTCTGCGCCAGCCGGATAAGCTCCCGGTCCGAGTTCGCGCGATGACCTCCCATCTCGCCTACACTGTCGAGATAGCTCTGCAGTCCCGAATGGGAAACCACGGCGGGATGTCGTGCGGATGCCAGGATGGCGAGCGCACCCTCGAAGGTCGGGTGCGATGCGTGGGCCAAGTCGACGATCATCTTGCGATCGATGGCCGCCCTGATCAGGCGAGCGCCCTTACCGGTCAGCGGGCCGCTGACACAGCCCTCGCTCGACCCGCCATACCTGTTGTCGAACCGATGGGTGGGTGCGACCATGCGCAGCCCGAGCTTGTACAGCGTCTCGAACTCCGGCCCGTCGGGATCGTCGAAGGCGTGAGCGCCTTCAGCGCCCAGCAGCACGCCGATCGACCGAGGATCCGGCTGGCCCGTGCGGTACCGGTCGCCCAGCCATGTCTCGAGATCGCTCGTGGACTGTATGAGGGTCAGACGAACGGTCCGGGTCTTGTCGGACCTTGAGGCTCGCTCCTTCGACCGGTCGACCGCATCTTTGAGCGCTTCGGCCTGATGGAGCGCCCGTTGATAGGGCGAGGTCCAGGTTGGAGTGGGCCAGCCGTTTATGAACGCCAGTAAGGGTGCCGGGTCGAAATTGCGAGCGTGTATGCAGCGTCCTTCCAACGGCACCTGTGTCGCCATCGTGAAGACCTGAAGACCGAGATTGCCTTTGACCATGCGTGCCAGGTCGACCTGGCCGTCAGGATTTGTTTCGACCAGCCCGCGGCGCCACAGGAAGGTGTCGGCATGGAGGTCTGCGACCAGCAGGCTCTCGTGAAGGCGCTGGGCGGGGGCGGACGGCACCGGCGGTGGCGGCGCAACCTTGTTCCCGGTCCGCTCAATATAGTCGGCGAGGGGTGCGCAGGCCGACAGCCACAGCAGCTGCACCCCAATGCATCCCGAAAGGCGCGCAGCATCGCGCGCGCGTGGGGGGCCGAGGCTGCGCAGCGCCTCGACCGCTCTCGATATCGGCCTAGCGAGACGCACGCGCAGCGCCTGGCGCATCGCATCCGCCCGCGACCCGGAAGAGATCGACTGGCTCGTAGAGGGGCATGAAAGCCACGGTGACGCTGTTGCCGGCAAGGGCGTTGACGGCCTTCACGGCCGCGTCGAACCGGTCGCGCGGCCAAGGCATCGGCGTCAGCCCCTCACTGAGCGGCTTGAAGAAATTGTCCCAATGCGTGAGTACCACCAGCCTTGGTTTGGTCTTGCCGACGGTTTCCTCCCAGTAGCTCCGCACGAACCTGTCATGCTGCTCCCCGAGCTTGCCGATACTCAGGAAAACGATATCGGCGCGGACGTCATCGAAGAGACCGGGCAGGTAGTTCGCACTGGGGTGAACGAGGACCGTGCAGCTTGTCGTCCGGATCAGGAAGGAAAAGTTCCCTCCTTCGCGATACTCGCTGACGTGTGCAGGCGGGTAGAGGGGCGCCGTGATGCCGCCGGTGAAGGGAGGATCGGGCGCGTGCGGCGACTGGTAAGGCGTGATGTGGAAATCGCCGAACGCAAATGTCTGCCCGCCATAGATGACACGGATACGATCCGCCGGCAGGCCTTCTGCGCGGCCGATATTTGCGGTCGACTCCGAGCCCAGCAACAACCCGCCCTGGCGCTTGACCACCCGCGCGGAATCGAGCGCGTGGTCGTAGTGCGAGTGAGCCACAAACAGCGCAGATAACGTCCCGATGTTGCCGGCCTTTACGGCCTTGTCGATCCGCTCATCGTTCGGCGCGATCTTTCCAACGGCTGTTTCGAGAAGGTCGGGGCGGCTGAAGAAGCCATCGATCAGGATCTCGGTGCCGCTTTGCTGGAGATGGATCGTCGTGACGCCGAAGAAGCGCGCCACCAGCCTGTCGCGGTCGCCAACGGGTGACGACGGAAGCACGGTCATCCCTTGGGGGGGATACTCCGGCTGGACAAGCGTGGTGCAGCCGAGCAGCGAGAAAGCTGCAACGGCATGAGCAAGCAGCCGCCTCCCTGCGCTGATGCCAGGTCCCCATCGAAAAGCCGTGCGCACCATCGACGATAGCATCTTCCCAAGTCCTCACCCCGTAGTATACATCTAACGCCGGCATTGAGCATGGCAAACACGCGAGCTGCATACCTAGAGTACAATTGCGCATAGCCATTAAGTTGTGCAACCGAGCGGACGCCAAGGCTCTGCCGCTCCTTGGTCTTCGATATTAACTGCATCTCGTTGACACCCGTCGCGAGTCATCAAGTTCTCGCGCACCAATGCCCTCCTCTTAAGATGCGTTGATTGGGGCACTTCAACGTCCAAAATCTCGACCGCAACTTTGAATGGATTGCTAGTAGTCATGCACACCGTGTTGTCCCGGCCAGCTTCAAAGCCTTCATGTGAAATTAGCACCTGCAATTTGCCGCGAGCATCCGGCACATGCAGTCCCTAACCAGTTTGAGGTGCATCAACCGAATCATTCATTCTATCCCCCGAGCTTGTTCCTTGGGAAAGCTCATCATCTGCATAGATTTTGACTGACCCAATCGATCTACCGAGGGACAATTGTACTAAAGCCCGATCCACAGCTCGACGATACCCGGCCGCGGCTTGGGTGTGTAGTCACGCAGCGACTTAACGGTCACCGGGCGGGGAGGCCCTGTGTCGACGGTGCGAAGGTAGTCGTCGATCACCTCCTTCATGCGGGCCGCTTTCTCGCAGTCGGCAGGATAGAAGCAGCGGATCTCGCGCAGGCGGCCGGCCGAGGTCAGGCGTTCCTCGCCAGGGACATTGAAGCCTGCTTGGACGAGTCGCTCCGAGAGGCCCTTGATGGTGTCTCTGTCGAAGCCGGCGAACTGTATATATATTGTTAACGACGCCGACGCCTTTTCAACCTGTTGGGAGCGCTGCACGGCGGCTCTCTCCAGGGATGCAATTTGCTGCTGCTGGACCTTTGTAGATTCGGGCGCCATCGGCGACCCGGCTTTGTCGGCGACCTGCTTCAGTTCCTCGCCGAGCCGTCCGACCTCAGTTACCAGGGCCTTCATGTCCGTGGTCAGGGAGGCTACCACGTCTGCGTCCGGTACCGCGTTGCGCAGGCGGTCTGACAGCTGCTTGGCGCGGTCGTCAATCTCGCTCAGCCGCCCGCGCGAGGCCTTTAGCGCGTCGTCCACGTCCTTCGCACCGGTCGCGAGATCGCGGCGCAGCTTCGCCATTTCGGCGGCAACCTCGTCCGAACTACGCCGCATCATTTCCAGTCCCTCGTCGAGCACCTTGCGGCGCACCTGCAACTCTGAAAGGCTTGAGCGGGCTACGCTCTCGGCCTCTTCGGCCTGCTTTTTCGCTCGCTCGGTCGGCTCTTTGACAGCCGTCGCGACATGTTGCTGGACTGCACTAGCGATCTGGCGGTCGAGGTAGGTAATCAGCCACGGCGCGCCAACGAGGCCTACGCCGGTGAGGAAGGCTGCCGCGAGCGCCGTCCAAGTCCTGAACAACTTCTTTTCGACGGTTTCGCGAACGTCGCGCTCTAGGTTGCTTCGAAAGTATTCCAGTGTTTCCTTGTCGATCGTCGACATCCGCTGCTCCCTAGAGATTGGCACCAGACGAATGTACTTCGAAGCGGTCGGGCACCGCCGCTGGCGCCGGTCCGCCATGCGTGCAGTCAAGTGCAATAATTTCCGAAGATACGATTCGCTTTTGTACGCGGCGCGAGAGCGGTAGTCTGAGCGGATAACTGGTGTCCAAGAGTCCTGTCACACCACTTTGACTACGTAGCCGTTGAGTTCCTACCGCGACGTCTCCGTCTGTCACCTGAACCTCCCTTATAAGGGTAGGCTCGAGAGCCAGTATTGACGCCGCCAAACGCCTACGCACCGGCAGAACCGCTAAGCACCTCCTCTGACGCTACTAGTTTCACGCTTTAAAAATGAACGCGATCCGACGCTGAATGCAGCAACATGATGTCGCCGCCGGAATAGACGTTAAGTGACAAAAGTCACATCCGAATGGTCAGACTGTGTAATAGTAGACATGCGGAGAGAGGAGAACGCGATCATCTGCAGGCTTTCGCTCGTCTCTCAACTGTGGCCGGGCCGGTGCTCCGCCCCCAAACCTTGGATCACTCGGGCTTAGAGTTTCCACTATCGATGTGGACTTGCCCCTAACGCTGGACCAGGCCGGTGACGGATTTCCCTTCCTTATGGTCCATCGATTCCACTACAAGCCGGCGCTGCGCAGCCGGGATACGACCGGGTCGCTCAGGTGACAGCGGCTGGCGTGACTTGAGTATGCGTCCGGTGAAGCTTTCAGTTAACGCTTACAGCCAGATAGATCATCTCCTTCGTCACGACATCGAGCGCACCAGGTGACAAGACTGCTTTCTGTATGTCCCATGTACGACGAAGCAGCGCAGGATCGGCGGCCAGCTACTTCCAGAAGTTGTTCACCTCGGACATATTGCGGCGCTCTTTTATCTCGTCATACACGGCGCGAACCTCCGGCGACGCCTCCGAATACCAAACTGGCCTTGGCCTGCTCATTTCCTCATATCCCCCTCAGATGATAGCGGTTTCAGCATAGACCATCTTGAGGGCCGGCAAATCGCGCCTCTGATGCAGGGCGTAGCGCAAGCCACCAGCACTTATCGAACGCTTCAACGGGCCGGTGTGCGCTCAAGCGATTTCCAGTCCGGCAAGGGAAATACCCTGCGCCGACTGGCAGAGCGGCGCGGAAACGACACCATATTGAACGCTCAGGCTATCGAAGCCGATACCGATGAGTGTGTTGCTACCGGCAGGCCTCTAGGCGCACGAATTTAGCTCTGGGTTCAGCCTGCAACGTTGGGGGACTCTGTGGCTTTGCTTTGAAGCCGACTTATCGACTCGACGGTTGCGTACTGTACATATATTCTCTCGATGGATGCCTGAAATACATCATCATCCTACTACCAGTTGGCCGGGATCGGGGACTTGCTGCTACCGGTAGTTGAGGGGGAGCAATGACGAAAATTCGAACCATCGTCTCGATGATAGCCGCGCTATGCATGGCGGCGATCGTAGCGGGGTGTGGCGGCGTCGACATTGAACAGGCCAAACAGCTCGCCGCCGCGGGTGTCGCCAGTTCGACCAAGCTACAGGCAGAGGCCCAGACAGTTGCTGCAAATGCCGCCTCTTGGCGCGAGGGGCGTGTGTTCTACCTGACGCTCGTTCAAGGCGACAGCAAGGTGGAAATGGACACAGATGGCTCGGACGTCGCGAGGCTCGCAAAGCTACTCAAGGCCCGGGCCAACGCGCTTGCCGGGTTAGCTGCCACGTACAAGTCCTTCCAGGAGCTCGCCGTCTATGACGCCGAGAAAAACACGGAAACCGCTGCGGCCAACTTCTTCGCCGAAACTAATGAGTTTCTGAAGACTGCTCAAGGACTCGACGGGGCGGCTGGGGCCGCCGCCAAGAGCATTCAGCCACTCGATCCGCAATTGACCGCAGGCATCTCGGTCGCTTTTGGAATCATCGCTCGTGAAGCTCAGCGCGCCAGACTCGCCAAAACCAGCGTTGTCATCAGGACCGGCATCGAGAAACTATCCGAAGTGCTCAAGGCAGAACGAGCCTATGCCGTTGCGGCCCGGATCAAGATTGCCAAGGACAGATATGCGCTGCGGCGATTGGCACGCGCTCGCGGCATCGGCAGTTATGATCAATCGGCGAAAACGCTGCTTGCCCAGTTCGATATCGACCCGGTCAAGGACCTTGACGCCGCTATCTTGCGATCACCGCAAGCCACGGCAGCCATGACACGCGTCTTGGGCGATCGGATTGACGCCGAAGTCGAGACGATCGGCCCCACCTACGATGCTTTGCTGAAGCTGCTCGATGCTCTCGTCGAGCAGCATCGCCAACTCGAAGCAGGCCGTGCGGTGAGCTTGGCCTCGATCATTAGCCTCGCCGAGGAATTGCGGGGCTATTACCAACGGGTCCATGGCGCCGACAGCAAGCCTGCCGGTAGCTAAGCCACTACCCCACACACTACGGAGACCAAGATGCTCGTTCCGCCCCTCACTCCAGACCAGCGACTAAAGGAGATGCAGGCCAATCTCGACAACGCTCAGCGTGCGCTTGAGGAACGTTCCGATGGGGCAACGGCGGCCGAGAAGACAGCTCTCAGGAAGAAGTTTCTGAAGGCCGATATCGATCTCAACAATGCGATCGCAGATGGGCTCGCGAACAATTCGGGTAAGCTAGATGACGCTGTGGTTGACCTTGAGAACGCGAACAAGAAGGCCAAGAAGGCACTCGAAGATCACAAGACGGTGGTCGAGATCCTCGGCAAGCTCCAGCAGGCCGCCGAGATTGCTGCCAAAGTGCTTGTTGCCGCCGCATAGGGTGAGCGTCAGATGACGTGTGACGTCCTTGGGCTGCACCGTGGTGTCGACGGTGACGCGTTCGAGGTCGCGGGTGCGCAGGGCGCCGCTGTCATGGGCGACCCGCAGGCTCTCGGCCAGCAACAGCTCGAGCTTGTCGCCGAGCCGCTTGCGCCAATGGCTGAGGTCGGAGCGCTCGTGCGGGAAGGTGTGCTGGAAGAACTCCTCGCCGGTGAAGAACTGGAAGTAGGGATCGTAGACCCAGCGCTGGCAGACGGCCTCGTCGGACAGGCCGTAGATGTGCTTGAGCAGCAACAGGCCGATGACGAAGCGGCTCTCGATGCCGGGCCGGCCGTTGTCGCTGTAGAGCGGCGCGATCTCGCCGTCGATCCAGGCCCAGTCGATCCTGCCGGCCAGCTGTACCAGCTCGTGCTTCATGTTGATGATCTGGTCCAGTCGGCCGTTAAGAAGCGGGCTTCAGGCTTGGTTTGCCGGAGAGGATGGCGAGC
>CADECW010000141.1 GCA_902825855.1 uncultured Rhodospirillales bacterium | reverse complement strand
CGCCGCGCACGTCGACGGTGATCTTCTTCGACAGGTCGCCGCCCGCCACCGCCGTCGTCACTTCGGCGATGTTGCGAACCTGGGCCGTGAGGTTGGTCGCCATCGAGTTGACGTTGTCGGTGAGGTCCTTCCACGTGCCGGCGACACCGGGCACCTGGGCCTGGCCGCCGAGCTTGCCCTCGGTACCTACTTCGCGCGCCACGCGCGTCACTTCGCCGGCGAAGCCGTTCAGCTGGTCCACCATGGTGTTGATGGTGTCCTTGAGCTGCAGGATCTCGCCGCGCACATCGACGGTGATCTTCTTGGAAAGATCGCCGCGCGCCACGGCGGTGGTCACGTCGGCGATGTTGCGCACCTGATCGGTGAGGTTGCCGCACATGGCGTTCACCGAATCGGTCAGGTCCTTCCAGGTGCCGGCGACGCCCGGCACGATCGCCTGGCCGCCGAGCTTGCCCTCGGTGCCGACCTCGCGGGCCACGCGCGTCACTTCCGAGGCGAAGGAGCGCAGCTGGTCCACCATGGTGTTGATGGCTTCCTTGAGCTGCAGGATCTCGCCGCGCACGTCGACGGTGATCTTGCGCGACAGGTCGCCGTTGGCCACCGCGATGGTGACATCCGAGATGTTTCGCACCTGGGCCGTCAGGTTGTTGGCCATCGAGTTGACGCTCTCGGTCAGCTCGCGCCAAACGCCGGTGACCTCGCTCACCTTGGCCTGGCCGCCGAGCTTGCCCTCGGTGCCGACCTCGCGCGCCACGCGCGTCACCTCGGAGGTGAACACCGAGAGCTGCTTGATCATGGTATTGACGATGGTCGCGGCGCGCAGGAACTCGCCCTTGAGCGGACGGCCGTCGACATCGAGCCGCACGGTCTGCAGCAGGTCGCCTTGCGCCACTGCGCCGATCACGCGCGTCACCTCGGTGGTCGGCCACACCAAGTCGTCGATCAGCCCGTTGACCGAGGTCTCCATCTCGCCCCAGGCGGCAGCGCCCAGCGCAAACTTCACGCGCTGGCGGGTGCGGCCCTGCTCGCCGACCGACTTGCCGATGCGCTCGAGCTGATGGGCCATCACCTGGTTGGCACCGACGATCTCGTTGAACAGCACTGCGATGCGCCCCATCGCGCCCGCTCGTCCGGTCGGCAGGCGCACCGAGAAGTCGCCGGCGCGCATGGCCTCGAGGGCCTGTTGGAGTTCATGAAGATCGACAGGGACGGCGCCGTTGTGGCGGGATGCGGTTCGACGAGACGATGTGGAGACCGGACTTGCCGCCGTTCCGGCGGTATCGACATCGGCCGTCATGGGCACTCACCCTGCCTGGAATTGTTCAGTCAAAGCGCCAGCGAGGCTCATGAGCCGGTTCTATGGGTTTCCGATGGCACGGGCCCCAGACGCGCTTAGTCCCCCCGCGATGCAAACCAACGTTGGCTCGCTTCGAAAGTTGCGTCCTTGCGGTGACTATTTTGGGAGCACAGCAACCGCGCGAGAGTGTCCTTTTTCGCGGCAACAAAGCGCCAGAAACCCATTGCCACCCGGCCGGCGGCATGTCAGGACTGGTAATACCACGGACTGACCAATGGAAGAGCCACCCGCATTCGACATCGTTCGCTCGGAAGAAGATGACGCGCCCCGCGGGGCGGCGCGTGTCTTCACCTTCTTTCGCGACAAGCTGCTGTCGGGAGAGTTGAAGGCAGGTGATCGCCTGCTGGCCGAGCGTGAGCTCGCGCTGGCGCTGGGGGTGAGCCGCCCGGTACTGCGCGAGGCGTTGCGCTCGCTCGCCATGCTGGGCCTGCTCGACATCCAGCACGGTCGCGGCGCCTTTGTGCGCGCGGCCGATGCCTCGGTGCTGGGTCAGGCGTTGACGCTATGCCTCGCGCCCGAGCCGAACATCCTGGACGACGTGCTGCAGGCCCGCATCGCGATCGAGTGCCAGGCCATCCGACTTGCCTGCGAGCGGGCGAGCGAGCGCGACCTGCAGGCGCTGGCCGGCATGCTCGACACGCTGGTCGATTCACTGCACGACCCGGAGAAAGGTGGCCAGGCCGATTACGCCTTCCACCTCGCCATCGTGCGCTCGAGCGGCTCGAGCGCGCTGATGAAGATCTACGAGGCGATCTCGCCGCTCCTGATGCAGAGCCACGTCGAACGCCGGCGCGACACTTTCCGCGAGCCCGCCATCACCTCGCACCTCGTCGACGCCCATCGCGCAGTGTTCCTGTCGCTGGTTCAGCGTGACCCCGATGCGGCCGAGGGCCGGCTGCGCCAGCATTTCAGGATCGGCGATGAACTTCGTCGAAAGAACCTGTTCATGAATTACCAGAACCAAGCGAGCAACTGATGAAGATCGTCGTCGGATCGGACCATGCCGGCTTTCCCATGAAGGCCGAAATGCTGGCCTTCCTGAAGGAGCAGGGCCACGAGATACAGGACGTCGGCTCCTATGATCCCAATCCCGTCGATTTTCCCGACATCGCCCGCAAGGTCGCCGCCGCAATAACCTCGGGCAAGGCCGAGCGCGGCCTGATGATCTGCGGAACCGGCGTCGGCGCCTCGATCGGCGCCAACAAGATGAAGGGCATTCGCGCCGCAGTTTGCCACGACGTGCATTCCGCCCATCAATGCGTGGAGCACGACGACGTAAACGTCATGTGCATCGGCGCGCAGATCGTCGGACCCTGGCTCGCCAAGGATCTGATTGCGGCCTATCTCGACGCGAAATTCTCGACCGCGGAGGAATTCCGCCGTCGTGTCGCCAAGCTCGCCGACATGGATGCGGGCCGTTAGAAGTTGAAGCAACGAGTGTTTGGTTGGAGGAAACGATGAAGAGATTGTTGTCAGGCATCGCCGTCGCGGCGATTGCGATCATGGGTCTTGCGCAGGTGGCGAACGCCGATGCGCTGGACGATATCAAGAAGTCGGGCAAGATCAGGATCGCCGTCGATCTCGGCGTGCCGCCCTATGGCATGACCGACGACAAGATGCAGCCAACAGGATCCGACATCGAGACCGCCAAGTTGCTGGCCGCCGATTGGGGCCTGCAGTTCGAGCACGTGCCGACGACCGGCGCGGCGCGTATTCCTTCGCTGCAGACCGGCAAGGCCGATCTCGTCATCTCTACGCTGTCGATCACGCCCGAGCGCGCCAAGGTCATCGACTTCTCAAAGGGCTATGCCGTGCTGCGCACGGTCATCGCCGCGCCCAAGAGCATGACGCTGAAGAGCCTGGCCGATCTCGATGGCAAGACCGTCGGCACCGTGCGCGGCACGACGCACGACACTCAGCTCACCAAGGAAGGGCCCAAAGGCATGAAGCTGGTGCGCTACGAGGACGATGCGACCGAGGCGCAGGCGTTCCTCAGCGGCCAGGTCGACATCTTCTCGACCGCCGAGCTGCTGGTGGCGCCGATCGACAAGAAGAACCCGGCGCGCCAGGTCGAGGTCAAGTTCGTGCTCGACACCTTCAAGCTCGCCGTCGGCGTCAAGAAGGACGAGAAGCGGCTGCTCGAGGAAGTCGACAAGTGGATCGCCACCAACCTCAAGAACGGCAAGCTGGACGCGATCTACAAGAAGTATCACGGCAACGGACTGCCCGACGTTATCCTCACTCAATAGGTTGAACATGAACACGCGTGGCTTTCTGCGCCTGCTCGCCGGTGCAGTCTTCGCCCTGTCGGCGTTCGGTGTGACGGCTCACGCCGACACGCTTGCCGATATCAAGAAGGCCGGGAAGATCCGGGTCGCCATCGATACCGCGATCCCGCCGTTCGGCATGACCGACGACAAGATGCAGCCTACCGGCTCCGACGTCGATCTCGCCAAGCTCCTGGCCAAGGATCTCGGGGTGCAGCTCGAGATCGTCACCACGACCGGCCCGAGCCGTATTCCCATGCTGCAAACCAACAAGGCCGACATCGTCGTCTCGACGCTGTCGATCACGCCCGACCGCGCGAAGGTGATCGACTTCTCGATCCCCTACGCCGACCATCCTTCGGTCGTGGCCGGGTTGAAGTCCGTCCAGATCAAGGACCTGGCCGATCTCGACGGCAAGAAGGTCGCCGTCGTGCGCGGCACCACCCAGGACAGCGATCTGACGAGGCAGGCCAAGGGCGCGCAGATCGTGCGCTACGAGGACGATGCCGCCATGGCGCTGGCCGTCGCATCCGGCCAGGCCGACATCCTGGCAACGGCCCGCTCGCTGTTGCCGGCCATCAGCAAGAAGAACCCGGCGCGCACGGTGGAGCCCAAGATCACGATGCAGACCAACTGGCTCGCCATCGGCGTGCGCAAGGACGATCCCCAGCTGCTTGCCTGGATCAACGACTGGGTGAAGACCAACCTCAAGAACGGCAAGCTCGCCGCCATCTACAAGCAGTATCATGGCGTCGACATCCCGACCGACGAGCTTCTGGCCAAGTCGGGAAGCTGACGCGGTCTCTTCGCCGGTGTGAGTCATGTCCTACAAGTTCGACTTCGAGTTCCTGGCCGAGCGATGGCCGGACTTCGTGGCCGGGGCGTGGCTCACCATCCAGCTCACCGTGCTGGCGATCGTCTTTGGCTTCGTCGTCGGAACGGTCTGCGCACTCGCCCGCGTCTATGGCGGGCCGGTGCTGCGCCGGGTCGCGGGCGGCTATGTCGAAATCATCCGCAACACGCCACTGCTGATCCAGATCTTCATCGTCTATTTCGGCCTGTCGAGCCTCGGCTTGAAACTTTCGGCCGAGGTCTCGGCCGTTCTGGCGCTCACCATCAACATGGGCGCCTACACCACCGAGATCATGCGCGCCGGCATCGAATCGATCCAGCGCACCCAGCTCGAGGCCGCCGACTGCCTTGGCCTGACGCGCTTCCAGACCATCCTGCACGTCGTGCTGTTGCCCGCGATGGAGCGGGTCTATCCGTCGCTGGGAAGCCAGGGCGTGCTGCTGATGCTCGCCTCCTCGATCACCTCGCAGATCTCCGCCGAGGAACTCACCGCCACTGCCAACCTCGTGCAGTCCGACACCTACCGCAGCTTCGAGGTCTATGTGATCGTGGCCGTGGTCTACCTGGCGCTGTCGGCGCTCTATCGCCTTGGTTTCTGGGCGATCGGCCTGGTGCTGTTCGAGCGTCGCCGCCGGCTGGGGACGCCGCTGTGACCCAGCTCAGCTTCAACCATTTTGTCTATCTGGTCGAGGCGGCGCGCTGGACGATCCTGCTGTCGGTGATCGCCTTCGTGGGTGGCGCCATCGTCGGCCTGCCGATCGCCCTGATGCGCGTCTCCAGATCGGCGGCGCTGCGCGGGATCGCCTGGGGCTACATCCAGCTCATCCAGGGCACGCCATTGCTGATCGTGCTGTTCCTGTCGTACTTCGGGCTCGGCATCCTGGGCTACAAGCTCGATCCGTTGGTCGCGGCCGGCATCTCCTTCACGGTCTATGCCGCGGCCTTCCTGGGCGAAATCTGGCGCGGCTGCATCGAGGCCGTTCCCAAGACCCAGTGGGAAGCTTCGGACTGCCTGGGACTCAATCCGTTCCAGCAATACGCCTACGTGATCCTGCCGCAGGCGCTGCGCATCGCCATTCCGCCGACCGTCGGCTTCATGGTGCAGATCGTGAAGAACACCTCGCTCGCCTCGGTCATCGGCTTCGTCGAGCTGGCGCGGGCCGGCCAGATCGTCAACAACTCGACGTTCGAGCCGTTTGCGATCTTCACCGCAGTGGCGGCGATCTATTTCGTGCTGTGCTACCCGCTCTCGGTAGCTGCCCGCACGCTGGAAAGGAAAGCGCATGCCGGCCGCTCTTGAACAGGCAAACGAGTCCGTCGTCAGCGTCAGGGACGTCATCAAGGAGTTCGGGCCTCTGCGGGTGCTCGACGGCGTCGGACTGGATGTCGGTCGCGGCCAGACCGTGGCCATCGTCGGCCGCTCCGGCTCGGGCAAGAGCACGCTGCTGCGCTGCATCGCGGGGCTGGAGACCGTGCAGGGCGGCACCATCACCGTGTGCGGCCATCCCGTCGGGCGGCCCGGCAGCGCCGCCCGCGCTCAGCTTCGCCGCGACGTCGGCATGGTGTTCCAGAGCTACAACCTCTTCCCGCATCTCAACGTCGAGCGGAACATCACCCTGGCGCTCACGCTGGTGAAGAAGCAGGCGAAGGGCGAGGCGAAGAAGCGCGCCGCCGAGGTGCTGGCCATGGTCGGCCTGACCGACAAGATCGATTCCTACCCTGAGCAGCTGTCCGGCGGCCAGCAGCAGCGTGTCGCCATCGCCCGGTCGCTGGCGCTGCAGCCGCAGGTCATGCTGTTCGACGAGGTGACCTCAGCACTCGATCCCGAACTCACCGCCGAGGTGCTGGGCGTGATGGAGAACCTGGCGCATCACGGCATGACCATGATCAGCGTCACCCACGAAATGGGCTTCGCCCGCCGCGTCGCCGACGTCGTGGTGTTCATGCACCAGGGCAAGGTGTGGGAGACAGGCCCGACCGCCGAAGTGTTCGCCAATCCGCGGACGGCGGAGTTCAAGCAGTTCGTCGGCTCGGAACTGTGACGAGAGCGAGCCTCGGGCTCGCTCTCTCATGACTTCTCATCAAGCCAACGGCGCGACCGACAGGCCTTTGACCTTGTGCTTCTCGATCAGGCTCGCGACCAGGCCCGACTTCTTGGCGTTCTCGACGAACGCCGCGATGTAGCGGGCGCCCTCGGCGGCGGGCTTGTTGCAGCCGATGGCCTGCTGCACGGCCGTGAACTTGCCATCGAGAATCTTGAGCTCGGGGTGCTTCTCGAGATCCTTGAGCAGGCCCGGCCGCAGGCCGGCCAGCGCATCGGCCTTGTCTTCCATGAACTTGTTGAAGGCACCGTCGAGGCCGGATACTTGGATCAGGGTCGCGTTCTTGATGTTGTTCTCCAGCCACAGGCCGTAGGCCGAGCGCGCCGACACGACGAGGCGCACGCCTTTCCGATCGACGTCGGCAATCGACTTCAGCGGCGAGCCCGGCGACACCATGTAGGTCGCCTCGATCTCGACGTAGGCGGCGCTGAAGGTCATCACGGCGGCGCGCTGAGGCTCGGCGCCGATCAGGCCGATGTCCCACACGTTCTTGCCGGCCTGGTCGGCGAGCTCGCCGGGCGACTTGAAGGTCACGTAGGTGACCGGCACGGAGAGCGACGCGGCGAGTTCCTTGGCCATGTCGGGCGACACGCCCACCGGCTCTGATTTTTCGCTGCGGCCGGTGACCAGCAGGAAGTTGGAGAGGTTGATGCCGGCACGCAGAACGCCGGTCGGTGCCAGTTCGGCTCGGGCTTTGTCTGTCATGCCCGAAGTCTATACTGAAGCTGCGAGGGAGCGAAGCGCCCACGACCGAGTCAGCTCGCGAACGGCGCTTCCGGCTACCGGAAAAGCCCGAGGGGAGACGACGCCATGAAAATCACCGACGTCAGCCTGACGCTGTTCGCCTGGGACGACATCCCGCCGACGCAATACGGCCAGCACAGCAGGTTTGCCGGCTCGAGCGCGCTCGGGCTGTTGCGCATCGCCACCGACGACGGCATCGAGGGTCACGCCTTCCTGGGTTCGGCCTCGAACTCGGCGGCGATCGACGGGCAGGGGCTGATCACGCACCTCAAGCCGATGCTGATGGGGCGCAATCCGCTGCATCGCGAGGCACTGGTCGTCGATCTTTGGAAGCGCCAGCGTCCGGCCGGCGTGCGCGCCATCGGCGCCGTCGACGTCGCTCTCTGGGACCTCCTTGGCAAGGCGGTCGGTCAGCCGATCCACCGCCTGCTCGGGACCTATCGCGAATCGGTGCCGGCCTATGCCAGCTCGGCCGTCCTCGCCTCGCCCAGCGCCTATGCCGAGCAGGCCGTCGAGTTCAAGGAGTATGGCTGGGCGGCCTACAAGATCCATCCGCCGACGCGCTGGCGCGAAGACATCAAGGTCTGCGAGGCCGTCCGCAATGCCGTCGGCGACTTCACCATCATGCTCGATTCGACCTGGGCCTATGACTATCCGGCGGCGCTGCGCGTCGGCCGCGCCGTCGAGGAGATGGAGTACCACTGGTACGAGGATCCGCTGGCCGACCAGGACATCTACAACTACGTGAAGTTGAAGCAGCAGCTCTCGATCCCGATCCTGGCCACCGAGTATCCGATCACAGGTCTCGATTCCTACCAGCCGTGGATCATGCTGCAGGCCACCGATTACCTGCGCGGCGACGTCGCCGTGAAGGGCGGCATCAGCACCCTGGTGAAGGCCGCACATTTGGCCGAATCGTTCCGCATGAACTACGAGGTCCATCACGGCGGCAATTCGCTGAACAATGTCGCCAACCTGCATGTCATCGCCTCGATCCGGAACACCGAGTTCTTCGAGGTGCTGCTGCCCGACGGCGCGCAGAAATACGGCCTGGAGCAGGACATCGTGGTTGGCCGCGACGGGATGGTGCATGTCCCCAACGGGCCGGGCCTGGGGGCCGCGATCGATTTCAAGCTGATCGAGCGCAAGAAGATTGCCGTGCTGAGCTGACGAGCCGATCGGCCCTGCAACCTCACCCGCCGGCAGGCGTTGACCAGGCATCACCTTTTTTGAAGGAGGCGGTTCCATGCAACGCACCTTGCTTACCCTCGCGCTCATTGCCACCGCCGGCGTTTCGTATGCCCAGACCATGCCCGCCGGCGAACCCACAGACCCCTATGGCCGTCCACTGATCGGCCGCAACGACTGGGTTCGCCAGCCCGGCGACCAGCCCGGTCCCAGCGGAACTGCCATGCAGCCCAGCGTTCAGTACAGTGGTGCAACCACCACGGTGACCACCTACAGCGGCAACGTGGCCAATGCGCCCGCCTCGCAGCCGCCGATGCCGACCACCGAGAAGACGACCCACAACAACAAGCTTGAACGGGGTCACGCAGTGGGTCCGGAGCCGGTGCCGATGGATGCCGCTGGCCCGCGCCAAGCGTCGATGAAGGACGAGTATGGCTTCCGTTACGACAGCCAGGGCAATCGCCTGGATGCGCGCGGCAAAATCATTTCGCCGCACATTCCGCAGCGCTGATCGACGGATAACTGCTTGGCGAGAGAACGCCGGCGGTCCGGAAGGGCCGCCGGCTTCTCGTTTCTGATGGACAATCCGGCCGGCTTGGCCGACTTGGTAACGCGCGATGTCCATCTACGTCGATGCCGACGCCTGTCCGGTCAAGAACGAGATCTACCGCGTTGCCGAGCGCTACGGGTCGAAGGTCTTTGTCGTCAGCAATTCCTACATGGGCGTGCCGCGCGATCCACGTATCGAGCTGGTGGTCGTGAGCGACAGCTTCGACGCCGCCGACAACTGGATCGTCGAGCGCGTCGGTCCGGGCGACGTCGTCGTCACGGCCGATATTCCACTGGCAGATCGCAGCCTGAAGGCGGGGGCGGCGGTCATCGGCAACACCGGCGTGCCTTTCACGACCGCCTCGATCGGCATGGCGATGGCCAATCGCGAATTGATGTCCAACCTGCGCGCCATGGGCGAGATCACCGGCGGTCCCAAGCCGATGACGTCACGCGATCGCTCGCGCTTTCTCTCGGCGCTCGACGAGACGATCCAGAAGCTGCGGCGACAGCGCGCGTGAAATTCCTTCGTGAGCGCGACGATATTCACACGACCGTGCGATAGCGCTCGACACAGGTTTCGAGCACGTGGTCCATGGGCTGTGACCACCAGTAGTCGGAGAAGATCTCCGCCTCGATGAGGCCCGTGTATCCCGCATCCTCGACTGCCTGCCGGACTCGGCGCAGGTCGACGACGCCGTCGCCCATCATGCCGCGGTCGTTCAGCATGTCCTTGGTCGGCACCAGCCAGTCGCTCACGTGGTAGGCGATCAGCCGTTTGGCTCGGCCGGCGCGGGCAATGCCGGCGTAGAGATCGGGATCCCACCAGGTGTGATAGATGTCGACGGCGACTCCGAGCGCGGTCCCGCCGGCATCGAGCCGGTCTGCCATGTCCAACGCCTGGGCCAGCGTGTTCACCGCAGCCCGATCGGCGGCGTACATCGGATGCAGGGGCTCCAGCGCCAGCGGCATGTTGGCCTGGCGCGCGTAAGCCAGCAGCTCGGCAATGCCGTCCTCGATCATGCTTCGCGCGGCGACGATGTCCTTGGAGGCCGTCGAGCCCGGCCGTGCGAATTGCGGCAGGCCGCCGGCCACCACGATGACGCAAGGGGCGCCCAAGGACACGGCCTCGTCGACGGTGCGTCGGTTGTCGTCGCGCGCCGCCATTACATGCTCGCCGGTGGCCGGGAACAGCCCGCCGCGGCAGTAGCCCGACAGCTCCAGGCCGGCGTCCTTGATGGCCCGTCCTGCCCGCTCGAGTCCGACGGCAGCGACCTGGTCGCGCCACGGGCTGATCGCGGCAATGCCGTGCCGGGCGCAGGCTTCGATGATCTCCGGAAGACCGCCCTGCTTGCGAACCGTCGCAGTGTTGACCGACAGCAGCGACGGCCCGGTCGCGAGATCGCGCATCGGGCGGCTACGACGCTACGCCGCGGACCGCCAATACCGCCTTCATGCGTGCGGCGGCGCGCTCGGGATCGCGGAACAGGCCAGCCTTGTCGGCCAGCCGGAACAGTTCGGCGAGGTGCAAGGTCGAGCGTGCACTCTCCTGGCCGCCGACCATGGTGAAATGGTCCTGGTGGCCGTTGAGATAGGCCATGAAGACGACGCCTGTCTTGTAGAAGCGCGTGGGCGCCCGAAAGATGTGGCGCGACAACGGTACCGTCGGCGCCAGGATGGCATGGAACCTCTCGAGGTCGTCGCCGGCCAGCGCCGCCAGCGACGCCGCGGCCGCAGGCGCGATGGCGTCGAAGATGCCGAGCAACGCATGCGAGTAGCCGTGCTGGTCGCCGGCTATGAGTTCGGCGTAGTTGAAGTCGTCGCCGGTGTACATCTTCACCATCTTGTCGAGGCGGCGGCGCATGGCGATCTCGCGGTCCTTGTCGAGCAGGGAGATCTTCACGCCGTCGACTTTTGCGGCCGACGCATTGATGATGGCGACGGCGGTGTCCATTGCCTTGCCGAGATCGCGCGTGCCCCAGTAGCCGGCCAGTGCCGGATCGAACATATCCCCCAGCCAGTGGATGATCACCGGCTGGCGCACCTGGGAGAGCACGCGCTGATAGACGCGGGCATAGTCGTCGGCCGTGCGGCCGGCGCGGACGAGCGCACGCGAGGCCATCAGGATGATGCGCCCGCCGACCGCCTCGATGGCGGCGATCTGTTCCTCGTAGGCGCGGATCACGTCGTCGACCGTGCAGGGTGCCGCCGGGTCGAGATGATCGGTGCCGGCACCCGAGAAGACGACGGCGCCCTCGCGGCCGCGCGCTGCGCCGACCGAGCGCTTGATCAGCTCCAGCGCCATTGGCCAATCGAGCCCCATGCCGCGCTGGGCGGTGTCCATCGCCTCGGCAACGCCTAGCCCGAGGTCCCAGAGATATTCGCGGTAGGCGATGGTGCGTTCCCAGTCGGGTGCTGCCTGCAGCCAGGGATCGATGTCGGCGTGCGGGTCGGCCACCACATGGGCGGCGGCCAGGGCGACTCGGTTCAGCGGCCGCGTCACACGGTCGGGGAATTGCGCGGCGTCGGACAGGGTGTAGGGGGCGAGTCTGCCGTCGGCGGCGGGCAGCGGCACGATGATCGACATGTGGCCTCCTCTCAGATCTTCAGCGTCGGGACGTCGACCCAGCGCCGTTCCTTCCAGCTTTGCAGGGCGCATTCGACGAGTTGCACGCCCTTGGCGCCCTCGACCAGCGAGTGCTTGAACGGGGCATCCTCGACGACATGGCGGATGAACATCTCCCATTCGGCCTTGAAGCCGTTCTCGTAGACGATGTTGTCCGGCATCTTCTGCCAACTGTCGTAGAAGTCGATGGTCTGTTTCTGGTCGGGGTTCCAGACCGGCCGCGGCGTGGCCGTGCGCGGCTGGATCATGCAGTCGGTCAGGCCGGCGACGGCCGAGCCCAGGGTGCCGTCGACCTGGAAGGTCACGAGGTCGTCACGATAGACGCGCACCGCCCAGCTCATGTTGATGTGGGCGATGATGCCGCCCTCGAGCTGGAAGGAAGCATAGGCCGCATCGTCGGCCGTGGCGGGGTAGGCGTTGCCGGCCTCGTCGACACGTTCGGGGATGTGGGTTGCGGCGATGCACGACACCGACTTCACGTTGCCGAACAGATTGTCGAGCACGTAGCGCCAGTGGCAGACCATGTCGAGGACGATGCCGCCGCCTTCTTCGGTGCGGTAGTTCCAGGACGGCCGCTGCGCCGGCTGGCCCCAGTCGCCCTCGAACACCCAATAGCCGAACTCGCCACGCACCGCGAAGATGCGGCCGAAGAAGCCGGAGTCGCGCAGGAGCTTGATCTTCTGCAGGCCAGGCAGGAACAGCTTGTCCTGCACCGTGCCGTTCTTGATACCTCTCTGCTCTGCCAGCCGGCAGATCTTCAGCGCTTCGGCGAGGTTGGTGGCGATCGGCTTCTCGCAATAGATGTGCTTGCCGGCGTTGATCGCCTTCTCGAGCAGTGTCGGTCGCATCTGCGTGGTCGCCGTGTCGAAGAAGATGTGGTTGCGCGGGCTGGCGATCTCGGCGTCGAGGTCGGTGGTCCAGCGCAGGCCGCCATGCTGCTCGGCCAAGGCCTTCGCCTTTTCCGGGCTGCGGCTGACCAGCACGGGGTCGAGCATGACCCGCGAGCCGTCCGACATCAGTACGCCGCCTTGGGCGCGGATCGCCGCCACCGAGCGGATCAGGTGCTGGTTGACGCCCATGCGGCCCGATACGCCGTTCATGATGAGGCCGAGGGTGCGCTGCGTCATGGATTCATGTCCTCAGGGAAAGGGGCATCGATAGTACGCAACGCCGATCAACGGTAAGTAACCAGACGGTTAATAGCTCCTATAGGGCGGCTTTCTTGTCAAGCCGACGCCTCCGGCCGGGCGTGGTGGCGATGCCGCGCAGCACGAGGGCCACCACATGCTCGATACGCCGGTCGAGCGCGCTGCGTGCCTTGAGGTCGCGCGCGAACACGACCGACAGCGTGTGGATGTTGGAAAGGTAGAAGAAGCAGAGGGACGCGATCGAGACGTACAGCTGGAGGGGGTCGATGCCCGGCCGCACGGCGCCCTGGCGCGCGCCCTTGGCAAGAATGCGGCCGACGATCGCGACCACGGTCGAGTTCATGTCGGGGATGTGTCGCGACTTCACCAGGTGCTGCGCGCGATGCAGGTTCTCGGTGTTGAGCAGCGCCATGAAGCTCGGGTTGGCGTTGAAGTAGGCCCAGGTGAAGCGCACCAGCCGCTCGATGGCGGCCAGCGGCTCCAGCTCCTCCAGCCTGAGCTCGCGCTCGGCCGAGCGGATGTCGGCATAGGCACGCTCGAGCGTGGCGAGGTAGAGCGCCTCCTTGTTGCCGATGTAGTAGTAGAGCAGCCGCTTGTTGGCGCGCGCGGTGCGGGCGATGCGATCGACCCGGGCGCCCATATAGCCGTGGTCGGCGAACTCCACGCGTGCCGCCGCCAGGATGCGCAGCTTGGTGGCACCGGCGTCGCGCACGGCGAGGTGCGCGGCGGCGGGCTTGTTGGGTCTGCGGGCTTTCACGACGCCTCTCTGTCTCCTCCTTTCGCTGCTTTACCCCCGTCATCCCGACCGGAGCCGAGCGCAGCGAGGCGAAGCGGAGGGACCTTTTCTGTCGATGCGTCGACAAGAAGAGGTCCCTCGACTGCGCCGCCCTTCGGGCGGCTTCGCTCGGGATGACGGCAAATTGATCAAATGCGACGGCCCTATTTGTCCAACCACACGTCCTCGAACCTGAAGCCGTTGTAGACACTGTTGACCTGCGCCACGTAACCCTTGACGTAGGGCTGCATGCAGATCGCGGCGCGGTTCCACATGATGATCGGCCGCGCGCCGTCCTCCAGCAGCTTGCGGTCGATCTCCCACACGACTTTCTTGCGCTTTTCGATGTCGGTCTCGGCCGACTGCACGTCGAACAGCTTCTCGATCTCGGGATTGCAGTAGCCGGTGTAGTTGCGCTCCGACTTGCAGGAGAAGTTCTCGTAGTAGTTCTGGTCAGGGTCGTCGACCCCGTTGCCGGTGGTGTTGAGGCCGACCGAATAGTTCTTGCGCGCCACTCTCGGGAACCACTGCGAGGTCTCGATGATGTCGACGTCGGCGTCGATCCAGATTTCCTTGAGCTGGCTCGCCAGGATGACCGCCGGATCCTTGTAGAGCGAGATGCCGCGGGTGGCGATCTTGAGCGGCAGGCGCTTGTCGGGTCCGTAGCCCAGCTTCTTCATGATCTCGCGCGCGGCCTCGCGGTTCTTCTGCACGTCCGAGCCGTAGCCAACCACGGATTCATACATGTCGGGCGGCAGGCCCCACACGCCGTCGGTCACCGGCTGCATGGTGCCGCCGAGCTGGGCATCGCCCTGATTGATGATGTCGACGAACGACTTGCGATCGATCGACAGCACCAGCGCGCGGCGCAGGTCCGCATTGTCGAACGGCGGCGCGTCGCGATTGACGATCAGGTTGGTGCTGTTGTTCATCGACGTGACCTGGCAGGCGACGTTCGGCATCTGGACCTTGAGGTCCTTCAGGATCGGCATCGTCACCTCCCACGGGAAGGTGATGTCGAACTTGCCGGAGGCGAAGCTCAGCATCGCCGTCGCCCGGTTCGGTACGATGGTGAACTCGATGCCGTCGAGGTATGGCTTGCCCTTCTTCCAGTACTCGGCGTTCTTCGCGACCTTGATACCTTCGTTCTGCTTGAACTCGACGAACTTGAACGGCCCGGTGCCGATCGGCTTGGTGCGCATCTGCGCCACCGGCACGTGGCACGGATAGATCGGCGAATAGCCCGAGGCGAGCAGCGACAGGATCGAGGGCTGCGGCCGCTTGAGATGCAACGTCACCTCGTAGTCGCCATTGGCGGTCGCACCCTCGACGTTGCCGTACCACGACTGGCGCGGGTTGCGGCGCAGCTTGTTCTCGGCCTTGCCGGTCAGGAGATCGACCGTGCAGACGACGTCCTTGGCGGAGAAGGGCTGGCCGTCATGCCACTTCACGCCCTCCTGCAGCTTGAAGGTCAGGTTCTTGTTGTCGGCGCTCCAGCTCCACGACTTGGCGAGGTCAGGGACGATGTCGCTCGGGCTGTTCTGCGGCTTGGTCTGGTCGTAGAGAACCAGGTTGTTGAACAGCGACATGAAGGGAACCACCGTCGAGTTGGTCGCTTCCTCGTGGATCGACGCACTCGGCGGATTGTCGCGATGGTACATCTTCATGACGCCACCGCTCTTCTGCGCCAGCGCTACGCTCGAACACGAAACAAGGGTCGCCACCAGGCCACCCAACAACACAATCGGACGCATTACTGTTTCCCTCCCAAGCTTTCCCCGCGGGGTGACTTTAGCCGTTCGTGATCTGGCGTCATACGGGGGAGGCGAGGAAAGGGCTGGCAACAACGGCGTTTTGCGAAATTGCAGTCCGGAATGATCTTAAAGTGGAAATGAGCGCCTGCGCCCCGTAGTGGTTCCGTCATTCCGACCGGAGCCGAGCGCAGCGAGTCGAAGCGGAG
>CADECW010000140.1 GCA_902825855.1 uncultured Rhodospirillales bacterium | reverse complement strand
CTTCCGCCATCGCCTCGCGCCGGAGAGCGGCTTTGTCGATCACGTAAATGAACGCCGACCTCTTGTCGACGATGTCGTGGCGTCGCCATTCACTGAGTGTTCGACTTACATTCTCGCGAGCGACGCCGGCCATTGCCGCGATATCGTCCTGCCGAAGCTTGTGGGCAATAAGCACTTTACCCGATTTGTCCTCTTGGCCTAGGTGGTCCGCGATCTGCATCAGCGCGCGCGCCACACGGGCTTTCACGGCGAGAAAACTCGACGCGGCCATCTCGTCATTGGCTTGCCGCAAGCGGGCGGCCAGCGTGGTGACGACATAGCCCAGGATACGCGGTGTCTCCTCGAGACGTTTGGCGAAGGCACTACGACTGATGAAGTGCAACCTGCTTTCCTGAAGGACCTCGACGGTGGCTGACCTCGGCAATCCATCGATCATGGCAAGTTCGCCGACAATGGATCCTGGGCCCAGGAATGCAATTATCCGCTCATCGCCACTGTCGGAGCTGATACTGACCTTGAGGAGCCCCTGCTCGAGCCAGTAACACCCGTCGCCGGCGTCACCTTTGCTGAACAGTTTCTCGCCTTCCGGTAGCGAAATCGCTTTCGCACCTTCAAGCAAGGCTCCCGCATACTTCTCAGGCAACCCGGTCAGAAGACGGATCGCTTGGGCGAAGGCGACCTTCGACACCTGGCTTTCAGGTAGCGGATCGCCTCTGTCCCCGGCCGCTCGGCGTTGCATTTTGTTCAACCAAAAGGTTTGTCCTGTGACGTATATCACAGACTCTGTCATAGTGGGGTAAATACCCCGCTACTCAAATCTTCGTCAGCGCCAGCTCGACTGGCGGGAATAATTCCAACGACCGAGTAACCACGATATTGCGCTTCGAAATTGTGCAACTGGAAGTATAGATGCCCATCCGGGTGACCCGAGAGGGTTTTCTTGCGCATGGCAATCACGGGCGCGCTCGCGAATTGCAACAGTATCTTACTGTGCCCGCATGAGCGTGCGCATCGCCGCGGTCGGCCAGAACGTGGACGCTCGTCTTCGCCCGCCCAGCACGCGGCCTAACGGAAGGTCGCCTGGCCGCGCGCCTGCATGACGTACTTCATCGCCCTGAACTCGCTGTCCTGGCGAATCGAGGCGGCGACCTTGGCATCGCCACTGAGGTTCGAGGCGACGATCAACTTGTCGGTTTCGGCGCTGCAGGAGAGCGCCACGGCATGCGCCAGCGTCGCCGGATTCTCCGCGCTGGTGCCGTCTGCCGCCGCATTCCGGGCGAGGCGGGCGTCGCGGGCCTCGTAGCTCCTGTCGATATTGACCTTGCACCCTAGGTCGCCGGCCACGAAGCTTCCCTCGCACGCCGCGACGAGCAACAACGGCGTGAGGACGAGAACAATTCGCATGTCTCGCCCGCTACAGCCCCCAATGGCCAGACCTCCAAGTTCAATACATGCACGATGCCGTCAAGATCGCTGTACGTCACGGGCTGACGGGCGGGTGAGGGCGTTGTATCAAGGGCGACGCCGGCGCGTGCCGGAGGGATAGAGGCCTCGTTGATGCGAATTGCTCTTGTTCTGGTCGCCTTGGTGCTGAGTAGCTGCGCCGGGGCCTATCACACCTCCAGCGACGGCAGGCTGCAGACTCGGATCGACGATTCTTACAAGGCGCGCGATGCCTGCCTTGCCAGGAACGCTGCTGCCGAGGGCACCATCAGCCTCGACGCCGGCTCACTGGCGCAAGCCGCGGCGCTTGCCTGCACCGCCGAGACCGACAAGCTGATCGAGGTCTCCAATCGCGACGGCGACCCGGCGGTCGCCAACCGAATCCGGCGGGATTCGGAGTTCCGCGCCATGGGCTATGTGCTGAAGGCGCGCGGCCAGGCGACCTCGAACTAGTCCAACCCAGCAAGCGCAAACGGCGCGGGACCGAAATCCCGCGCCGTCCACGACCGCCTCAGGTTGCTTCAGGGAGGAGGGCGGTCGAACCGGGAGAAGAGGGTTCCCCGGTCCTTGAGAAGGACTCTCGCTGCGGCGCCTTACGGGCACCTTACCGGCCGCTGCAAATTAACCCACAGGGAGGGCGGACCGACCGCTATGCAGCTTTGTGGATTCGCGTGCGTTGTTGCGACGCGCTCGCAATTCGCCCGAGTTGCGGGGCGACTCGGGCGCCAAACTAGGCTTGTTGATGACCTGCAATGTCTCGGGCGGCGCTGGAGCAGCGGCCGTCGGGGCGCTTGCGGGAGGTCACTGGCCGGTTCAACTTGCAGCGATGCCGTCCCAAGCCGAGACCCTCATCGCCTGCATTCAGGGCGATGGCACGTTCGCCGAAGCCGAGCACGCTCGCGCCTTCGCCCGGATCAGCGCTCTCGCTGACAGGGCGCCCAGCGGCTGGCACCTGCGCATCGATAGGATGGCCCGGTGACCAACGGATCGGTCCATCGTGCCGCGCGGCGCCTGACGGCTGCCGGGGGCGAGGCACTGGACGAAATCGTCGCCGAAGAGGTTGCCGTCGCCCTGGTCTACAACGGCATCAGCCACGCCGTGATGATGGCCACGCCCTGCGATCTCGAGGATTTTGCCCGCGGCTTCTCGCTGACCGAACGCATCGTCGAGAAGCCGTCGGAGATCTACGACATCGAGGTCGAGCCGGTCGAGAGTGGCATCGAGGTTCGTCTCGACATCGCCGCCCAGCGCATGGTGCGACTGCAGGAGCGCCGGCGCAGCCTGTCCGGCCGCACCGGCTGCGGCCTCTGCGGAGTCGACAGCATCGAGGCGGCGATGCGGCCGGTGACCGTCGTCGGCGCCAACCCGCCGGTGGCGCGCGGCGCCATCGAGCGGGCGATGGCCGCCCTGCCGCTCGAGCAGCGTATCAATCGCGTGAACGGCGCGACCCATGCAGCGGGCTGGGCGCGGCCCGACGGCACGCTGATTGCCGTGCGCGAGGACGTCGGCCGGCACAATGCGCTCGACAAGCTGGGCGGCGCCCTGGCGAAGTCCGGCGCGCCGCATCCCGGCTTCGTCGTCGTGACCAGCCGCTGTTCCTACGAGATGGTGCACAAGGCGGCAGCCCTGGGCGCGGCCGCGATCGCCGCGGTCTCGGCGCCGACGTCGCTTGCCATCGAGACCGCCGAGCAGGCGGGTATCGCTCTGGCGGCTTTCGTGCGCGAGGGCCGACTCACCGTGTACGCCAACCCCGAGCGCGTTGCGCCTTGAGCGGGCAGCGAATCTTCGGCGTCACGGGCTGGAAGAATGCCGGCAAGACGACGCTGGTGGAGCGACTGGTCGCCGAACTCGTGCATCGCGGGCTCATGGTCAATACGATCAAGCACGGCCATCACGACCTCGACGTCGATCAGCCGGGCCGCGATTCCTATCGCCATCGTGCCGCAGGCGCCACGGAGGTCGCAGTCGTCGGCGGCCACCGCTACGCCATCATGCGCGAGCAGGAGGACGCCACCCTGGCGGAAGTGCTGGCTCGCCTGGCGCCGGCCGACCTGGTGCTGATCGAGGGTTTCAAGCGCGAGCCGCACCGCAAGATCGAGGTGCGGGCCGCTGCAGGCAAGCCGATGGCGCCCGACGATCCCAACATCGTGGCCATCGCGGCCGACGAGCGGCCGGCCGACGGCACGCTGCCCTGGTTCCGACGCGACGACATCGCCGCAATCGCCGACTTCGTCATACGCGCTGCTGAGCGGTGAGCGGCCGGTCAATTCAGTTCGCTCAAACCAGCCAGCTTCGCGCCGTCAGCAGCCAGGACCTCGGCCAGCCGGTCCGTGCCGCCTGCATGCGCAGCAGCATGCGCCTGTATTGTCGTTCGCCCAACGAAGTCACGAACCGTTCGCGATCGCGCTCCATCGCGGCAAGCATACGGCCCAACATCACCGAATAAGTGTCTCCCCAGTTGCGGCTGGACAAGTGCAGGCGGCCGCCCAGGACGGGATTGTCGGCGGCGCCATTGCGGCCGTGCAGGCGATAGGCATAGAGCGCCTCGTCTATCAGCAGCGAGCCCGCCACCATCTGCGCCATGACGACGACATAGAAATCCATGTGCAGGCGAAAAGTCTCGTCGTCATCGGGGAAGACGAGATCGATCAGCGAACGGCGGAACATCATCGACGAGGTGCTGACCCACACCCAGTGCACCACGCGCTTGGTGTAAAGCCGGTAGGGCGTCTGCTTCTGCCAGTGCGCCGTGTTGTCGGCGACGTCGAGCTTGGGCACGCGCGCGGGATCGAGGGGCGCGAAGGCCCGGTCACGATCGGCGCTGGCCCGCTCCTTGCCGAACCAGTAGACGCAGCCGGCGATCAGCTTGCCCTGGGCGTCGATCAGTCGCGCGTTGCAGGCGGTGAAGCCTACCGCATAGGACTCGTTGAGGTGGGCGGCAAGATTGCGCTCGAGAAAGTCGGGATTCCACAGATCGTCGGAATCGAGAAAACAGACGAACGTCGCCGCGGTCGCCGCAAGCCCGGCGCGCGTCGCCCCGGTCTGGCCGACGTTCCTGGCAAGACGGATCTGCTTGAAGCGTGGGTCGGCCAGCTCCTCGAGAGTCTGGCGCACGACTTCGGCCGAATCGTCGGTCGAGGCGTCGTCGACGATCACGCATTCGAAGTCGCGCAGCGTCTGGCACGCCACCGAGCGGATCGCATCACCGATATAGTCACGACAGTTGTAGCAGGTGACGACGACCGAGATGCCCGGGAGCGCCGCGTCGCTCACGATTTGGCAGGGCCCAGGAAACCGAAATCGACGCCTTCGTCGGCCTGCAGCACTTCCTTGTGGAAGAGGCCGGTATAGCCACGGCCGCTGCCGTTGGTCGGCGCCGGCGCCTGCCACTTCTTGCGCCGCGCCGCCAGCTCCTTGGCGTCGACGTGCAGCTTGAGCACGCGCTTGGGCACATCGAGCGTGATCCGATCGCCCGTCTTGACCAGGGCGAGCGGACCTCCGACCGCCGCTTCGGGAGCCACGTGCAGCACGATTGTGCCGAACGCCGTGCCGCTCATGCGCGCATCGGAGATGCGGATCATGTCCTTCACGCCGGCGCGCGCGAGCTTCATCGGGATCGGGAAGGAGCCCGCCTCCGGCATGCCCGGCGCACCTTTAGGCCCGGCATTGCGCAGCACCAGGATGTCTTCCGCCTTGACGTCGAGGTTGGGATCGTCGCCGCGCGCGGCGAGATCCTCGAGCGAATCGAACACGACTGCGCGGCCGGTATGGGTCATCAGGGCCGGCGAGGCGGCGGCATGCTTGATGACCGCGCCCCGCGGCGCGAGGTTGCCGCGCAGCACGGCCATGCCTCCGGTCGGCTTGATCGGATTCTTCGGCGTGCGGATCACCGTCTGGTTGGGCACCATCTCGGCCGAGTCGATCACCTGCTTCAGTGTGCGACCGGAGACGGTCAGGCACTTCTCGTCGAGGTGCGTGCGGATCTCCCTCATCAGGCGCGAGTTGCCGCCGGCCCAATGGAAATGCTCCATGTAGTGGTCGCCCGACGGCTTGAGGTCGACCAGCACCGGTACCTTGCGGCCGATTTCGTCGAACTCCTCGAGCTCGATAGTGACTCCCAGCCGGCGGGCGACGGCGGTGAGATGGACCAGCGCGTTGGTCGAGCCGCCGATCGCCTGCAGCACCGTGAGGGCGTTGCGGAAGGCCGCGGCGGTCATGATCTCGCTGGGGCGCGGGCCCTGCTTCTTCGCCATCTCGGCAGCGAGCCTGCCGCTTGCTTCGGCGACACGCAGGCGATCGGAATGTGTCGCGGGGATCGAGCCGCTGCCGGGCAGGCCCATGCCCAACGTCTCGACGATGCAGCCCATGGTGCTGGCCGTGCCCATCACCATGCAGGTGCCCTTGGTCGGCGCCAGCCGCTCGCTGACCTGCTCGATGTCGGTCTCGGAGAAGGTGCCGGCGCGATACTGGCCCCACAGGCGGCGGCAGTCGGTACAGGCGCCCAGAACCTCGCCCTTGAAATGGCCGACCAGCATCGGTCCGACGGGCAGCACCACCGCCGGCCGGTCGGCGCTGGCCGCGGCCATGAGCTGGGCCGGCAGGGTCTTGTCGCAGCCGCCGATCAGCACCACCGAATCCATCGGCTGGGCGCGGATCATCTCCTCGGTGTCCATCGACATGAGGTTGCGCAGGAACATGCTGGTGGGATGGGAGAAACTCTCATGGATCGAGATGGTCGGGAAGACCATGGGCAGCGCGCCCGCCAGCATGACGCCGCGCTTCACCGCCTCGATCAGGTCGGGCACGTTGCCATGGCAGGGATTGTAGTCGCTGAACGTGTTGGTGATGCCGACGATCGGCCGGTCGAGCGCGTCGTCGGAATAGCCGCCGGCCTTGATGAAGGCCTTGCGGAGGAACAATGAAAAGCCCGCATCGCCGTAGGTGGCGAGGCCTTGACGCAGTCCGGTTGCTTTCGGGGTGCCGTTGGTGCGTCGCTTGCCGGAAGCCATGGCGTTCCTTCTCCCTGAATTTGTCGTCACTTTGTCAGGAGGGTTTATCGCCTTCCTGGCCGGCCGCCCAGCGCGCATGCGCCGCCGGATTTCGCCCCGACAGGATGGTGCGTGCGAGTTCGAGCCCCATCACCGCGCCGAACTTGAAGCCGTGTCCCGAACAAGGCGACATCAGCCAGCCCTTGGCGCCCTGCTTCTCGACGACGAACCGCTCGTCTTCGGTCACTGTATAGAAGCAGACTTTCAGGCGATCGATACGCCAGCGCGCGAATTCCTTGATCAAGGTGCCACAACGGCGCAGCAGGGGCTGCATTTCCTGTTCATGAGCCTCGCGTTCCGCCGAGGGATCACCGGTCCGGCTGAAGACATGGTCGCCGATCTTCAAGCCGCGGCCTTCGGCTGGCGGCACCAGGTAGAGGCCGACGTCGCCGGTCTTGTCGATGACCATTGGGTGCTTCGCCCAGATCGTACGCTGGTCGGCGGGCAGGTCGAAATAGATCACGACCTGGCGCGACGGGACGAGGCGGCGGCTCTCCGACAGCAGCTGGCCGACCCACGCGCCCGCCGCCACCACGACCATATCGGCACCATGCTCGGTGCCGGTGTCGGTGACGATGCGTCCATGCTCCAGATCGACCGCACGTACCGGGGTCCTTGCATGCAGGGCAACGTTCGGCTGCTTGGCGAGATGGCTTGCCAACGCCGCGACGATGTCCTGAGCAAACAGCACACCGCCACTGGCCATCCAGAAGGCCCGTTCGACGCCGCGTGCATCGAGCTGCGGGAAGCGCCGCGGCAGCTCGTCGACCGGCATCTCCACCATCTGTTTGCCGATTGTGGCCAAGACGGCGGCCGAACGCTCTGCCCAGGTCTCGCCGTTGCCGGTGAGCGCCAGCGTACCGGTGGCAGCATAGAGGCGCCGGCCGAGATCGTTCCACAGCAGCTCCCAGGCCGCATAGGCGCTGTCGATCATGCGCGCATAGCCCGCATGGTCACCGTAGGGATGGCGTATCAGGCGATGCTCATCCATCGACGATGCCTGTGGGTTGGGCAGCGGGCCCTGCTCGAACAACTCGACCGCGTGGCCTTCACGCGCCAAGCCCCATGCGGTCGCGAGGCCCATGATGCCGCCGCCGACGACGATGGCCTTCATGATGGCCATTCCGATCGGACCAGATAGGAAAAATTCCTATGGACGGGCATCATCGGGCGTACTTGCCGACGATCAGCTGGGCCTTCTGCCATTGCCCGCGATCGAGATCGAAATCCTTTGCCGGGTTGAACTGACGGACGCGCCACTTCTCCGGCGTGATGCGCAGCAGGCGCTTGACCAGGGCATGCTGTGAGCCGTCGCCGGGATCGCGCACGAACACGCAGTCGTCGCCCGATCTCACGGGGCGGTTGGGATGGATGAGCAGCAGGTCGCCCTGCTCGTAGGCCGGGCTCATGCTCTCGCCAATGACGTAGCAGCCGTAGCTGTCGCGGACCGACAGCAGGGGCTCGGGCCGGCGCACGTAGTCGACCGGCTCGTTGGTGATGATAAGCGCGCCGCCACCACCTTCCGCGGCAGCGTAGACCGGCAGGTCGTCGCTGCCGGCGCGCAGCGCCAAGCCCCTCCCATCGGCAGCCGGTCCGCCGGCCGGTGCCGCCGTGGAGCGCAGATCGTCCGGCGACACGCCAAGCAGCGGTGCGAGCCCGTGCCGCACCGCCTCCGGCAGCTCACGCGGCGAGCCGCGCATGAGATACTGCTGCAGGTAGGCGTGGTTGCGCCCGATCACCAGTGACAGGTTCTTCAGGTCGAGGTCGGGCCGTCGCGCCAAGCTATCGACGAGAAGTTTGCGGGGAGCATCCATCGCGGCGCCATCCTGCCAGCGACAATCGGAAGCGTCCATGATGAATTGTACGATTGTTCGCGCGCAGTTTTCCTATGGCGGTCACAGGAGCGCCGCGGAAATCGCGCCGCACTGGCGCACACGAGGCGAAGCTCGCAGTCGATGGCGCGATCGTGGCGCGGGGCTTCGAGGCATGCGCCTGTGGGTATTGCAAAATGCATCGCCTTGGGTTTGATGGGGTCAGGCCTCACACGACGGCGGCGTAGCTGAAGGGAACGAATATGGCGATGACGATGCTGCAGATGGCGGGAGCGACGCCGACACCGGCCACCATGGCCGATGGTGTTCTGCTGATCATCGATGCTCAAAGGGAATACACCGACGGCCTGCTGCCGTTGACCGGCGTGCAGCCGGCGATCGACGCGTTGGCCGGCCTGCTCGAGAGGGCGCGCGCGGCGGGAGCCCCGATCGTTCATGTGCGGCACAAGTCCGGCGGCAAGGCGTTCAACCCGTCGTCGACCGGCTACGAGATCGTCGCCCCGCTCACGCCGCGGGCCGGCGAGACGATCGTCGACAAGGGCCTGCCCAATGCCTTCGCGGGGACCGACCTGGCCAAGCATCTGACCGCAAGCGGCCGCAAGAACCTGATTGTCGGTGGGTTCATGACGCACATGTGCGTCTCGGCGACGGTGCGGTGCGGGACCGACAACGGCTTCATGAGCACGATCGCGGCCGATACGGTGGCGACGCGCGATCTGCCGGATGCGACCGGCGGCGCCACGGTTACCGCGGACGTCATCAACCGCATCACGCTGGCCGCCCTGTCCGACCGCTTCGCGTGGATCGTGCCGAAGGCCGATCAGATTCGCTGAGGATCTTGGTCAATCCGAAGCAGTGATGCCGGTGGTGGAACGCTGGTCCAGCACGCCGGCCTCGCGCCAGCGAATTGTAGCCGACCATGGTCGACCTCCGCCGGCAGGCCAGTGCAGGGATGCAGGGCGGAAGAACTGGTCTTGGCGCGTCAGGTCACGGCGCGCACCAACCATCGATGTCACATCGTCGGACGCTGGAAGCCGAGTTGTATCGTATTGATATCGAACAGCGTTTGAGCACTATTATCGTATCGACGTCAGCATTGGCGTTGGTCCTTGGGTCGGCTGCACTTTTGCAGAGCCAATGCGATCCAAGCCCGTGTTATCGTTAATCAACTAACAGGGGAGGCATGTCATGAAGTCAATTCTGACAATGGCCTGGACGGCAGAAGATCCGTCCGCGTTTGATCTTGCCGCTAAGCTTGCACGTACGTTCGACGCCAAACTGATCGGCCTGGAGCCACCATCCTATGGGGTCATGAGCATGGCCTGGGCGGACGCCGGCATGGGCGCACCGATCGGCGGTGGCCTTGCAGAAGACGCCGAGGAGCGCCAGCGTGTCGCGGCCGTGAAGCAGGCCTTCGAGCAGCGAGCAAGCGGGCTCACGTCGGAATGGCGCTCGGCCGACGACAGCGGCCCGACCGCCATCGGCACGATCGGCCGAGCCTACGATCTGATCGTCATGCCGCAGCCCGGGGCGCTGCCGAAGATGCCGGAAAGCGTGTTCGAGACCGCCCTCTTCGATTCCGGCCGGCCGGTGCTGGTGGTGCCGCCGGGCTTCGGCGGCATGGTCGGCAAGCGGATCCTGTTCGCCTGGAACGGCTCGACCGAGAGCGCGCGGGCGATCTCGCTCGCCATGCCGGTGCTGAGCGGCGCCGAATCGATCGACGTCTTGAGCGTCGACGGCGCGATGGTGCCGGGACCGAGCGCGGCCGAGATCGCCGAATCGCTCAGGAGCCATGGCCTCAACGTTACCAGCCAGCACGTGAAGCCGGGCAATCGCTCCGCCGGCCAGACAATCGTCGACACCGCGGTCACCGGCGGGGCGGATCTGATCGTCAAGGGCGCCTACACGCAAAGCCGCCTACGCCAGATGATCTTCGGCGGCATGACCCGCCATCTCATCCTCAATTCGACCTTGCCGGTCCTGTTCTCGTACTGACAAAGCGCCGCCGCTCGCGGCGGCGTCGGCCATGGTAGAATACGGAGCATGGCCGCAGCCCCCCGTTCGACCGACCATGCGCGCTGCTTCCGCCGCGTGCTCGGTGTGCTCGTCGCCGCCGTTGTTGCGGCGGCCGCAGTCATCGCGGTGGCGCGTGAGGAGATGCCGTTGCCCGGGCCGACCGTCGACGAACGGATCGCCGGGCTGCGTACCGAGCGCGCCAGCCTGCAGGCCCGCGCCGACAGCGAGGCACGGATCGGCCTGCTGTCCGACTTTCGCGCCGCCAGCCTGCTGCTCGATGCGTTGGTGGTACGTTCGGACTCCGAGGGCAATCGCGAGTTCGATGATCTGCCGGCGTTCCGGCGCGAGGCGTTCGCTGAGCTCGAGGCGCTGAACGCCGCCCTCAAGGACGCGCTGGACAGGCCGGGCGAGGGCGCGCGCGTCGCTGCCCGCAAGGCCGCCGCGCCTGTGGTGGCGCAACTCGACCGCATGGCTGGCGACTCGGGGCCGGTCGTACTCTCCTATGCGCCGAGCTTTGTGCCGCCGCGCCGCGCCACCGGCGAGCTCACGCTCGCTCCCGGCGCGCCGGGAACGGCGCCACAAGGGGTTTTGCGGCTCGACGGATCGGGCGTTCCGGCGGCCCATCCGACGCCGCAGGCGGTGCCGCGTTACGCTCCGGATTTCACCGCGTCGGGCGACGACGATCTGCCATTGCAGATCGAGATCGTGGCCTCGCAGCTCGCCTCCGCTGATGGTCCGCCGCCCGTGCTGGCGATCGGCCCGTGGCGCGGGCAGGCGATGATGGCCCCCGGGCGGCTGCGTTTCGTGGTGCCGCGCGCGGCCTTTCCGACCGATGCGCGGCGCACGAGTTTCGCGGCGGCGACGCTGTCCGTCCGGCGCGACTCGCGCACGATGCTGTTCCAGCTGCTGTTCACCGTGCTGCCCGACCGACCGGGTTCGTTTGCCTTCGATCAGCGCATGGTCACGACGACCTCGGAGTCCAACACCCTGGTGTCGCCCGAGATCCTGGCGCGTGCGCCCGCCGGTGAAACGCGCACGGTCCGCCGCTGCTTCGATCCACCGGCCGGCTGGCGCTTCGACAAGGAGCGTCAGCGCGTGGTCATTGTCGAACGGCTGGGCTGGCAGGACGACACGAGCGATCCGACCATGAACGCGGGTTCGGTCGAATTCGTCCCGGCAGAGGCACCCGGCCAGGTCTGCATCGCCGTGATCGCTCGACCGGTCATGCGTAGCGCGCGGACGGCGACGATCGGCCGCTTCGAGGCGACGCTGGTGCGCGACCGGCAGGGCGAGCGGGCAGTGAAGAGCGGCGTTCGCGCCCTCGACTGGCGTGAAGCCGTGCGCGTGCCGATCGAGCCCGGCATTGTGGAATGGAAGCTCTACATGCGGCTGTTCGACGATATCGACCGCGAGTTCGCCGGCACCGGCGATGCTGGCCTGCCGCGCGTCAGCGTGCCCTTCCTGCATATCGGCGTCGACGGCCAGACGCTGGTCCTGCGCGCCGACCCGACGGCGATGCCATAGAGTGGCAGCGTAGGCCTCTGGTCCGCGCTCTCCTATCGCCCGCGCGCCTCGAGGCGTAGGCGGCGTTTGCCGGCGCCGTCCGTCAGGTCGAGGGTAGTGCCGGCGAGCTGTGCCTGGCGCACTGCGGACAGCGCATCGAGGAAGCGCTTCTCGGCGGCGGCCAGCGTCGGCAGGCAGGCGGCGAGCGTCGTCGCGGCCGGCTCGAAGCGCAGGCCCTCCGGATCGAGCTGGTAGCTGCCGGACAGCGCATTGCAGCCGGTCGAGCCGCTGAACTTGCCGTCGTCGTCGAGGCGCAGCCGCGGCCGCTGCCGGAAGTCGTCGTAGACCGGGCGCTCGCCGTCGATCTCGAGTACCCGCCATTCGGTGTCGCGCAACGCCGAATTGCGCGGTGCAAGCGGCGGACAGCCGCCGTCGCGCTTGAGGCTCAAGAACCGTTCGGCTTGGACCTCGCCCGAGACGAAGCGGCCGACGAATTCGACATAGAGCTGGGCCACCTTTGAAGGCGTGGCGTCGGTCCAGGCGCGTTCGAGATCGGGCTCGGCGCCGCCGGGCGCCAGTTCGAAGGTGCGGCCCGTCAGACACTCGGTGAAGAGGCCGCCCGTCTGCGTGTCGCGATAGAGGCCGGCGAGGCGGAAGTGGTCGTCGATCGGATCGGCAGTTGCCGAGTGCTGGAGCTCGTCGCCATTCTCGGCGACCAGCTTGTCACCGTTGGCCTCGCGGAAGACCCGTCGGGGAGCCACGCCGCCGCGCAGCACCAGACGCACCCCGCCATCGACCTCCTGCGCCCATTGGCCGAGATCGACGGTCTCGCTGGCCCCGCTGCGGTCACGCAGGCGGAAGATGCCGTCGGGGAACAGGGTAATGGTGAGGCCACCGCCCTGATAGGTGCGCGGTGGCTCGCCCGGTCGGCCGATGGCATGGCAGCGCATCGAGCGGCCGCCGGCCATCAGGGTGGCTTCTCGACCGCGGCCACGCAGTTCGTAGTAGGAATCGCCGTAGGCGAAACCCGACCCCGAGGACAGTCGCGGCAGCTCGACCTCCGGCTGGCCCGGTACCCTGATCGTGGCGAGGTCGCCCTCCTTGGTGAAGGCGGCGGAGAAATCGGTACCGCCGGGGCAGGCGTACATCACTTGCAGGCCGGGCGGCTGGCCCCGGGTGGCGGGGTCGGCCGACGGCGTCTGCGACTGCGCCTGCGCCGCCGTGGCGGCGAGCAGTATAAGAACGGCGAGCCTTCTCATTGCCGCGGCTCGGGAATCTTGCCGTCGGAGGACAGCAGGACGGCGATCGGCCGGGTCGTCTCGAACTGCGCCAGCACGATCAGGCCGACCACCGTGATCGGCACACACAGGAACATGCCGACGACTCCCCATATCGTGCCCCACACCATCAGTGAGACGATCACCACCAGCGGCGAGAGGTTCAGCGAGCTGCCCATGATGGCAGGCTCTATCACATTGGCCGTCACGACCTGAACGGTGCCGAACACCAGCAAAACGATCAGAAACGGTGTCAGATTGTCGAACTGCACCAGCGTCAGGACGGCCGGCGCGAGAATGGCGAGGATCGAACCCACGGTCGGGATGTAGTAGAAAAAGAAAACCATGACTGCCCAGAAGGCCGCGAAGTCGACGCCGACGGACGCCATCACGCTGTAGGCGAGCGCCGAGGTGATCGCGGCGAGCGTTGTCTTGATGCGGATGTAGACGCGGATGTCATGGTCGATCTGGTCGAGCACGGCTTCGACGCGTTCGTGGTTTTCGCCCGAGCCCAGCACGATCACGAGCTTGCGGCGGAAACGCACCTGCTCGACGAACAGGAAGCCGGCATAGATCACGACGATGCCGGCCACGCTCACCACCGAGGCTGCCGCCGTGGCGATGCTGCTCAGCGTGTCGGCGAGGCTGATGCGGTCGAACAGCTCGCTGATGGTCGGCGCCTGCTCGAAGCCGAACAGCCGCGCGCCTTCATTGATCAGGATCTGCAGGCGACGCTCGTAGTTGGGCGCCGCGGCAATCACGGCCGTGACGTTGCGCCCGATGGTGCGGCCGACCACCCACAGAAGGCCGCCCATGATGCAGACCGCCGCCACCAGGGCGACCGGCCGCGGCAGGCGCAGGCGGCCGAAGCGTGGATGCTCGAAGGCGTCGGCCAGGGCATCGATCATGTACCAGAGCACGATGCCCAGCACGAACGGCAGAAGCAGGCCACGCCCCGCCACGAGAAGGTACATCGTGGCCGCAACAACGATGGCCCAGAGGGCGGCGCGCTGGAGGGTCATGGACGCCTATAGTACCCTGACGTGTGGTAGCGCTGCTTCAAGAATTGATGCGCGACGTGCCCGCCCTTTCCAGGCTCGGGGGAATACACATGACTGATCTGCTGTTCGGCTTTCAGGGACGCGCGAACCGCGCCAAGTTCTGGCTGGTCGCGCTCGCAATCCTCATCGTGGAAATGATTCTCTTCGCTGCGGTCTTCGGTGGCGCAGCCATGTCGGGCGACCCGGAACGCATGGCAGCGGCGGCGGGCCCGCTCGCCGGCATCGTGCTCATAATCTTCGTCGTCGCAGCGACCTGGATCTCCATTGCCGTCGCGGTCAAGCGCTATCACGACCGCAACAAGAGCGGGTGGTGGGTGCTGATCGTCCTGGTGCCGGTCATCGGCGGCCTCTGGTACCTTATCGAGTGCGGCTTCCTGCGCGGCACCACGGGTCCGAACGACTACGGCCCCGATCCACTGGCCGCGGCCTGATCACGCGCCGGGCGTGCCCCCAGGTCGGCGCGGCGCAGTGCCGCCCGGCCGCGGTCGGTCAGTTCGACGCGATGTTCGCCGCGGTCGCCGCCGCACTGGCGTATCAGGCCGTCGGCGCGCGCATCCTCCCACACCGGGAAGCGCGGGCAGGAACTGCGCCAGGCGTCCATCACGTCCTCGCGGCTGCGGGGCCGATCGGCGATCCATTGCAGGAACTGGATCATGATCAGGCTTGGCGGGGTCGGCATGTCACGGATGCTCCAGGTCGACGTGGCGAGCGGGCAGTGTGCAGGATATCAGGCCAATAGCGAACTTGCAGCGGCAACTTGGCCCTGCCGGGTGGGCAGACGATCGACTGCGCATGATTGCTGTCCGTTGGCCAACTGCGATCGACTGTCATGCATGCGAGACATCGACGTCGGCGACAACGTCATTGGAAACCGCACTGCCAAGTCGTGACACCATAGCCGTTGGGGAGGTCGTTGCGCCACTCGCGTCGTAGCGGCCGGCTTTCGCAGAGGGGCTCATGCCGGAGCCCAGAGCCCTGCCGTCGATGAAGTCGCCGGCATACCGGTCGCTGTTGACGTAGTGTAGCGTGCTGCGTCCGGTGCGCTGGTTGTCGCGGAAATCGGCGACGTAGCGATTGCCGTTGGTCGATATGTAAGCGCCGCGTCCGTTCGGCTTGCCTTCGCGGAAGCCGCCGGCGCAGCGCACGCCGTTGGCGAAGGTGAAGGCGCCGCGGCCCGGCGCCTCGCCCGGCCCGTAGACGCCACTCAGCGAGTGCAAGCGACAGCAGTGCAACCCTGACGATCAGAATCAATTCCTTTCCATCCGTGCGGTTTTATAGAGGCAGGGTAAGGCGGCGGGCGCTTCATATGGGATCAGATGATAGGGTGCAGCTGGCAAGCAGATTGAATTGCAGGTGCGGTGATGTTGCTTGCTACGACCTGGCTTGGACCGCGCCGGCTCCTCGGGAGTGCCGATCGTATCGAGCGGCTATGGCCACTAAATCACCATCGAGCCGACGTGGTGCGCGCAGGCACGGCTCGCGCAATCTGTTGAAATATAGAACTGCACACGGAGTGATGGTGTTCTGTGTCCAGCGTGCCACACCTGACGGCCCAATCGGCCTGGGGCAGTTCTCCCCTGTGGCGTGGATTCCATGCTCTCGGGTAAAGTCCGGAAGGGCGCTCAGCCCGCGGCCAGCTTACCGCCGATGTCCGACGGGGTGGCCTGCGAAACATGGAGAAGTTGATGAAGAAGGCTTTGATGGCTGCTGCCGCGCTGGTTGCGCTGCCGGTCATGGCTC
>CADECW010000139.1 GCA_902825855.1 uncultured Rhodospirillales bacterium | reverse complement strand
GCCGCGCGTAAGCGCCTTGAGCTTTTCGTAAGGCATCTCCATGTCGGCGACGCGAAGGACGGTCTGTATCGCCTCGGCAAGCACCTCCGGATGGGCGGCGAGGGCCTCGCGGAGCGCGATCTCGTTCACGCCTATTTTCCCGAACCCGCGAACGAGTGATTGGTAGCCGATGAGGGAATGGGCGAACGCGGTGCCGAACGTGCGTTGGACCGTTGAATCGGAGAGATCGCGCTGTAGTCGCGAGACCGGAAGCTTCCGGGACAGATGTTCGAAGAGCGCGTTTGCAACGCCGAAGTTCCCCTCCGCGTTCTCGAAGTCGATCGGGTTCACCTTGTGCGGCATGGCCGAGGATCCCACTTCGCCGTCTTTCGGTCTCTGCGTCACCCATCCGTCCGAGATGTAACGCCACATATCCTGCGAGAGATCGAGCAGTATCGTATTGATGCGGCGGAGATTGTCGAACAGCTCGGCATAGGTATCGTGAGGCTCTATCTGCGTGCTGACTTCATTCAGCTCGAGCCGGACGAAATGCTTGTTCCTTCCCGCGCCTTGGTTCAGTGACTTGACGAACGAGCGGGCGAGGCCGACCCATTCGGCTTGAGGCAAGGCGACTGTCTGTGCGTTGTAGTTGGCCGAGGGACCGCCCCATTTCACCAGAATGGTGCTGTGCTTGAGCGTATCCATCTGGCGCCCGAGGCGTTTGGCGAAGACGTTCATTTCCTTGCCGAAGGTCGTAGGCGTCGCCGGTTGTCCGTGCGTGCGCGCGAGCATCGGGGTCGCGGCGTGCGTGCGGGCCAGCGCGATCACTTCCTTCTGCACCCCTGCAAGCGCCGGAAGCATCACTTCCTCGATGGCATCGCGTAGCGCGAGGCCGTGTGCGACGCTGTTTACGTCTTCCGACGTAAGGGCGAAGTGCACCCATTCGAGGACGTCCTCGAGGCTCGTTCCCTTGAGCTTGAGCTTTATGAAATACTCGACAGCCTTTACGTCGTGATTGGTGGCCGGTATTCCCTGATATCCCTCTCGCTCGATCGCCTTGATGATGTGCGCATCGTCTATCGAGATGTCTGCGAGGGCCTGCAGGAATTCGAGTTCTTGCCCGGTGAGCGCGCGCATCATCTCGATATCCCGAGTGCTCGCGAGGAGACGCAGGTAAGCGCATTCGACGATGACGCGATTCTTCAACAGGGCGTATTCGCTGAAATACCCGGCGAGCGCTGCGGCGGTCGCACGATAGCGGCCGTCGACTGAGGATACTGCGGTCAATGGTTCAAGCAGCATGACATTCCATCGAGCCTGTCCCGGGCAGATATGCAGCGAATCTAGCGAGTCACAGGCTCATGTCACAGCCCCATGTCACAGGCCCATGTCACAGGTTTGGTTGACCAGCCTTCTCCTTTATCATGCACGTTGACACGTCGCCTTTGGCGTCGCCCCGGGAGGCTGCATGGCACTACTCATCATCAACCTGGACAAGGTCATCGGCAGTGCCGAGGCATGGCGTGATGCATTCGGAAAGCAGGTGCCCCAACTGCCCATTCGATTCTGGCCCGACGTCGGCGAGGCGAAGGACATCGAATATCTCGCATTCATGCATCCGGATTTCAGCCAGCTGCCTGCCTTCCCCAACTTGAAGGCCATGTTCAGCCGGTCGGCGGGAGTCGAGGACATCGTCCGGCATCCGAAGCTGCCGAAGGTCCCGCTCGGCAAGGTAGAACCTCCGGGCGGCGATCCGATGATGACGGAATACGTCGTCATGCACGTCCTGCGCTTGCATCGTGATATGCCGGCCTACCAGGCGGCACAGGCGAAGCGGGAGTGGCGCCGGGTGCCGATCGTCCGGCCCGAGCAAAGGCGCGTCGGCTTCCTGGGCTTCGGCATGATGGCCAAGGCACCGGCCCTGGTGCTGCAGTCGCTGGGCTTCAAGGTCTCCGCGTGGGTTCGCTCGCCGCGCCGGCAGGCAGAGGTCCCCATCTTCCAAGGCCGCGATCAGCTTGCGGCTTTTCTCGGTCAGACCGACATCGCCGTCTGCCTGCTGCCGCTGACGGCGGAAACTGAAGGCATCTTCTGCGCCCGCACGTTTTCCATGATGCCGAGAGGAGCCATGCTGGTGAATGTCGGGCGCGGCAAGCACGTGGTCGAAAAGGACCTTATCGCGGCGCTCGATTCGGGACAGTTGGCATATGCCGCGTTGGACGCGCTGTGGCCCGAGCCGCTGCCGCCGGAAAGCCCGCTGTGGCTTCATCCCAAGGTTACGGTGATGCCGCATGTGGCGCGGCGGCCGACCGTCGGTCAGCTGGTGACCGAGGTTGCCGCGAACATCCGCACGCTCGAGGCCGGAGGGCGTCTCCTGCAGGAAGTCGACGTGACTTTGGGTTACTGATCGGCGAACACCGCTCAGCGCCTTGCTTTGCGGCTGCGTGCTGCTTCGGGCACCAGCATCACCAGCTTGAAGTCCGGCCGGTTGGCCAGTGCGAAGGCAATCTGCTGGTAGCGCAGGCGGCCCGTCCGCGGATGGTCGAAGATGCGCTCGCCGCCGGTGCGATCGACCACGGCGTGCTCGGTCCAGCACTGGGCAAACAGCGCGCTTCTGCCGCGCAGGTCCTCGACCAATGCCTGCAGCTCGGCATCTTCGATACGGCGACTGGAATCGGCGCGGAACTCTGCCAGCACACGACGGGCCCGCACCTGCCAATCGGGAATGACCTTGCGGGCGATCGGACTGAGGAAGACATAGCGCAGCAGGTTGCGGTCGCTGGCGCCGTCGAGCCAGCCGAGGAAGAGGGAAGCTGCAGGCCGGTTCCACGCCCGGGCGTTCCATAGCGAGTCGAGCAGATAGGCAGGGCCGGCGATCGCCGCGATGGCGCGTGCGAGCGCCGATGGAACGTCCATGCCGTCCTTGTCCGCAAAGCCCGACCGATTGGGATCGCGCCGGTCCGCCAACTCGAAGAGGTAGGCGCGCTCGGCCGGCGTCAGCTGCAGGGCGCGCGCCAGCGCCGAGAGGGCGGCCGGGGAGGCGGCGATGTCGCGGCCTTGCTCCAGCCACGTGTACCAGGTGGGGCTCATGCCGCAGGCCTGCGCCACCTCCTCGCGCCTGAGGCCAGGCGTGCGCCGCCGGCCATGGGCGGGCAGGCCGACACTTGCCGGCGACAGGCGGGCACGATGGGCGCGCAGGAAATCGCCGAGTTCGCGCCGCTTCTTTGGAGGTGCCAGTGCCATGGCACTTTTTATACCAGGATAACTGTCCTCCTGTTACCAGTCTATAAATCGATCTACGTCCCCAACCGGAGCAACAAGCCGGAGGGAAAGCCATGCGGCGGCCGCGCACGCTGTACGACAAGATCTGGGACAGCCACGTCGTCGAGGAGCAGGGGGACGGCACCGTTCTGCTCTACGTCGACTGCCATCTCATCCTCGAAGTGACGAGCCCGCAGGCGTTCGAAGGCCTGCGGGCATCGCGGCGCAAGGTGCGCCGGCCGCTCGCCACCATTGCGGTCGCCGACCACAACGTGCCCACGACGAATCGCACCGCCGGTATCGCCGATCCGCTGTCGCGCCATCAGGTCGAGACATTGGAACGCAACGTGCGCGAGTTCGGCATCCCGTACTTCTCCATGACGGATATCCGCCAGGGGATCGTCCACGTCATAGGACCCGAACAGGGCTACACCCAGCCCGGAATGGTAGTGGTGTGCGGCGACAGCCACACCGCGACACACGGCGCTTTCGGCGCACTGGCCTTCGGCATAGGTACCTCGGAAGTCGAGCACGTGCTGGCCACCCAGACCCTGATTGCCCGGCGCTCGCGCAACATGCGCGTCTCAGTCGATGGCGCTCTCTCGTTGGGAGTCACGGCCAAGGATCTGATCCTGGCGCTGATCGGCACCATCGGCACGGCGGGCGGCACCGGCCACGTCATCGAGTATGCCGGCTCGGCCATCCGCGGGCTCAGTATGGAGGGCCGCATGACCGTGTCCAACATGTCGATCGAAGCGGGCGCGCGCGCCGGGCTTATCGCGCCGGACGACGTCACCTTCGAGTATCTCGAGGGCCGGCCGCAAGCGCCGCCGCCCCATGCCTGGGAGCAGGCGGTCGCCGGTTGGAAGACGCTGCCTTCGGACCCGGGAGCCGCCTACGACTGCGAGGTGGCACTGGACGCCGCCGGCATCGCGCCGCAGGTCACCTGGGGGACGAGCCCGCAGGACGTCGTGCCGATCGGCGCCACGGTGCCCGATCCCGCGGAAGAGGCCGACGACGGCAGGCGGGCTGCCATGGCCCGCAGTCTCGCCTACATGGGACTCGAAGCCGGCATGAATACGACGGACATCCGCATCGACAAGGCCTTCATCGGCTCGTGCACCAACAGCCGCATCGAGGACCTGCGGGTCGCCGCGGCCATCGTGCGCGGCCGCCGCAAGGCCGATCACGTCGAAGCGCTGATCGTTCCCGGTTCCGGCCTGGTCAAGCGACAGGCCGAGGCGGAGGGGCTCGATCGCATCTTCCGTGACGCCGGTTTCGAATGGCGCGACGCAGGCTGCTCGATGTGCCTGGCAATGAACGACGATCGCCTCAAGCCGGGCGAACGTTGCGCCTCGACGTCGAACCGCAACTTCGAGGGACGACAGGGTTTTGGCGGGAGGACGCACCTGATGAGTCCCGGAATGGCCGCAGCTGCCGCCGTCACCGGCCATCTGGCCGACGTCCGCGAGCTGATGAGATAGGAGGCGGGCATGGAAAGGTTCACGCGCCTGAGCGGCGCCGCGGCACCGCTGCCGATGGTCAACGTCGACACCGATATGATCATTCCCAAAGACTACCTGAAGGGCACGGAGCGAACCGGTCTCGGCAAGCATCTGTTCGCCGACATGCGTTTCAACGAGGATCGTAGCGAGCGACCCGACTTCGTGCTCAATCGGCCGGCGTGGCGTCGGGCCGAGATCCTGATCGCCTTCGAGAATTTCGGCTGCGGGTCGAGCCGCGAACACGCGCCGTGGGCACTGCGCGATTTCGGCATTCGATGCGTGATCGCGCCCTCCTTCGCCGACATCTTCTTCAACAACTGCTTCAAGAACGGCATCCTGCCATTGGTCCTGCCCAAGGCAGTCTGCGCCCAGCTGATCGAGGATGCCGAGCACGGCGCCAATGCAGTGCTCACTATCGACCTCGAGACGCAGGAGCTGACGCGGCCCGACGGCGAGCGCATCACCTTCGAAGTCGAACCCTCGCGTCGCAGCCGGCTGCTCGAGGGGCTCGACGAGATCGGCGCAACGGTCGCCAGGTCGGACAGCATCGACGCTTTCGAGATGCGGCTCAGGCAGAGCCAGCCGTGGCGGGCGAGGGCGCTCGACGGACCGTGACTCGGACCTGCTAGGATATCTCTCTCATCAAGGAGATGTCCGAGCGATGGTCAAGACGGTTCTGTACGCGGAGAAGCTGTACGACAACGACAAGGTCGAGCGCGAGGTGTTCGGGCCGGACGTGCGCGTCGTTTGGCGCAACGTCACCAACCTGTCGCAGCTCGAGGCGAACGACTGCGCCGAGGTCGATGGCCTGATGGTGCTGCGGCACGCGGTGACCGCCGAACACTTCGCGAAGTTCCCCAAGCTCTCCTGCGTCGTGCGCATGGGCGTGGGCTACGACAAGATCGACCGCAAGGCGGCCGCAGCGCGCAAGGTCACGGTGTGCAACGTGCCGGACTACGGCACCACCGAGGTGGCCGACCATGCGCTGGCGCTCGCCCTGTCGCTGCGCCGTGGCATCGCGCTGCACCTCGAGGCGCAGCGCCGTCCGCAACCCGCACCCTGGTCTTACACGCGCGACCCGCTGCTCAAGCGCAACGGCGTGCAGACCTTCGGCATCGTCGGTCTGGGCCGCATTGGCACGGCGGCCGCGTTGCGCGCCAAGGCTTTCCAGTTTCGCGTCGTCGCCTACGATCCCTACATGCCGAATGGCACCGAGCTCGGCGTCGGCGTCGAGCGCGTGACCTCGCTCGAGGCGCTGATGGAGCAGACCGACACGCTGTCGATCCATGCGCCGTTGACCCTGGAAACGCGCGGCATGATCTCGCGCGCCATGCTCGAGCGCATGCCCAGGGGCGGGGTGGTCGTCAGCACCGCGCGCGGGCCGATCTGCGATGTCGATGCGCTGGCCGACCTCCTGAAGCGCGGGCATCTCGCCGGCGTCGGGCTCGACGTGCTCCCCGTCGAGCCGCCGGTCGAGCCGATCCCCGAGCTGTTGCGGGCCTACCGCGCTCGTGAGCCGTGGTGCGAGGGCCGCCTCATCATCACGCCGCACTCCGCCTTCTTCACGCCCGAGGCCTGGGAGGACATCAGGGTCAAGTCGGCGGAAACCATGCGCGCCGCGATGGTAGGCCCACGGCCGCAGAACGTGATCACGCCGGAGATGTTCTGACGGCGTTGTCCGACCGTTCCTGGCTGCGCGCGTGCCGAAACTACATGGTCTCGCAGCGCCGCATTCTCCTTTGCCGACGTCGTCCAGCCTTTCTCGCATAGCGACGCGACAGGGGCGGCTTCCGGTGTCCGTCGATGTGTGGAAAGCTCATGATCCGATCTTCGAAGGAAGCAGGACCGACAATGCACGACATCGTCATCCGAGGCGGCAGCATCGTTGACGGCACGGGGGCACCGGCCACGCACGGGGACGTCGCCATCGATGGTGACCGGATCGTGCAGGTTGGCGGCAAGGCCGGCCCCGGCCGGCGCGAAGTGAAGGCCGATGGGCGCATCGTCACGCCGGGCTGGGTCGATGTGCACACACACTACGACGGCCAGGCGACCTGGGATCCCATCCTCGCGCCGTCTTCCTGGCACGGCGCCACGACCATCGCGTTCGGCAATTGCGGCGTGGGTTTCGCGCCCGTCCGTCGCCAGCACCACAAGGCGCTGATCGACCTGATGGAAGGAGTCGAGGACATTCCTGGCGTTACGCTGTCGGAAGGCCTCAAGTGGGATTGGGAGAGCTTTCCGGATTACCTCGACGCGCTGGCGCGGCTGCCGCGCACCATCGACATCGCCGCACAGCTCGCCCACCACCCGCTGCGGGTCTACGTCATGGGCGAACGCGCGATAGCCCGGGAGCATGCGACGGCCGAGGATATCGAGGCGATGGGCCGGCTGACGGAGCAGGCGCTGAAGGCCGGCGCGATCGGCTTCACCACCAGCCGCACCGACCAGCACAAGACCCTGGCGGGCGACCTCGTTCCCGGCCGCTATGCCGAGCACGAGGAACTGCTGGCCATCGGCAAGGCGATGGGCCGCGCTGGCCGAGGCGCATTCGGCATGCTCTCCGATTTCGAGGACGAGGCCGCAGAGTTCCAATGGATGCGCCAGGTGGCGAAGGACAGCGGCCGGCCCGTCTGGTTCCTGCTCACCGACCGCAGCTACGACCCCGAACGTTGGCGCCGCCTCATGGACAGGGTCCGCGCCGCCCGCGCCGACAACCTGCCGCTCTCCGCCCAGGTCGCCGGACGACCGGTCGGGCTGACGCTCGGGCTTGGCACCTCGCTCAATCCCTTCGCCCTGCGCGAAGCTTTTTCAGAAGTGTCCAAACTCCCGCCGGCCGACATGCTGGCGAAGCTGCGCGATCCCGAGACGCGCCGGACGATCCTGGCGCAGGAGGCCTCACCGCGGCTGCTCGAGGTGCTGCCGCCGTTGTCGCGCCAGATTGCGACGCGCTGGGACCGCATGTACCTGCTGGGCGATCCGCCGGACTACGAGCCGCCGCCCGAGCGCAGCATCGCCGCCATGGCGGCGCGTGAAGGCGTCAGTCCGCAGGAGTTCTGCTACGACTACCTGGTCGGTGGCGACGGTGGGCGGATGATCTACTTCCCCGTCACCAACTACGTGCACGGCGACCTCGAGGTGGTGCGCGAACTGATCGAGGATCCGCACACCTTGCTCGGCCTGTCGGACGGTGGCGCACATTGCGGCGTGATCTGCGATGCTTCGCTCAACACCACGATGCTGTGCCACTGGGTGCGCGACCGCACGCGCGGGCCGCGCCTGCCGCTCGAATTCGTGGTCAAGCGACAGACCAGCGAGACGGCGGATTTCTTCGGCTTCCGCGATCGCGGCCGGCTGCAACCCGGCCTCAAGGCGGATGTGAACGTCATCGACTTCAACGGGCTGCATCTGCATGCCCCAAGGATGATCTTCGACCTGCCGGCCGGCGGGCGGCGCCTCGTCCAGCACGTCGACGGTTACGACATGACGATCTGCTCGGGCGTGCCGATCTTCGAGCGGGGCGAGGAGACCGGCGCCCGCCCCGGAAAGCTGGTCCGGTCGACCGCCTGACCGAGCACGACCATCCGTGCGTCGCCACTCTTCAGGGATACGAAGGACAGTCATGAAGAAACTCATATTGGCGATGACTGCCGGTATTGCCGCGATCTCGCAGGCGAGTCCGGCCCTGGCCGGGAAGGACCTCGACGTCGTCAAGGCGCGCGGCCAGCTCATCTGCGGCGTGGCGGTGGGCGGCATCGCAGGCTTCATGACGGTCGATAGCCAGGGCAAGTGGACCGGCATGAACGTCGACATCTGCCGCGGCGTCTCGGCCGCGCTGTTCGGCGACTCCGAGAAGGTGAAGTACGTGCCGCTGTCGGGACAGCAACGCTTCACAGCGCTGCAGGCGGCTGAAGTCGACCTGCTGTCGAACAACTCGACCTGGACACTCACGCGCGACACCGCGCTCGGCCTCGACTTCGTCGGCGTCACCTACTACGACGGCCAGGGCTTCATGGTGCCCAAGAAGCTCGGCGTTAAGAGCGCCAAGGAGCTGAACGGCGCCTCGATCTGCGTCCTCACGGGCAGCACCTCGGAGCTCAACATTGCCGACTACTTCCGCACCAACAAGATGAGCTTCAAGCCGGTGCTGTTCGAGGATCCCGACCAGAGTCGCTCGGCATTCTTCAGCGGCCGTTGCGACGCCTACTCCGGCGATCAGGCCCGGCTCTATGCCACTCGAGTGGCCAATGCGCCCAATCCCGACGACTATGTCGTCCTGCCGGAGATCATCTCCAAGGAACCGCTGGGTCCTGTGGTCCGCCACGGCGACAACCAGTTTGCCGACATCGTGCGCTGGGTGCAGTACGCCATGCTCGAGGCCGAGGAGTACGGCATCACGTCGAAGAACGTCGACGAAATGCTGAAGAGCGACAACCCGGCAATCAAGCGCATCCTCGGCGTCACGCCCGGCATGGGCAAGGCGCTCGGCGTCGACGAGAAGTGGGTCTACAACATCGTCAGGCAGGTCGGTAACTACGGCGAAAGCTTCGACCGCAATGTCGGCAAGGACAGCCCCCTGAAGGTCACGCGGGGCCAGAACGCCCTGTGGACGCAGGGCGGCCTGCAATATGCGCCACCGATTCGCTGAGCGATTGTCGCGGTCTCCGGAAAGAAGGAAGCTATCGTGGTCGTCAGCAATTCCTTCAAGTTCGTCATGCTGCCGCCGCAGACCGACACGACGCGCGCCTGGGCCAGGCGACTGGCCGAATCCGTACCGGAAGTCAGAGTCGTCGTTGCCGAGGACGCGGACTCCGCGGCGCGCGAGATCGTCGATGCAGAGGCCGCATTTGGCTGGCTCCGCAAGGAGCTCCTCTCGAAGGCAAAGAACCTGCGCTGGCTGCAGGCGCCTCAGGCGGCGCCGGCGGCCGGCTATTATTACCCCGAGCTGGTCAGCCATGCTGTGCGCGTGACGAACTTCCGCGAGATCTTCAACGACCACATCGGCGCCCATATCCTGGCATTCGTGCTGGCTTTTGCCCGAGGGCTGCACGTTTTCATTCCGCAGCAGCTGCGCCGCGAGTGGAAAAAGAGTCCGCAGGAGGCCGGCGACGTCGTGCATCTGCCCGAATCGACGGCCCTGATCGTTGGCGTGGGCGGCATCGGTGCCGAGGCCGCGCGCCTGCTCGCGACCTTCGGTGTGACCGTGCTGGCGACCGATGCGCGCCGCACTGCAGCACCGAATGGGGTGACCGAGCTGCATCCGCCAGAAGCCTTGGACGACCTGCTGCCGCGCGCCGATTTCGTGATCCTGACGGTGCCGCATACGCCGGCGACCGAAGGTTTCTTCAACAGGACCCGCTTCCAGCGCATGAAGCGTACGGCGTTTTTCATCAACATCGGCCGCGGCATGACGACCAGGCTGGATGACCTCGTGGCCGCGCTGCAAGCCGGCGAGATCGCCGGCGCCGCACTCGACGTCTATGAGCAGGAGCCGCTGCCGAGCGAGCATCCGCTCTGGGGCATGGCCAACGTGTTGCTCACGCCGCACATGGCAGGACACGGGCCATACCTCGACGAGCGTCGATTCGAAATCATGTCGGATAATTGCCGTGCCTTCGCTGCCGGCCAGCCGCTGCGCAATCAGGTCGACAAGGCGTCCTGGTTCTAAGGCGGAATGCGATGAGATGGAACCGCGCGCGGTTCCATCTCATCGTATTCGCGCGCACCGGGGATGCGTGTTGCAGGAGGCATGATGGGTCCAGCTGTTCCAGCTGGACCCATCATGCTGTGGATTGGGCAACGTCCTGGCCCAACAGTCGTTCACCTGGACACGCGGTTCACGGGTGCAGGACGATGGTGCGCAAATCCGATCGCAAGCAAGATGAAAAATCAAACGATCCTCGATGGGATCGCAAGCAGGGTATCCCCAAGTCGTCGAACATGGCGAGGGTGGTGGAACAGTCGTCTGGGCGCTACAGCGCCTCCGAGCAAGGCGAGGAGAGAAAGACGGGCGTCCGTCGCCGGCGGCGGGCCTGAGCTGCTCACCGGCTGGTAGAAGCGCGGAGCACGCGGGCGAGAATGGAGCAGGCTCGGTCGATCTCCTGCTCAGGCGTTCCGGCGTAGCTCAGGATCAGGCCGTGGCGCCGGCGTCGGCCGGCATAACAGGCCGACAGCGGCGATACCACGACGCCGGCTCGACCGGCTGCCACGGTGATGGCGCGGTCGTCGAAGCTGGGCGCGATCGCCGCGATCGGCCGCGCTACCAGATGCATGCCGGCCGAGTCGGATGCACTTTCAAGCCAGGGCGCGAGATGCTGCTCGATAGCGGTCAAAAGCGCTTGCTGGCGGGCGGCGTAGAGCAGGCGCGTGCGTCGCAGGTGGGTCGCGAGATGGCCGTCGGCGATGAAGCGGGCAAGCGCGCCTTGGCCGAGCAGCGAGGCGCGGGCCGGCACCATCGCCATCCGCTGCTCCGCTGCCGGCACCAGCGCTGCCGGCAGCACGATGTAACTCAGTCGCAATGCCGGGAAGAGCAGCTTGGAGAAGCTTGCGAGATAGGCCACGCGGCCGCTGCGATCGAGCGCGCGCAGCGGCGCCAGCGGCCGGCCGGTGTAACGGTATTCGCCGTCGAAATCGTCCTCGGCGATCCAGCCCTCTTGCCGCTCGGCCCAGCTCAATAACTCGAGCCGGCGCTGCAGGCCGAGCATCGTGCCCAATGGGAACTGATGCGCGGGCGCCACCACCGCGAGCTTTGCACGCGGCTCGGCGGCGACCGCGCGCTCGACGTTGAAACCCAGTCCGTCGACCGGAATCGGCGCGGCCTTCACGCCGGCGATCGCCAGCGCCTCGCGCGTGCCGACATAGCCCGGCTCCTCGATCCAGGCCGCCTCGTCGGGATCGAGCACCAGCCAGGCGAGCAACGACAGGCTCTGTCGCATGCCGTTGGTGATCACGATCGACTCGGGCGCACAGGTGAAGCCGCGGACCGTGCCGAGATAGGCGGCGATGGCCGCGCGCACTCCGGAATGGCCGAACGGATGCGGTGCGCCCGCGACCGTCCACGACGGTCGTCGCCACTCGCGCTCCAAAAGCCGCGCCCACAATGCGAAGGGGAAGGCCTCGCGGTCCGGCTGCCCGGTGGGGAAGGCAAGCGGCGCCTCTCCGAAGCCGAATGTCGGTGCATCGCGCAGCGCAGCCCTTGCGCGGCGCGACAGAGACGGCGAGGTCGTGCGGTCGGCGGCCGCCGGACCGGCAGGCTGCCCGCGCGGCGCGCTCAGCATGTCGTCCGGCAAGTCGGTCGCAACGGAGAGACCGGACGCCGCCTGCGCCACGACGTAGCCCTCGGCGATGAGCTGATCCATCGCCAGAAGCACGGTGCCGCGCGCGACGTCGAGTTCGCTCGCCATCAGGCGCGAGGAGGGCAGGCGGTGGCCTGGCGCCAGCCGCCGCTCGAGGATGGCGCGGCGCACCTGCTCGCCGATCTGGCGATGCAGCGGCTCGGACGCTGCCGGATCGAGGACGAGGCCGAGCGGTGCGGCCCTGCGGGTGGGGCGTGGCATGACTGGTACAGTCCAGAATGTACAAACTGGCTCTTTCGTCTATACCTTAATCCGGCCATGGTCCGGCCCGCAATCGTGCCGGAGGATTTGTCATGAGCACCCAGACCGTCGCGCGTGGCCAGAGCAGCGCGAACACCGCCGAGTCCTTCGGGGTCACACCGGTGAACAAGGTGAAGCGTCTGCATGAGCGCGGCCGCTACGACCGAAAGACGGTCTACGAGATCCTCGATGCCGCCCTGGTCTGCCACATCGCCTACGTGATCGACGGCCGTCCCTACTGCACGCCGACCGGGTTCTGGCGCGAAGGCGATCATCTCTACTGGCACGGTTCCTCGGCCAGCCGGATGATCCGCACCCAGGGCCAGGGTGTGCCGGTCTGCCTCACCGTCACCCATCTCGATGCGCTGGTGATGGCGCGATCGGGCTTCCACCACTCGGTCAACTACCGCGCGGTGATGGCGTTCGGCACGGCGCACATCATCGACGACGTGGAGAAGAAGCTGAAGCTGATGGACCGCTTCATCGACCGCATCTACCCCGGCCGTTCCAAGCTCATCCGCCAGCCCAACAAGCAGGAGTTCAAGGCTACGACCATGATGGGCATGGAGATCGAGCACGCCTCGGGCAAAATACGCGACAAGCACGTGGCCGATGAGGAAGAGGACTACGCAGGCGTTCCGGCCTGGTCGTCGCTCTATCCCGTGACACAGGTGATCGGCGTGCCGTCGGAGTGCGAACGCCAACTTCCCGGCCTCGGGCGGCCCGACGACATGGCCGACTTCGAGCCCGGCGCCCGTCTCGACGAGCTGATGACCAAGAGTTACCGCCGTACCTTCGGATGACTACTTCTTGAGCGGCCCCGGTCGATCGAGGCCGACGCCTTTCAGGTGGCCGAACGATTTGTGAAGGCGCTCGACGATCGCGGGCGCCAGCGGCGGGCGCAGTATCGAATCGATGTTGTCCTTGACGTGGGCCTTGTTGCCGGTCCCGAACAGGACGACATCGACTCCTTGCGTGTGGCGCGCGTAGCGGTACGCCGCATCCGTGATGTCTTTCGCGCCGCCTTCACCGACGACGAAGCCGAGGGGATCGCCGCCGGACGTGATGGAGGCATCGAGCTCGCCCTGTTCGACAAGCTTGGCAAAGATGTCGTGGCGATAGGCAGCGTTGCTGAAGATGTTGCGGACGACGAACATCAGGAGCGTCCCGATCCCTCGGCGAGCCGTCTCAGGGAAGATTGCCTGACGCGCTCCCTGGTTCATGAGGCTGTAGGCCAGCATGATGACTTCCCACGGCGCTTCCTGGATCGCCCGGGACAGCATCTTCTGTTCCGGATCGTTGGGGCTGGTTTCGGTGATGCCGACATGGCCGATCTTGCCCTGTTCCTTGAGCCTTGTGAGGGCAGGCGCCAGGACATCGCGATGGTGCTCGTAGGCCGCCGGGCCGACGGCGTGGAAATGGAAGACATCGACGTAGTCGAGTGCCAGGCGTCGCAGTGCGGCCTCGACCTTGCGGGTCACCGTTTCGGCGGTGTCGCTTGCACCGAAGATGGCCTTGGTCGAGATCACCAGCTTGTCCCGATCGTAAGAGCGAACGGCGGCGCCGACGATCTCCTCGGTGCCGTAGGCCTCGGCCGTGTCGATGAAATTGACGCCAAGATCGACGGCCGTCCGTACGATCGCCACGCAGTCGTCGACGCTGGCGCCGCGGCCGAGGCCGAGGCGGCTGTTGCCGCCGCAACCAAGGCCCGCGACGCTCACCGTAAGGCCGGTTTTTCCCAGTGGCCTATATTCCATTTGCTCGTTCCTTCTAAGCTCGCAATCGCTCGTCGAACTCGCGACGATTGCCGTGGCGTGACAGGGTCAGCTGGCCGCTGCCGCGTTGCGCGCGGGGCGGATCGATCGCACGAAGGCCCGCGCGATGGCCATACCCGCCCGGTCGGCTGCCGCGGAATGGCGCGCGGCGATCTCGGGGAAGCAGTCGAGCCAGCCGGGCGCCTTCTGCTCGACGACGTGGCGAAACTGGACCAGCCAGGCTTCGACGACGTCGATGCTGGCCTCGAAGTGGAATTGCATGCCATAGGCGGCGCGGCCGACGCGGAAGCACTGGTTGGCGACGGCCGAGCCCGACACGAGCCGCACGGCCTTGTCGGGCAGGGTGAACGTGTCGACATGCCACTGGAAGCTCTCGAATCCGGGGCTGAGATCGCGGAACAACGGATCGGCCGCACCCTCCGGCGTAACGTCGAGTGGCGTCCACGCGAATTCCCGAGCGCTTCCCAGAATATTTTCGCCGCCGTAGGCTCGCGCGAGCAGCTGGGCGCCGAGGCAGATCCCGAGCACCGACTTGTCGGCGTCGCCGAAGCGGCGCATCACGCCCGCAAGGGCGGGAAGATAGGGATAGGCAGCGTCATCGACCGCGCTCTGCTCGCCGCCGAGAACGATCAAGCCGTCATGATCGTGAATCCCCGAGGGCAGGGAACTATCCTGCCGAGGCCAAAACCATTCGAGCTCCGCCCCGACTTCTTCCAGCGCTTGGCCCAGCGGGCCGAGGCGCGTGTTCTCCAGATTTTCGACGATGGCGATACGCACTTCGTTAACCTCGCGAGCGAGAGACGGACCTGCGCGGCCATCCTACTCGACGGTTACGGATTTCGCGAGATTGCGCGGCTTGTCGATGTCGCAGCCTCGCTCCCGTGCGACGTGGTAGGCGAGAAGTTGCAGCGGGATGTTGAGCAGCAGGGGATCGAGCTCGGGCTCGAGCGCCGGCACATCGAACGACCGGTCGAACGGGGCGTGCGTCTCTCCCGGATGCGTGATGGCGATGACGGGACCGCCGCGCGCCTTGATTTCCTCGATGGTCGAGACGTTCTTGGTGAAAAGATCGTCGCGCGGCAGGACGATCACCGTCGGTGTCTCGCGCGTTACCAGGGCCAGCGGCCCGTGCTTGAGCTCGGAGGCGGGATAGGCCTCGGCGTGGAGATAGCTGATCTCCTTGAGCTTCAACGCGCCCTCCATGGCGATGGCGTAGCCCGCCGAACGGCCGACATAGAAGGCATGCTCGGCGCCGTGGAAGAATTCGGCCAGCCGGGCGATCTCGTCCTCTCGCTCGAGGAGTGCTGCAACCCGATCGGGCAGGGCGTCCAGTGCCCTGAGCAGGCGCGCGCCGTTGGCGTTGGAAAGGTCGTGCAGGCGGCCGAGATGGACGGCGAGCAGCGCCAGGGCAACGACGCTGCAGGTGAAGGTCTTCGTCGAGACCACGGCGATCTCCGGCCCGGCATGCAGGTAGATGCCCTGGCCGCATTCGCGCGCGATGGTGCTGCCGACGACGTTGACGATGCCCATCACGCGGCCGCCCTTGCGCTTTATCTCCTGTACCGCGGCCAGCGTGTCGAAGGTCTCGCCCGACTGGCTGACCGCGATGTAGAGCGTGTCCATCTCGATCACGGGATTGCGGTAGCGGAACTCCGACGCCGCTTCGGCCTGGCAGGGAATGCGCGCCAGCTGCTCGATCAGGTGCGCGCCGAGCGCGCCAGCGATGTATGCGGCGCCACAGCCAATAATGCGGATGCGCCGCACGTCCAGAAGCTCGCGCGCGGTAAGCGTGATGCCGCCGAGATGCGTGGTCTGAAAGCGCGGCTCCAAACGTCCGCTCAGCGTTCGTCGCAGCGCCTCCGGCTGGTCGGCAATCTCCTTGCGCATGTAGTGGTCGAACGCACCCTTGTCGAAGGACTCATCCTTCCAGATCATCGCCGACGGCGTCTTGATCGTGCTGGTGCCGTCGAGCTTGCGCGTTTCGTAGCCGTCAGCGCGCACGACTGCGATCTCGCCGTCGTCGAGATGCACGACGCTGGTGGCGTGCCTTACGAAGGCGGAGGCATCGGAGGCGAACAGCGTTTCCTTGTCGCCCAGGCCCAGCATGACCGGGCTGCCGTTGCGCGCCACCAC
>CADECW010000138.1 GCA_902825855.1 uncultured Rhodospirillales bacterium | reverse complement strand
GTCCTGGCCGGCCTTGCGGTGAGCAGTCCGGTTGGCGCGCAGGTGATCGGCGTGAGCTGGTCGAACTTCCAGGAAGAGCGGTGGAAGACCGACGAGGCGGCGATCAAGGCGGCGATCGCGGCGGGCGGCGGCACCTACGTTTCGGCCGACGCGCAGAGCTCCGCCACCAAGCAGATCACCGACATCGAGGCGTTGATCGCGCGCGGAGCCAAGGCGTTGATCGTGCTGGCACAGGACGCAAATGCCGTGCGGCCGGCGGTCGAGAAGGCGTTGAACGAAGGCATCCCGGTGATCGGCTACGATCGCCTGATCGAAATGAAGGACGTGCTGTACATCACCTTCGACAACAAGGAGGTCGGCCGAATCCAGGCGCGCGAGGTGTTCAAGGTCAAGCCGGATGGCAACTACGTTTTCATCAAGGGCTCGTCGTCCGATCCCAACGCCGACTTCCTGTTTTCCGGCCAGATGGAAGTGCTGGGCGATGCGCTCAAATCCGCCAAGATAAAGAATGTCGGCGAGGCCTACACCGACGCCTGGCTGCCGGCCAATGCGCAGCGCAACATGGAGCAGTTTCTGACTGCCAACCGCAACAAGGTCGACGCGGTCGTGGCGTCGAACGACGGCACGGCGGGCGGCGCGGTCGCGGCCCTGGCGGCTCAGGGCATGGCGGGGTCGGTGCCGGTCTCGGGCCAGGACGGCGACCTTGCGGCGCTGAACCGAGTGGCACTCGGCACGCAGACCGTGAGCGTGTGGAAGGACGCACGCCTGCTCGGGCGCACCGCGGGCGAGCAGGCAATGACCCTCGCCAAGGGCACCAAGCTCGGCGCGCTTCAGGGCACCAGGACCTGGGCCGACGGCCCGCGCAAGGTCGCGATGACCTCGATCCTGCTGACCCCGGTGCCGATCACCAAGGACAACCTCGACGTCGTCATCCAGGCCGGTTGGGCGCCGAAGGAAGTCGTCTGCCGCGGCGTGAAGGCCGGGACGGTCAACGTCTGCAACTGAGCGGTCGGCGACGCGCAACCCCTCACCCAGCCGCTCCAGTCAGCGGGGGAGGAGCAAAGCGGGGGTGAGGAGGGTGAGAATTGAGGTGCGGGGTCTGAAGTGGACTCACTGCTCTCCGGAGCATCGAGAAGCGTGAGCGCACCGCAGCGGCGCGCTTTCGCCGATCTGTTCCGTGCGACCGAGATCGACGCGCGGCTGGTCGGCATGCTGGGCGCGCTGGCGCTGATCTGGATCTGCGTCGATATCCTGTCGGGCGGCGCCTTCCTGACGCCGCGCAATCTCTGGAACCTGTCCGTGCAGACCACGTCGGTCGCCGTCATGGCGGCCGGCATGGCGCTGGTCATCGTGGCCCGCCACATCGACCTCTCGGTAGGCTCCGTTCTCGGCTTCGTCGGCATGATCATGGGAGTGACGCAGGCCGAGTTCCTGCCGAAGTATCTCGGCTTCGATCATCCGCTCATCTGGGTCATAGCGCTCGCCGTCGGCATCGCCGCCGGCGCCGCGATCGGCCTGCTGCACGGCGCCATCGTCGCCTATCTCGGCGTGCCGGCCTTCATCGTCACCTTGGGCGGACTGCTGGTGTGGCGCGGTTGCGCCTGGTGGGTGACAACGGGCCGCACTGTGGCCCCGATGGACGATGCCTTCCGTCGCATGGGCGGCGGCATAGAGGGCGCGATCGGTGCGACGTGGACCTGGGTGGTAGCGCTGCTCGCGCTGGCCGCCATCGCCTGGACCGCATGGCACTCACGCCGGCGCCGTCGACAGGTCGGCTTCGCCCTTCGCCCGGTCTGGGCGGAGGTGGCGGTCGGCGGCGTGGCCGGCCTCGCAGTCCTGGCCGTCGTGCTGGTCGCCAACAGCTACGATCTGCCGCCGCGCGTCGCCGAGCGGATCGCGGCCGAGCGCGGCCTTGTGGTGCCGCCGCAAGGCCTCTCGATCGCGCACGGCCTCGCCCTGCCGGTGCTGATTGCCGTCGGCGTCGGCATCGTCGTGACCTTCCTGGCCAAGCGCACGCGCTTTGGCCGCTATGTGTTCGCGCTCGGCGGAAATCCGGAGGCGACCGAGCTGTCGGGCGTCGACACCAGGCGCGTCACCGTGCTGGTCTTCGTGTTGATGGGCATCTTGTGCGCCGTGGCCGCCGCAATCTCGACCGCCCGTCTCAACGCCGCGACCAACGCGCAGGGCACGCTCGACGAACTCTATGTCATCGCCGCGGCCGTGATCGGCGGCACGTCGCTGGGCGGCGGGCTCGGCACCATCGCCGGTGCCATGCTGGGCGCGTTGGTGATGCAAAGCCTGCAGTCGGGCATGGTGCTGATGGGTCTCGACACGCCGTTGCAGAACATCGTGGTCGGCTTCGTGCTGGTCGTGGCCGTGTGGCTCGACCGGCTCTATCGCTCGCGCACCTTGAAGGGGAGCGCGGGATGAGCGATGCCCGCCCCCCACTTGTCGAGATGCGCGGCATGAGCATCAGCTTCGGCGGCGTACGCGCCGTCGACGACGTGTCGCTCGACCTGAAGGGCGGCGAGGTCGTGGGGCTGCTCGGCCACAACGGCGCCGGCAAGTCGACCCTGATCAAGATGCTGTCGGGCGCCTACCGGCCCGATGCCGGCGAGATCTGGATCGACGGCCGGCCGGCCGCGATCCAGAGGCCGCGCGACGCGAGACGCTACGGTATCGAGACGATCTACCAGACGCTGGCGCTGGCCGAAAATCTCGACGCCGCGGCCAATCTTTTCCTCGGGCGCGAGCTCAGGAGCGGCTGGGGCACCCTCGACGACGTCGCCATGGAGGCCGAGACGCGCAAGGTGATGGCGCGGCTCAATCCGCACTTCGCCAAGTTCAAGGAGCCGGTGCGCGCGCTGTCCGGCGGTCAGCGCCAGGCCATCGCCATCGCTCGCGCCATCCACTTCAACGCCCGGGTGCTGATCATGGACGAGCCGACGGCGGCCCTCGGCCCGCAGGAGACCCGGCAGGTCGCCGATCTCATCGTCCGGCTCAAGAAGGAGGGGATCGGCATCTTCCTCATCAGCCACGATATCCACGACGTGTTCGACCTTTCCGACCGCGTCGCGGTGATGAAGAACGGCAGGCTGGTCGGCACGGCGCCCACGCGCGCGGTGACCAAGGACGAGGTGCTGGGCATGATCATCCTCGGCAGCTGTCCGGCGGCGGCCATTCCCGGCCCTGGCGCGCTTGCCGCCGGCGGCATGTGATCCACCGTGGCGCGCCGCCGCACCCTGGAAGATGTTGCGCGCGTCGCCGGGGTAAGCCTCGCCACGGCCGACCGCGCCCTCAACGGGAGGGCGGGCGTGCGCGAGCAGACCCGGCGCAAGATCGTGAATGCCGCCCAGCGCCTCGGCTACCGGCCGGATCGCGCCGCCGCCGCGTTGGCACGCGGGCAGCGCTGGCGCTTCTGCTTCGTGCTTCCGGTCGGCGACAACGTGTTCATGAGCCAGCTCGCCGAGGCGGTGAGGGAGACGGCGTCCTGGATGGCCGAGGAGCGTGCCGACATCGACCTCCTGCATGTCGACGTGTTCGACGGCCCGGTGCTGGCGCGCGAGCTGGCGCGCCTTGGCCCGCGCTACGAAGGCTTCGCCGTGGTGGCGCTCGACCATCCCGCGGTGCGCGAGGCGATCGATGCGCTGGTCGCGGACGGGCGCTACGTCGTCACCCTGGTGTCCGACGTGCCGACGTCGCGGCGCCACCACTATGTAGGCCTCGCCAATTTCGCCGCCGGACGTACGGCCGGCACGCTGCTTGGCCGCTTCGTCGGTGCGCGCCTCGGCGCGGTCGGCGTGATTGCAGGTTCGCTCGCGCTGCGCGACCACGCCGAACGCCTCGCGGGTTTCGTTCAGGCGCTGACCGAGGTGGCGCCCCATCTCGACGTCGCCGCGACGCGCGAGGGCCGCGACGACCGCGGGCGCACGCAGGAGGCGACGGAGGATCTCCTCGACGCGCACCCTGGTCTGATCGGGCTCTATGTGATTGGAGCCGGCAAGCGCGGTGCGGTGGCTGCGCTCGAAATCGCGAGGCGCGCCGGCGACGTCATCTTCGTCGGCCACGAACTCACGCCCGACACGCGCCGCTTCCTGCTGTCGGGCACGATGGCCGCCGTCGTCAACCAGGATGCCGGCCACGAAGCCCGCTCGGCGGCCCGCATCCTGCTCGCCTACTGTGAGGATCGCGCCATCAACGCGGCCCAGGAGCGCATCCGCATCGATGTCTTCGTGAAGGACAACCTGCCGTGACGAGCCGCTCTCCCGTCGGGCCTTCCCCCTCCCGACCCTGCCCCGTATGACGGGGAAGGAGAAAAGAAGGACAGATGGGACGTCCCGCCAAAGGTCGCGCCACCACCGACGCCGCGCCGACGATCGTTCTCGTGCGCCCGCAGCTCGGCGAGAACATCGGGATGGCGGCACGCGCCATGTTGAATTGCGGGCTGTCGAGCCTGCGCCTGGTGGCGCCGCGCGACGGCTGGCCAAACCCGAAGGCCGAGCGCGCGGCATCGGGCGCCGACGTGGTGCTCGACAAGGCCAGGGTGTTCGAGACCGTCGAGGCTGCGGTTGCCGATATGGGCCGCGTGGTCGCGACCACGGCGCGCAATCGCGAGCTCAGCCAGCGCATCGTGACGCCGCGCCGGGCCGCTGCGGAGATCCGCTCCTGGACGGCCGAGGGCGACAAGGTCGGGATCCTGTTCGGGCCGGAGCGCACCGGCCTCACCAACGACGACATGGTCCAGGCCGACACCGCGCTCTCGATTCCCCTCAACCCGCAATTCTCGTCCCTCAACATTGCCCAGGCGGTCCTGCTGGTAACCTATGAATGGGCGATGGCGGGGGAGGAGGCGCCGGCCGAGCGCATGTCCGACCATTCGACGCGGCCCGCCACCAAGGACGAACTGCAGAACCTGTTCGCCCATCTCGAGCGGGCGCTCGATCAGTCCGGCTTCCTGCGCCACAAGGCGATGCGGCCGGCGATGGTGAACAATCTGCGCGCGCTGCTGCAGCGCACGGCGATGACCGAGCAGGAGGTCCGTTCCTTCCATGGCGTCATCAAGTTCCTCGCCAAGCGCAAGCACGGCGAGCAATAGGCCGTCAGGCAGGGCGTCCGCGACGCAACGTCTCCGACGGTCTTTCGCCGTAGCGCTTGCGGTACTCGACCGAGAAGCGGCCGAGGTGGCAGAAGCCCCACTGCACGGCGATCGTCGTCACGCTGTCCTGCAGGCTCGCCTGCAGCAGCGCCTCGCGCACCCCGGCAAAGCGGCAATCGCGCGCGTAACGCATCGGCGAGGTGCCGCGTATGTCGTGGAAGTGCTTGTAGAGCGTGCGATGGGCGACGCCTGCTGCTGCAGCCACGTCGCCGACTGTCATCGCATCGTCGAGATGTGCGCCGATATAGAGCTGGGCGCGTGTCACGTCGGGCATCATGTCTTCGGTGTCGGGGAGCTGTGAGGTCAGGCTGATCATCCGTGTCGTCTCAGCAACAGTTTTCTGTGATTTGCGCGAACTGGGGATTTCCGGCGGTTTCTGGATAGTGGCTCGGCCGGTCGCATTTCATTTTCCCTCCATCGCGGCACAACACGTGGGATGGAGGTTTCAATGCAGACCAATTATTCCTATGCATCGGCGCTTGCTGCCTCGCAGCGCATCAACTGGCGCATCGAAGACATTATCGGCGGTGAAAAGCGGCTAGATTTTGACAAGCCGTTCATGCCCGAGGCCTTGGCGCGCATCGCACCGCTCGACAGCCTGTCGGCATCCGAGAAGCTCCTGCTGAACCAGATCCGCGGCCACGGCTATCTCTACCAGTTCGGCCTGGTCGAGGAGTTCATCCTGCCATTCCTGCTCGACCACACGCGCACCCGCTTGAGCGGCGACGACGCACGCTGTCGCGCCTTCCTGCAGTTCGCCGGCGAGGAGGCCAAGCACATCGACCTCTTCAGGCGCTTTCGCGCCGAGTTCGAGAAGGGCTTCGGCACGGAGTGCGAAGTGATCGGTCCGCCCGAGGCGATCGCCGAAGCCGTGCTGAAGCACAAGCCATTGTCGGTGGCTCTCCTGATCCTGCATCTCGAATGGATGACGCAGCGCCACTACATCGAATGCATCCGGGACGACCAGGGCCTCGACAGGCAGTTCGCCAGCATGCTCCGGCATCACTGGATGGAGGAGGCCCAGCACGCCATGCTCGACACGCTGATGGTGGCCGAGCTCGCCAGGGACATGCCGGAAGCCGAGATCGTGAGTTGTGTCGACGGCTATCTGGAGATCGGCGCCATGATCGATGACGGGCTGAAGCAGCAGACGCTGTTCGACCTCGCCGCCATGATGAAGGCGAGCGGCCGCCGCCTGGGCGAGGGCGAACATGCGAGGCTCGCCGACCAGCAGCACCAGGCTCAGCGCTGGACCTACATCGGCTCGGGAATGAGCCATCCCAACTTCCTCGGCACGGTCCAGAAGCTGTCACGAGCGAGCGCCAGGCGGCTGGCCGAGATCGCGCCAATGTTCTGCTGAACGTGTTCTGTTGGAGGCCTTCTGCCGGGGACTTGATGCCCGGCGCTCCGTGAAGGATGTAGTGTCGAGCCGACAGGCATTTTTCACGGAGCCGAGATGTCCACCACTGCCAAGATCTCCTGGGTCGACGGCGCCCTGTTCGTCGCCGAGGCCGGCAGCGGCCACACCATCACCATGGACGGCGCGCCTGACGTCGGCGGGCGCGACCTCGCGTCGCGGCCGATGGAGGTGCTGCTGATGGGCCTGGGCGGCTGCACGGCGATCGACGTGGTCTCGATGCTGAAGAAGCAGCGTCAGGACATCGAGGGGGTCGAGGTGTCGATGGTCGCCGAGCGGGCCGACGATTTCCCCAAGGTCTATACCTCGGTGAAGCTGGTCTACACGGTACGCGGCCGCAAATTGAACAAGGCGCTGGTCGAGCGCGCCGTCAGCCTGTCGGACGAGAAGTACTGCTCGGCCACGGCAATGTTCAAGAAAACCGCCCAAGTGACCCACGATATCGTACTGGTCGAGGTCTAAGTCATTGATTTTGCGAGCACAACGGCTGCTTGACTAAGGCGCGATCGAAACTATCTTGCCGGCCTTCTCCGGAGAACGTGGTTGTCGGCCTTTGGGCCTTCATCCCGCCCCAATTCGCGTTGGATCAGGCCTATCCGGACAACAGCGTCACATGGCGCACAACGATGGAGCGATCGCGTGAGCAAGCGCGAGAATTCGAAGTACAAGATCGACCGCCGCCTCAGGGTGAACCTGTGGGGCCGTCCCAAGAGCCCGATCAACAAGCGTGAATACGGTCCGGGCCAGCACGGCCAGGGCCGCCAGAAGCCGACCGACTACCGCCTGCAGCTCATGGCCAAGCAGCGGTTGAAGGGCTACTACGGCTCGGTCTCGGAGCGTCAGCTGCGCCGCTACTATCTCGAAGCGGTGCGCCGCAAGGGCGATACCGGCGAGAACCTGGTCGAGATCCTGGAGCGCCGGCTGGACGCCGTCATCTACCGCATGAAGTTCGCCATCACGCCCTTCGCCAGCCGCCAGCTGGTCAGCCACGGTCACGTCAAAGTGAACGGCAAGCGCGTCAATATCGCGTCGTACCTCGTGAAGGACAACGACGTCATCGAGCTGACGCCGAAGGCCAAGGAAATGGTCCGGGTGCTGGAAGCCACGCAGAGTGCCGAGCGCGACGTGCCGGAGTACGTCAACGTCGACCACAAAGAAATGAAGGGCACCTACGTACGCGGGCCGAAGCTCGCCGACGTGCCCTATCCGGTGCAGATGGAGCCGTCGCTGGTCGTCGAGTACTACAGCCGCTAAGGGCCGGAAGTCATCGACAAATAAGACGAAAACCCGCCCTATTGTGGCGGGTTTTTTGCTTCAGGAGTCAGGGGTATATAAGAGGCAAAACAGCGGTTCACGCTGTCCGGAGAGGCAGGCAACGCATATAATCCCTCGTTGGGGTGGGGATCTGGAGAGTCTGGGATGCGGATGGTCCGGGTGGCGGTTCTCGCGGTGATCGCGGTCGCGGTCGGCGGAGCGGCCTATGTCTATCGTGACGACGTGGCTCAGAAGTTGGGCCTGGGAGCGTTTGCGAGCGCGGCTGAGAAAGGCGGGGCAAGCCCTGCCGCCTCGGCACAGCCGCAGGGCCGGCGCGGCCGAGCGAATCCCGGCGGCCCGGTGCCCGTGGTCGTCACCAAGGTCGCCAAAAAGGCGTTGCCGATCGTGATCGAAGCGGTCGGTACCGTGCAGGCCATCGCCTCGATCCAGATCAAGGCGCGCATCGACAGCCAGATCATGAGGGTCGCGGTCGAAGAAGGCGCTTTGGTCAAAGAGGGAGATCTTCTGTTCGAACTCGATTCGCGCACGCTGCGTGCCCAGCTCGGCCAGATCGAGGCGCAGATCCGCAAGGACCAGGCGCAGGTTGCTCAGGCCAAGCGTGACGTCGCGCGGTACGAGGAGCTGCTGTCGAAGAACGCCGGCACCGTGGTCAACCGCGATACTGCCCAGACCGCGCTCAAGGCCGCCGAGGCTCAGCTCGAGGCCGACGAGGCCAACAAGGCGAGCATCCTGACGCTGATCAGCTACACCGAGATTCGCGCGCCCGTGTCGGGCCGCATCGGCTCGATCTCGAGCAAGGCCGGCACCGTTGTCCGCGTCGGCGACAACACCGCGGCCAGTGCGCTCGCCACCATCAACCAGGTCGACCCGATCTATGTGGTGTTCGCCGTGCCGCAGGTCTTCCTGCCCGACATCCGCGCTGCGATGGCCAAGGGCGAAGTCAAGGTCGTGGCGATCGTCGACGACAATCGCAAGCCGCCCGGATCGATTGCCTTTCTCGAGAATACCGTCGACCCGCTGACCGGCACCGTGACCGCGAAGGCACGTATCAATAACGCCAACGAAGTGCTGTGGCCGGGCCAGTTCGTGAAGGTCGAGGTCGAACTCGGCATCGAGCCGGATGCGATCGCGGTTCCTGGGCCGGCAATTCAGCTCGGGCCGCAGGGTCCCTACCTCTTCGTGGTCAAGGACGGCGTCGCCGAGCTGCGCAACGTCGTCGTCAAGCGCACCCAGAACGGCGAATCGGTGATCGGCAAGGGCCTCGAGGGAGGTGAGCAGGTCGTCACCGATGGCCAGCTTCGCCTGGTCAACGGCGCCAATGTAGGCATCCGGCCGGCGACGCCGGAGACGCCGGCAACCGCCGCTGCCCCTCCGCGCGGCTAGAAACCCCTGAACTAGAGACCGGATATGCTTTCAGCTCTTTGCATCCGCCGTCCGGTCATGACGATCCTGGTGATGGCGTCCTTCGTCATCGCCGGTATCTTCGGCTACAAGCAGCTTCCCGTCGCGGCCGTGCCGCGCGTCGACTTCCCCACCATTCAAGTCCAGGCGCAGCTTCCGGGCGCCAGCCCGGAAACGATGGCCGCCTCCGTCGCGTCCATCCTCGAGCGCCAATTCTCGACCATCGCCGGCGTGACGACGATGACCTCGACGTCGTCGCTGGGCAACACCTCGATCGTCCTGCAGTTCGACCTCAATCGCTCGATCGACGGTGCCGCGCTCGACGTCCAGTCGGCGATCTCCTCGGCGATGCGCCGCCTGCCGGCCGAGCTGCCGACGCCGCCCAGCTTCCGCAAGGTCAATCCGGCCGACTTCCCGGTCATGTTCCTGGCGCTGAAATCGGCTCAGGTGCGGCTGTCGGATGTCGACGCCTTCTCCAACCGGTCGATCCTGCCGCGTATTTCGACCCTGCCGGGCGTCGCCCAGGTGCTGATCTTCGGCTCGCAGAAATACGCCGTGCGCGTGCGCGCCAACCTCGACCAGCTCGCAGTGCGTGGCCTCACCCTGCAGGAGCTGCAGAGCGCCATCGTCAACGCCAATTCGAGCAAGCCGGTCGGGGCCATCGCCGACCAGAGACAGAGCTCGATCCTCGATGCCACCGGGCCGATCAACAAGGCGGCCGACTACCTTCCGGTTATCGTGACCTGGCAGAACGGTGCGCCGGTGCGCGTTTCCGACGTCGCGACGTCGATCGACAGCGTCGAGAACGACAAGGTCGCGACGTGGCTCGACGGCACGCGGGCGATCGTGCTGGCCGTCTATCGCCAGCCCGACGCGAATACCGTCGAGGTCGTCGATCGCGTGCGCAGCATGCTGCCGGCCATCCAGGCCGAGTTGCCGACCGGCGTCGAGATCAGCGTCCTGAACGACCGCTCGATTCCGATCCGCCACGCCATCGAGGACGTCGAGTTCACCCTGGCGCTCGCCGGCCTGCTGGTCGTCGTCGCCATCTACTTCTTCCTCCGCAGCTTCCGGGCGACGCTGATTCCTGCCATCGCGCTGCCCATCTCGGTCGTGGGCACGTTTGCCGGCATGTATGTGGTCGGCCATTCGATCGACAACATTTCGCTGCTGGCGCTGACGCTCGCGGTCGGTTTCGTGGTCGACGATGCCATCGTCATGCTCGAGAACATCGTCCGCCATATCGAGGCGGGCGAGAAGCCGATGGAGGCTGCCTTCAAGGGCTCCAAGGAGGTCGGCTTCACCATCATCTCGATGACCCTGTCGCTGGTCGCGGTGTTCATCCCGGTGCTGTTCATGGGCGGCGTCGTTGGCCGTATGTTCAACGAGTTCGGACTGGTCATCAGTTTCGCCATCCTGATCTCGGGCGTGGTCTCCCTGACGCTGACGCCGATGCTGTGCTCGCGCCTGCTGAAGCCGATCGACCATCGCGAGAAGCACAACTTCCTGCTGCGTTCGTTCGAGTGGAGCTTCAACAAGGTGACGGCCGGCTATACCTGGGCGCTCAAGCGCACGGTGGCCATTCCCAAGATTGTCCTGCTCATCACGCTGGGCACGTTCGTGGCGACGGGCATCATGTTCCAGGCCATCCCCAAGGGCTTCTTCCCGACGGAGGATATCGGGCAGATTTCAGGCTCGACGGTCGGTCCGGACGATGCGTCGTTCGACGCGATGGTGGCGCGCCAGGCCGCACTGGCCGAAGTAATCAGGCGCGATCCCGACGTCGTGTCGGTGATTTCCACGGTTGGCGGCGGCAACGCGGCGAACACGGTCAATTCGGGGCGCATCTTCATCACGCTGCGTGAGAAGGGCGAGCGCACTGACACCGTGCTGCAGGTGATCGCCCGCCTGCGCCGCGCGACGGCGGCAGTGCCGGGCATCAACGTGTTCTTCCAGCCGATCCAGTCGATCAACATCGGCACGACGCAGACCCGTGCCCAGTATCAGTTCGGCATGCGCTCGAGCAACCTCACCGAGCTGCGTGACTACGCGCCGCGCATGGAAGAACGCATGCGGCGCATTCCGAGCATCCAGGACGTCAACTCCGACCTGCAGGTCCGCGCCCGGTCGACGGTGATCGACATCGACCGCGACATCGCCTCGCGGCTCGGCCTTTCGGTCGACCAGATCCGGCTGCTGCTCTATTCGGCGTTCGGCACCCGCCAGGTTTCGACCATCTATGCATCCGACGACACTTACCAGGTGATCCTGGAGGCCGACCCGCGATACGCCGACACCAACGAAGTGTTGCGACGCATGCAGATCCGCACACCGAGCGGCGCGCTGGTGCCGCTCGATACGGTGGCCAAGCGCAGCGACAAGCCGACGTCGCTCACCGTCAACCACATCGCCCAGCTTCCCTCGGTCATCATCTCCTTCAACCTGGCGCCGGGCATCGCGTTGGGCGAAGCCGTCCGCGACATCCAGGCAGCGGCGGCCGAGATCGGCGTACCGGCCTCGATCGCCACCAGCTTCGAAGGCAGTGCCCAGGTCTTCCAGCAGGCCGTCGCCAACCAGGGCATGCTGCTGTTTGCAGCCGTGCTCGTGATCTACATCATCCTCGGCATTCTCTACGAAAGCTTCATCCACCCGCTCACCATCCTGTCGGGACTGCCGTCGGCCGGCATCGGCGCGCTGGCGATCCTGATGCTGTTCAACATGGACCTGAGCGTCATTGCCATGATCGGCGTCGTCATGCTGATCGGCATCGTCAAGAAGAACGCCATCATGATGGTCGACTTCGCGATCGAGCGACGCTCGCAGGGCGCCACGGCCGAGCAGGCGATCGTCGAAGCCGCGCAGCTGCGCTTCCGCCCCATCATGATGACCACCACGTGCGCGCTTCTCGGTGCCTTGCCCATCGCCATCGGCGCCGGCGCCGGCGCCGAGTTGCGCCAGCCGCTCGGCATCACGGTGGTGGGCGGCCTGATGGTGTCGCAGCTGCTCACGCTGTTCATCACGCCGGTGGTCTACATCTGGTTCGACAGGCTGACCGGCATGAGGTTCGGCCCGCGTTGGCGCTGGCGGACCCGCAGCGCACCGGCGACGCCGGCTGAATAAGCCTCTACGATAGCCGTCATGACCGACGATATCGGCGCTTTCGTGCCGGGTGCGCGCGTGCGCATCGAAGGCCGAGCGAACGGCCCGCTGCAGGGCCTGACCTTCGCCGCGAAGGATCTGTTCGACGTGGCCGGTGTCGCGACGGGCGGCGGCAATCACGACTGGCCGACCGGTCGCCCGGTGCCCACCAGACATTCCTGGGCCGTGCAGACCCTGCTCGACGCCGGCGCGACGCTGGTCGGCAAGACCATCACCGACGAGGTCTCGCTCGGCATCCTGGGCGAGAACGCCTTCGATGGCACTCCGGTCAACACGCGCGCGCCCGGCCGCGTGCCCGGCGGCTCGTCGTCGGGCTCGGCTGCCGCCGTGGCCGCGGGGCTGTGTGATACCGCGCTCGGTACCGACACCGGCGGCTCGGTACGCGTGCCGGCAAGCTTCTGCGGGCTCTACGGCATCCGGCCGACGCACGGCCGCATCGACGTCGCCGGCATGCTGCCGCAGGCGCCGACCTCCGATACCACCGGCTGGTTCGCGCGCGACGCCGGGACGTTCGCCCGGGTGTCGTCGGTGATGCTGGGCGAGGCGATCCCGACCGTCCTGCCGACCCGGCTGGTCGTCGCGGTCGACGCCTTCGGCTTTGCCGACGCCAATGTCGGCGCCGCGCTGCAGCCAATGGTCCAGCGCCTGGCGAAGCTGATCGGATCCAGTCGCGAGGAGGTCATGGCGCCGCCCGGCCTTTCGGTGTGGGCGCGAGCCCAGCGCACCCTGCAGCCGGTCGAGGCCTACAACACCTTCAAGTCATGGCTCGACGAGCGCAATCCACGCTTCGCCTTCTCGGTCGCCAAGGCACTGGTGATGGGCTCGCTGGTGCCGCCGGCCGAGCAGACCTGGGCGCAGTTGATGCGCCAGGAAGTGCGGGCGCGCATGGCGTACCTACTGCCCGCCGGCACGATCCTTTGCCTGCCGACGACGCCGTTCCCTGCACCACCGGTCGGCCAGGCGCTGTCGGTTCTCGATCCGCTGCGCGATCGCATCACCTGCCTCTGTGCGCACGGCGGTCATGCCGGTCACCCGCAGGTCAGCCTCCCGGGCACGACGGTCGACGGGCTGCCGGTCGGTCTGTCGATCGTCGGGCCGCGCGGCAGCGACGCCACGCTGGTCGCCGTGGCGAAGGCACTGGAGGCAACGACGTGACGGACATGACGCCGAATATCCCGGAAGTCGTCGAGGAAGTACGGATATTGTTCGAGCGCTACGAGCAGGCCCTGATCGACAAGAACGTCGACGTGCTCGACGCCACCTTCTGGAACAGCCCGCACACGATTCGCCTGGCCAACTACGAGCACGGCTACGGTTTCGATCGGATTCATGCCCATCGCATGGCCCGGCCGCCCGGTCCCGGCACGAAGGAGAAGGGCCACCGGCTCGACATCGTGACGGTGGGCCGCGACCTCGCCACCGTTACCCTGGTCTACAAGGTTCGCGACAGGGAGATGGTCGGCCGCCAGACCCAGACCTGGGTGCGCTTTCCCGATGCCGGCTGGAAGGTCGTCATGGCTCACGTCTCGATGATCGACCGCGAACCGACCTTGTAGTCAGAGGATGGCGCCTGCGTCCCGCAGCTTCTCGCGCAGGGTTGCCGGATCGAGTTCCGCGGCCGGCTGGTTGGACGCCGCCAGCAAGGCCGCCGCGGTGCCGACGGCCTGAGCGACGGCCATCGCCGTCGGCATGACTCGGATGGCGCCGTGCGCCTCGTGCGTGGCCGAGAGGCCGCGTCCCGCGACCAGAGCATTGTCGAGTCCTTGCGGGATGGCGATGCGGTAGGGCAGGGCATAGACGTGGTCGGGTCCCAGCTCCTCGAAGGTGATGTTGGCGTCGCCGACGTGATGGACGTCGATCGGATAGGCGCCGAGGGCCATGGTGTCGGTGAACTCGGCACCGTTGCGCAAGTCGTCGGCCGTCAGCGTGGCGAGGCCGGCGATGCGGCGGGTCTCGCGGATGCCGAGCTGCGGGGCGAACGACACGAGGCGCGCCCTGGCGCAACCCGGCACGTTGGCGGCGATGAAGCGCGCCGCGGCCAGCGCCTGGCGGCGGCCCTCGCGCTCGCCTTCCGACAGCGCGAAGGGATCGCTGGCGTCGATCGCAATGCGAGTGACGTTGAACCAGCCATCGTCACACCCCGGCACGCGGCTGCAATGCAGCGCCGCGCGCGGCAGGGCGCCCTCGGCAACGCCTTGGGCCGCGAGGGCTGCCTTGGTGTCCGCACTCATGGCGTCGAAGGCGGCGAAGTCGATCGGCCCGAGGCGGAACATCATGGTCGCGGGCTGCAGGGTCTCGCCCTCGTCGAGGCCGAGGAACGGGGCGCCGGCGCGCGCCATCAGGTCGAGGTCGCCCGAGCTGTCGATGAAGATGCGGGCCCGCAGCTCGAGCAATCCGCCCTTGGTCAGCGCCGTCGCCGAGCTGATGACGCGACCGCGGCGCGATACCTGGACGAGCTGGCTGTGCAGCAGCACCCGGACGCCCGCCTCGTGCACCATCTCGTCGAGCACGACCTTCAGGATCTCGGTGTCGTATTCGACGCGATCCATGCGATGTCCGGTCGACATCACGAAATGGCCATGGCCGCTGCTGCCGTCCATGCGCTGCAGGCGCTCGACGATCTCCTCGGCGAGGCCTGCGATCACCCGGCGGCCGGCGCGCGTCTCCCATCCCACGAACTGGCCGACGGCGCCGGCCGTAGCGGCGCCGCCCAGGAAGCCGTGACGCTCGAAGAGGACGGTACGGGCGCCCTGGCGCGCCGCCGCGATCGCGGCCACCGTACCGGCCATACCGCCGCCGCTGGCCAGCACGTCACAATCGACGGGATCCATTTTCTCGACAGCCGCCATTCAGCCTCTGGGTCGCCCGTAGATAGCGCCATGCGAGGCAGACGAACAGGATGCCGATGAAACCTGGGCGTTGAAAGTCTCGTCGATCTTTTGGCATTGTTGGGCTGGCGGCTTCGCCCAGGGAACGGAGGCTTCTTGTGTTCGGCAATCGCATGACCCGCCGGTGGGCGCTGGGCGGGATGGCTGCGCTTTCGGTGGCGCCGGCCGTGAAGGCCCAGGATCTGACGAAGGCCTCGATCGCACTGCTGAAGCTGTCGTCGTCGGGGCCGATCTTCATCGCCCAGGAGAAGGGCTGGTTCAAGGAAGCCGGCCTCGATCTCACGATGAAGGACTTCCAGGCGGCGGCCCAGGTGCCCCTGGCCGTGGTCTCGGGCGATGCCGATCTCGGCGTCACCGCCTTCACGGCCGGCTTCTTCAACCTCGCCGCCAAGGGCGGGCTCAAGGTCGTGGCGGCGCAGAGCGCCGAGCGGCCGGGCTATCAGCTCAACGTCATCGCCGTCACCAACGCGGCATGGGATGCGGGCGTGCGCGACGTCAAGGAGCTTTCGGGAAAGCGCGTTGCCGTCACGACGGTGGGCTCGTCGGTCCACTATTCGCTGGAAGTCGTGGCGCGCAAACACGGCGTCGACATGAAGACCGTGACCGTCGTGCCGCTGCAGACCATTCCCAACATGGTGGCGGCCTTCAAGGGCGGGCAGGTCGACGCGGCGGTATTCCCCATAACGACGTTCCGGCAAGTCGAGTCGGAGGGCAGCGGCAAGCCGATCGCCTATGTCGGCGACGAGGTGCCCTGGCAGCTCGGCGCGGTCTTCACCTCGCCCAAGACCATCGCCGACCGCCGGCCCCTGGTCGAAAAGTTCCTGGTGGCCTATCGCCGCGGCGCTGCGGCGTACCACGAGGCGTTCGGCAAGCGCGAGAACGGCAAGCTGGTGCCCGGCCCCAACTACGAAGAGATGATCGGCATTCTCTCCAACGTGCTGAAGCAGCCGCCTGCGCTGGTCGCGGCGGGCCTGCCATTCATCGATCCCGAGGGCAGGCTCGACGTCGGCGATATCTATAAGCAGGTGGCCTTCTGGCAATCGACCGGGCAGGTCTCACGCGACGCCGATGCCAAGTCGTTCATCGACCTCAGCTTCATCCAGGGGCACTTCAACGTACCCACGTGATCAGTCCAGGGCGAATTTTGTCGTCATCCCGAGCGAAGCCGCCCGAAGGGCGGCGCAGTCGAGGGACCTGTCCTTATCGACGCATCGACAGAAAAGGTCCCTCCGCCT
>CADECW010000137.1 GCA_902825855.1 uncultured Rhodospirillales bacterium | reverse complement strand
TGCTTCGCATGAGCAGCCTGTGCGAATGGCGCCTTCGTCATCCCGCTAATCGCTAATTTCGCTAATTTTGCTGGTCAGCCCTGAACAGGCCGCGGCAGCAAAAAGGGCGCCCGCAGGCGCCCTTTCTCCCGGTCAGACGACCAGATCGATCACTTTATATGCGGGCACTTGCCGTCCTTGAGCGGCCGGTAGGCCTCGTCGCCCGGCACGGTCGCGAGCAGCTTGTAGATGTCGTCCTTGCTCTTGGACTCCTGCGGCGACTTCACCTGGAAGAGGTACATGTCGCGCACCAGGCGGCCGTCCTCGCGCAGCTTGCCGTTCTTGGTCATGACGTCGTTGACCGGGATCTCGCGCATCTTGGCCATCACCGCCTTGGCCTCGTCGGTGCCGGCCGCCTGCACCGCCTTCAGGTAGTGCAGGGTCGAACTGTAGGCGCCGGCCGTCAGCATGCTCGGGATCTTGTCGCGCTTGGCGCGGAACCGCTTGGTCCACTCGCGGGTCTCGTCGTTCATGTCCCAGTAGAACGCCTCGGTGAGCACCAGGCCCTGGGCGACCGGCAGGGTCAGCGAATTCACGTCGGTCGAGAAGACCAGGAGGCCGGCCAGACGCTGGCCGCCCTTGACGATGCCGAATTCACCGGCCTGCTTGATCGAGTTGATCGTGTCCTGGCCGGCATTGGCGAGACCGATGATCTTGGCCTTCGAGGACTGGGCCTGCAGCAGGAAGGACGAGAAGTCCTGCGTGCTGAGCGGATGCCTGACGCCGCCCAGCACCTTGCCGCCGGCCGCCTGAACGACGGCGGTCACGTCGCGCTCGAGCGCATGGCCGAAGGCGTAGTCTGCCGTCAGGAAGTACCAGGAGTCGCCGCCACCCTTGACGATGGCGCCGCCGGTGACCTTGGCGAGCGCATAGGTGTCGTAGACCCAGTGCGCACCCGTCTCCGAGCAGGCCGGGCCGGTCAGGTCGGCCGAGGCCGCGCCGGTGTTGATGTCGATCTTGCCTTTTTCCTGGGCAATCTTGCGCACGGCCAAGGCCACCGACGAGGTGCCGATGCCGGTGATCATGCTGACGTTGTCGACGTCGTACCAGCGTCGCGCGATCTGCGCGCCGACGTCGGGCTTGGTCTGATGGTCGGCCGACAGAAGCTCGATCGGCCGGCCGAGCACCTTGCCGCCGAAATCGTCGATCGCCATCTGCGCGGCCTCGACCTCGCCGAGGTTCAGATCGGCGTAGACGCCGGAAAAGCCTTCCGTGATGCCGATCTTGAGCGGTGCCGGTGCCTGGGCCTGCGCCATGGCGACCAGCCCGGCGACGGCCAGGCCGACGGCCGAAGCGGCCATGCCGGCGCGACGAAACGATTTTCCAGTTGCCATAGGTTCAGCCTCCCACATTTGTGCCCCCGTGCGGCAAATCTAACCGAGTCCCGGCCAAAGAAAAGGGCGCCCGCAGGCGCCCTTTCCGATTGGTCGGTCGATCCGGTGAACTACTTCACGAACGGGCACTTGCCGTCCTTGAGCGGACGATAGGCCTGGTCGCCCGGCACGGTGGCGACGAGCTTGTAGATGTCGTCCTTGCTCTTGGATTCGGCCGGCGACTTCACCTCGAACAGGTACATGTCGCGCACCAGGCGGCCGTCCTCGCGCAGCTTGCCGTTCTTGGTCATGACGTCGTTGACCGGGATCTCGCGCATCTTGGCCATCACCGCCTTGGCGTCGTCGGTGCCGGCTGCCTGCACCGCCTTCAGGTAGTGCAGGGTCGAGCTGTAGACGCCCACCGTCAGCATGCTCGGCAGCTTGTCCTTCTTGGCGCGGTAACGCTTGGTCCAGGCGCGCGTCTCGTCGTTCAGGTCCCAGTAGAACGACTCGGTCAGCACCAGGCCCTGGGCCACCGGCAGCGTGAGCGACTGCACGTCGGTGGCGAAGACCAGCAGGCCGGCGAGCTTCTGGCCGCCCTTGACGATGCCGAATTCACCGGCCTGCTTGATCGAGTTGATCGTGTCCTGGCCGGCATTGGCGAGACCGATGATCTTGGCCTTCGAGGACTGGGCCTGCAGCAGGAAGGACGAGAAGTCCTGCGTGCTGAGCGGATGCCTGACGCTGCCCAGCACCTTGCCGCCGGCAGCCTTCACGACTTCGGTGACGTCGCGTTCGAGCGCGTGGCCGAAGGCGTAGTCGGCGGTCAGGAAGTACCAGGAGTCGCCGCCCGCCTTCACCATGGCCTCGCCCGTCACATGGGCCAGCGCGTAGGTGTCGTACACCCAATGCGCGCCCGTCTCGGAGCAGGAAGGGCCGGTGAGATCGGCCGAGGCCGCGCCGGTGTTGATGTCGATCAGGCCCTTTTCCTGGGCGATCTTGCGCACGGCCAGCGCCACCGACGATGTGCCGAGGCCGGTGATCATCTTCACGCCATCGACGTCGTACCAGCGTCGCGCGATCTGGGCGCCGACATCGGGCTTGGTCTGATGGTCGGCCGACAGGATCTCGACCGTACGGCCAAGCACCTTGCCTCCTGTCTGTTGAGTCGCATCCTCGACCGCCATCTGCATGGCTTCGACTTCGCCGGCGGTGAGGTCGCCGTAGACGCCCGAGAATCCTTCCATGACACCGATCTTGAGCGGTGCCGGCGCCTGGGCCTGGGCGATCGCGATCATTCCCAGGGCAGTCAGACCGGCGACGGCAACAGCCGCACCCACACCACGAACAGATTTACCAACTTTCATCCGCTAATCCCTCCAAACCACGCCACTCCCCGCAACGAGGCGAGATATCTAGCGGCGGTGCCGACACTGCGCCAGTGCTGGACAGCGGCGCCAAGCTTCGATTAATTCGCCACACCGCAGGGAGGCGGGATGGCTAAAGAAGAAGTAATTCTCAAGGCGGAAGGGCTGACGAAGGAGTTCAAGGGCTTCGTCGCCGTCAAGAACGTCGATCTGCACGTACGAAGCGGTACGATTCATGCCCTGATCGGGCCGAATGGTGCTGGCAAGACGACGTGCTTCAACCTGCTCACGCACTTCCTGACGCCGACGGCGGGCCAGATCCACTTCAAGGGCCGCAACATCACCGGCAGCTCGCCTGCGGCGATCGCGCGCATGGGCCTCGCGCGCTCGTTCCAGATCTCGGCGGTGTTCCCGCACCTTTCGGTACGCGAGAATGTCCGTGTCGCCCTGCAGCGAAAGCTTGGAAACTCCTTCTTCTTCTGGCGCAGCGAATCGGTGCTTAACCAGCTCGACGGTCGGGCGATGGAACTGGTGACGGCGGTCGGCCTCGAAGCCTTCGCCGAGCTGCCGGCAGTCGAGCTGCCTTATGGCCGCAAGCGCGCCCTCGAGATCGCCACCACGCTCGCGCTCGACCCCGAGATGATGCTGCTCGACGAGCCGATGGCGGGGCTGGGGCAGGAGGACATCAAGCGCATCACCGCGCTCATCCGCACCGTCGCCCGCGATCGCACCGTGCTGATGGTCGAGCACAACATGTCCGTCGTCGCCGATCTCTCGGACACCATCACCGTCCTCGCCCGCGGCGAGGTGCTGGCCGAGGGTCCCTATGCGACGGTGTCCAAGGATCCTGCCGTGGTCGAAGCCTATGTCGGGACGGGCCATGGCTGAGACACTGCTGAAAGTTCAGGGCCTGCAGGCTTGGTACGGCGAATCGCACATTCTCCATGGCGTCGGCTTCGAGATCGGCCGCGGCGAGCTGGTGACGCTGCTCGGCCGCAACGGCGCAGGCAAGACCACGACGCTGAAGTCGGTGATGGGCATCGTCGAGAAGCGCACCGGCTCGGTGACCTTCGAGGGCAAGGAGACCGTCGGCCAGCCGTCGGACACCATCGCGCGCCTCGGACTTGCCTACTGCCCCGAGGAGCGCGGCATCTTCTCGAGCCTCAACGTCGAGGAGAACCTGCTGCTGCCGCCGATGGTGCGGCCGGGCGGCATGAGCCTCGGCGAGATCTACCAGCTCTTTCCCAACCTGCAGGAGCGTCGGCGCAGCCAGGGCACCAAGCTGTCGGGCGGCGAGCAGCAGATGCTGGCGATCGGCCGCATCCTGCGCACCGGCGCCAACCTGCTGCTGCTCGACGAGCCGACCGAAGGCCTGGCGCCGGTCATCGTCCAACGCATCGGCGAGATCATCCGGCAGCTCAAGGGTCGCGGCTTCACCATCCTGCTGGTCGAGCAGAACTTCCATTTCGCCGCCGCCGTGGCCGACCGCCACTACATCATGGAGGACGGCCACGTCGTCGATATCATGACGGCCGGCGACGTGAAGCAGAACATCGGCAAGCTGCAGGCGTATCTGGGGGTGTAACGCCATGTTCGAGCTCATCGGAATCCCGCCCCAGGCCCTGTTCGGCCAGCTTCTGCTGGGCCTGATCAACGGCGCGTTCTACGCCATGCTGAGCCTCGGGCTGGCCGTGATCTTCGGCATGCTGAACGTGATCAACTTCACGCACGGCGCGCAGTACATGATGGGCGCCTTCGCCGCCTGGCTGCTGCTCGGCATCCTCGACGTGCCGTTCTGGGCGTCGCTGGTGCTGGCGCCGATCATCGTCGGCCTGTTCGGCGTCGTGCTCGAACGCTTGCTGCTGAAGCGCATCTACCATCTCGACCATCTCTACGGCTTCCTGCTCACCTTCGGCCTCGCCCTGGTGATCGAGGGCCTGTTCCAGTGGAAGTGGGGATCGTCGGGCGCGCCCTATGCCAACCCGATCCCCGGCGGCTACAATCTCGGCTTCATGTTCCTGCCGACCTATCGCGGCTTCGTCGTGCTGGCGGCGCTCGTGATCTGCCTGGCCACCTGGTACGGCATCGAGCGCACCAAGCTCGGCGCCTACCTGCGCGCGGCGACCGAGAACCCGACGCTGGTGCGCGCCTTCGGCATCAACGTGCCGCGCCTGATCACGCTCACCTATGGCCTCGGCGTCGGCCTCGCGGCATTGGCCGGCGTGCTGGCGGCGCCGATCCAGCAGGTCTCGGCACTGATGGGCACCAACCTGGTGCTGGTCGTGTTCGCCGTCGTGGTGATCGGCGGCATGGGGTCGATCATGGGCTCGATCGTCACCGGCTTCGGCCTCGGCCTGATCGAAGGCCTGACCAAGGTATTCTATCCGCCGGCCTCCAACACCGTGATCTTCGTGGTCATGGCGCTGGTGCTGCTGATCAAGCCGGCCGGCCTGTTCGGACAGACCAAATGAACGGGACCCAGCGCCTGATCGTCGCCGCCGCCGTCGCCGCCCTGGCGCTGGCGGCTCCGTGGTTCGCCTACCCGGTGTTCCTGATGACGGCGCTGTGCTTCGCGCTGTTCGCCTGCGCCTTCAACCTGCTGCTCGGCTATGCCGGACTGATGAGCTTCGGCCACGCCATGTTCTTCGGCATGGCGGGCTACTTCTATGGCCATGTCGTCAAGGCCTGGGACATGCCGCCCGAGCTCGGCCTGCTGGCGGGCGTCGGCGGCGCGGCGCTGCTCGGCCTGGTCACCGGCGCGCTGGCGATCCGGCGCCAGGGCATCTACTTCGCCATGATCACGCTCGCCTTCGCGCAGATGGTCTACTTCTTCTGCATCCAGGCGCCGTTCACCCACGGCGAGGACGGCCTGCAGGGCATCGTGCGCAAGCCGCTGCTGGGCGGCCTCATCCCGACCAAGGACGATCGCGTCCTTTACTACGTCGTGCTGGCGATCTTCCTGTTCGGCTACGGCGCCATCTACCGCTTCATCCATTCGCCGTTCGGCCAGGTGCTGAAGGCGATCCGCGACAACGAGCAGCGCGCCCTGTCGCTGGGCTACGAGGCCGACCGCTACAAGCTGCTCGCCTTCGTGCTCTCGGCCGCCCTGGCGGGCCTCGCCGGCGCCACCAAGGCGCTGGTGCTGCAGTTCGCCACGCTGACCGACGTCAGCGCGGCCATGTCGGGCGAGGTCGTGCTGATGGCCCTGGTCGGCGGACTCGGCACGATCATCGGCCCGGTGATCGGCGCCTTCATCATCATCACCATGCAAAACTATCTTGCCGCGACCGGTGAGTTCGTGCTGGTGATCCAGGGCCTGATCTTCGTCGTGATCGTCATGGCCTTCCGCAAGGGCGTCGTCGGCGAGTTCAGCGAGTGGTGGAAGTCCCGGCGCTCCGGTCCGCGGGCGCAGCCGAAGGCGGCGGACTGACGGGCGCACAATTGGTGGCGCGGCTCATCAGGCAATCCTGGAGCGCCGATACCGACGACAGCCGGTCCACCAACAGAAGACCGGCGACGACAAGCACCGCCAGGACGGCGAGCGCGATCAGGCTGTTGCGGCGGCCGGCATCGTCGCGCCCGGCTTCGTCCTGCTCGAGATACTCGTCCTGCTCGTGGCGACCGGACATGGAGGCTGGTGGCCGCTGCTAGTCGGCTGCGTGCGTGCCCGCCTGAGCCGTCGGCGGTGCGTGCGGCACGCTGGCCGGGATATCGCCGGCTGGCCGGGGGCGTTTGCCGGCAAGCCAGTGCGCGAAGCGATCGAGGTACAGGTAGATGACCGGCGTGGTGTAGAGCGTCAGCCACTGCGACACCAGCAGGCCGCCGACGATGGCGATGCCGAGCGGCTGGCGCAGCTCGGCGCCCGCGCCGGCGCCGATCGCCAAGGGCAGGCCGCCGCCGATCGCGGCGAAGGTCGTCATCATGATCGGGCGGAAGCGCAGCAGGCAGGCTTCGTGGATCGCCTCCTGCGGGCTCTTGCCCTGTTCGCGCTCGGCCTCCAGCGCAAAGTCGATCATCATGATGGCGTTCTTCTTGACGATGCCGATCAGCAGGATGATGCCGATCAGGGCGATGATGCTGAGGTCGTAGCGGAAGATCATCAGCATCAGCAGGGCGCCGACGCCGGCCGACGGCAGGGCCGACAGGATCGTGATCGGATGGACGTAGCTCTCGTAGAGCATGCCGAGCACGATGTAGACGGCGAGGATGGCCGCCGCGATCAGCAGCGGCGTCGAGCTCAGCGACGACTGGAAGGCCTGCGCCGTCCCCTGGAACGAGCCGTCGAGCGTGATCGGCGTCTTGAGGTCGGCCTGCAGCCGCTGGATCCTCTGGACCGCCTGTCCGAGCGCCACGCCGGGCGCCAGGTTGAACGAGAGGGTGACTGCCGGGAACTGGCCCTGGTGGTTGATCGTGAGCGGCGCCGTCCTGTTGCTGAAGCGCGCCACCGTGCTGATCGGCACCTGGGCGCCGTTCTGGCCGCTGACATAGATGCGCGACAGCGCGGCGGGATCGGCCTGGAACGACGGCAACACTTCCAGCACCACCTTGTACTGCGTGCTCGACGCGTAGATCGTCGCCACCTGGCGCTGGCCGAAGGCGTCATACAGCGTCTGGTCGATCTGGGCGAGCGACAGGCCGAGCCGCGAGGCGGCGTCGCGATCGATGTCGATGGCAAGGTGCGGCGCGGCGATCTGCTGGTCGGACGCCACATCCTGCAGCTCGGGCAGCCTGGCCATGGACTGCTCGATGATCGGCGCCCAGTGATTGAGCTCCTCGCCGTCGGTCGAGGTCAGCGTGTACTGGAACTCGGTCTTGCTGAGGCGTCCGCCGACATTGATGTCCTGGCCGGCCTGCATGAAGAATTTTACGCCCGGCACCTCCGCCACCTTGGGCCGCAGGCGCTGGATGACCTGCTGGGCGGAGGCGTCGCGCTCGGCGAACGGCTTCAGCTGGATGAACATGCGGGCGGTGTTTTCCGACGAGTTGCCGCCGGTCGAGCCGACGAAGCCGACCACGCCGGCGACGGCCGGGTCCTTCTGGATGATGGCCGACAGCCGGTTCGAGACGTCGGCCATGGCGGCGAAGGAGATGTCCTGCCGCGCCTCGGCCTGGCCGAAGATGAAGCCGGTGTCCTGCTCGGGAAAGAAACCCTTGGGTATGACGACGTAGAGATAGCCGGTGAGCCCGATCAGCGCGACGGTCGACAGCAGGGTGACGAACTGGTGGCGGAACACCCACCTCAGCCCGCGGTCGTAGCCGCGCAGCACGGCATCGAAGGCGTCCTCGCACATCTGGTCGAGCCGGCCGCGCTTGTGGCCGGCCTGGCGCTTCAGGAAGCGCGCGCACATCACCGGCGTCAGCGTCAGCGACACGAAGGCCGACATGACGACGGCCACGGTGACGGTGACGGCGAACTCGCGAAACAGCCGGCCGACGATGCCGCCCATGAACAGCAGGGGGATGAACACGGCGATCAGCGAGAAGGTGATGGACACGATTGTGAAGCCGATCTGCCCGGCGCCCTTCAGCGCCGCGTCGAACGGCTTGTCGCCCTCCTCGATGTAGCGAACGATGTTCTCGATCATCACGATCGCGTCGTCGACGACGAAGCCGACGGCGATGGTGAGGCCCATCAGCGACAGGTTGTCGATGCTGTAGCCCAGCACGTACATCACGCCGAACGTGCCCACCAAAGCCAGCGGCACGGTGATCGACGGGATGATGGTCGCCCACAGGTGGCGCAGGAAGATGAAGATCACCATCACCACCAGGCCGATCGTGAGGATCAGGGTGAACTCGACGTCGTTCACCGAATCGCGGATCGACTGCGAGCGGTCGGAGACCAGCTCGACATGCACCGACTGCGGCACCGAGGCGAGCAGGCGCGGCATCATCTTCTTGATGTTGTCGACGACCTCGACGGTGTTGGCGCCGGGCTGGCGGAAGATCAGCAGCAGCTCGGAGCGCTTGCCGCCGAACCAGGCGCCGTTGCGCGGCGACTTGGTGGCGTCGATGACGGTGGCGACGTCCTGCAGCTTGACCGGTGCGCCGTTGCGGTAGGCGACGATGACGTGGCCGTACGATTTGGCCTGGAAGAGCTGGTCGTTGGTGTCGATGGTGATCGACTGCTGGTCGTTCTCGAGGTTGCCCTTGGCCTGGTTGACGGTGGCGCCGGCGACGGCGGCGCGCACGTCCTCGAGCGATATGCCGTGGGCGGCGAGCGCCGTGGGGTTGGCCTGGACGCGCACCGCGAAGTCCTGCTGGCCGGCGACCAGCACCTGCGACACGCCCGTCACCGCCGAGATCTTCTGCGCCAGGATGGTGTAGGCGTAGTCGTCGACCTTGTAGATCGGCAGGGCGTCCGAGTTGACGGCGTAGATCAGGATGGCCCGGTCGGCCGGGTTCACCTTGCGATAGGTCGGCGGGTTGGGGAGGTCCTTCGGCAGCAGGCCGCTGGCGGCATTGATCGCGGTCTGCACATCGGTCGCCGCGCCGTCGATGCTGCGACCGAGGTCGAACTGCAGGGTGATCGAGGTCGTGCCGAGCCCGCTGGTCGAGTTCATCGAGGCGAGGCCGGGGATGGCGGCGAACTGCTGCTCGAGCGGCGTCGCCACCGACGATGCCATGGTGTCGGGGCTGGCGCCGGGCAGGGTGGCCGACACGGTGATGGTCGGGAAGTCGACATTGGGAAGCGCCGCGACCGGCAGCAGGTTGTAGGTCGCGGCCCCGAACACCAGCAGCCCCAGCATCAGGAGCGACGTCGCGATCGGCCGACGGATGAAGGTCTCGGAGATGTTCATGGCGCAGTGCTCACCCCGCCTTGCTGGCGACCGGGGCCGTATCGATCTTCACCCGGGCGCCCTCGGTCAGCCGGTACTGGCCGTCGAGCACGACCTTCTCGCCGCCCGCCAGCCCCTTGCTGACGACGGCGAGGCCGTCCTGCGTCTCCTCGACGTCGACTGCCTGGCGTTGCACCGTATTGTCGGGCTTCACGATGTAGGCGTAGGGACCTTCGGGGCCCTGCATGATGGCGCGCTGCGGCACGGTGATCGCGCCCTTGCGCACCGTCACCACCAGCCGCGCGTTGACGAATTCTCCGGGCCACAGCCGTTCGTCGGCATTGTCGAAGGTCGCCTTGAGATGCAGCGTGCCGGTGGTCGTGTCGATCTGGTTGTCGACCAGGGTGAGCTTGCCGACCGACAGCCGGCTTCTGTCGTCGCTGGCATAAGCTTCGACGGCAAGCGGCCCTTGCGCCTGGTGGCGGCGAACCTCGTCGGTCACGTCCTGCGGCACGGTGAAGTTCACGAAGATGGGCTTGAGCTGCGTGATGTTGACCAGTGCCGCGGGCTGCGCGGCCGTCACGATATTGCCGAGATCGACCAGGCGTTGCCCGGTGCGCCCGTCGATCGGCGCGCGGATCTCGGTGTAGTCGAGGTTGACCTTGGCCGTGTCGATCGCCGCCTGGTCGAGTGACACCGTCGCGGTCAGCGCTTCCACGGTCGCCTGCTGCTGGTCGAAGCTCTGGCGCGACTGGAAGCCCGGACCGAGCAGCTTGCCGTAGCGTTCGAGGTCGAGCTTGGCGCCGGCGAGCTGCGCCTCGTCGCGTCGCTTGGCCGCGCTGGCGTGGTCGAGTGCGGCCTGGAAGGGTGCGGGGTCGATCTGGAAGAGGAGGTCGCCGGTCCTGACGAACTGGCCTTCCTCGAAGGCGACCTTGACGATCTGGCCGTCGACCCGCGTCTTCACGGCAACCGCCTTGTAGGCCTGCACCGTGCCGATGCCGCGCACGATCACGGGGACGTCCCTTTTCTCCACTGTGCCGACGGTGACCGGCACGGCCGGCGTCGGCGCGGCTGCCGCGGCGCGTGCCTTGTCTCGTCCGGCTTCGGAGGCGATGAACCAGCCGGCGACGATCAGGCCCGCCACCACGCCGACTGCCGCCACCTTCGACAAAATGCCTTTCTTCATGCGCGCAAGCTCCATCGACGGCGATGAATCAATGTGCATCCGCTTTTATGGCGGCTACGTGGCTGTACGCAGTGAATCGTCCGTCGTGCCTGCGAACTGGCCATGCGATGCCGAATTGCCGCAGACGATCGCGACCGTTTCCGAGAGGTGTGTCATGCGATGTGCAGCTCGCCATCATCTCGCTTACGGGCATCTCGCTTACGCGCTTCTCGCTTACGTGCATCTTGCTTACGGGCGGATTACTCGTGTCGCCGTCTGCTGCGCCGCAGGTGAAGGTCAGCCTCGCTTCGTGCGCAAGGCTTGCGTATACCGTGTCTTATTCAGGCGCGTGCGAGGGGACGGGGCGGAAGAATGGCAAGCCGTTATCGGGTGTTGGCGTGGCGGGTCATCCCGCTGGCCGGTCTTGCAGCTGCCTTCGTCCTGGCCGCACTCGCAGGCTACGCGTCAACACTGGGCCTGGCGCTGCCCGTGCTCGGCCTGTTCGTGCTGATGGCCGTGGTGTTCGCCTGCGTCTGGCACGCCGACGTGATCGCCCACCGTACCGGCGAGCCCTACGGCACGCTGGTGCTGACCGTCGCCGTGACGGTGATCGAGGTCGCGCTCATCCTGTCGATCATGCTGGCGGGCGAAGGCAAGCCGACATTGGCGCGCGAAACCGTCTTCTCGGTGATCATGGTCGTATGCAACGGCGTCGTCGGCCTGTGTCTGATCCTGGGCGGGCTACGCTACGGCGAGCAGGGCTTCCGCCTGCCCGGCGCCAGCGCCTACCTTATCGTGCTGATGCCGCTTGCCACCCTGACGCTGATCCTGCCGACCTATACGACCAGCACCCCCGGCCCGTTCTACAACACCTCGCAGCTCGTCTTCGTCAGCCTGGTGACGATCATCCTGTACGCCGTGTTCCTCTATGTGCAGACCGTGCGCCACCGCGACTACTTCCTGTCCGATCTCGGCGGTGCTTCGGACGATCACGCCCCGCCCAGCCAGCGTCAGCTCTGGGAAAGCGTCGCGCTGCTGCTGGTCGGCCTGGTGGCTGTCGTGCTGCTGGCCAAGGGTGTCGCCGGGTCGATCGAGAAGACGGTCGTGGCAATCGGCGCGCCGACCGAGGCCGTCGGCCTTCTGGTGGCGCTGCTGGTGTTGCTGCCCGAGACGGTCGCTGCCCTGCGCTCGGCCCGTCGCAACGAGCTGCAGAAGAGCCTCAATCTTGCGCTCGGCTCGTCGCTCGCCACGATCGGCCTCACCATTCCCGCCGTCGCCCTGCTGGCGATCAACCTGGATCAGCGGCTCGAGCTCGGCGTCGACATGAACGACACCGCCCTGCTCGCACTCACTTTCGCGGTCAGCATCGTGACCTTCGCCGGCGGTCGCACCAACATCCTGCCGGGCTTCGTGCATCTGGTACTGTTCGCGGTCTTCGTGTTCATGGTCTTCGTGCCGTAGCAGGCGGTCGGCCTATCCCCGTCATCCCGACCGGAGCCGACCGGAGCGAGGCGAAGCGGACCTGTTCTGTTGCTGCGTCGACAAGAAGAGGTCCCTCGACTGCGCCGCCCTTCGGGCGGCTTCGCTCGGGATGACGGCAAAAATGCATCCCTTGTCGGCGGCAGCCAATTGCGCGAAGAACGAGCCTGCACAAGGAGAAACGCCGCCATGCCCGACCAAGCCATCACGCTGTCCGACGACATCTTCGCCGAGCTGCGCAAGATCGACACGCCCACCATCACCAACGTGGTGGCGACCTATCCCAAGAATCCGCTGTGTCTCGGCCTGTACAATCCGTGGACCGAGAACTGGTACAGCGACAGCACCATCCGCTGCCTCTATCCGGAGATGGGGCCGATCGTCGGCTACGCCGTCACCTGCGTCTACGGCCTGCCCGATCCCAACTTCGCCGGCCGGCTGTCCTTCATGAACGTGGTCGATGCCCTCGACGCCATGAAGAAGCCGACCATCCTGGTGATCCAGCAGAAATGGCCGCCCGAGCTGCACAACAAGGCCGGCCTGGCGGGCGAGATGATGGTGAGCTCGATGATGGCGGTGGGCTGCATCGGCATGATCTCGAACGGGCCGTCGCGCGACATCGATGCCATCCGCAAGCTGCGCTTCCAGCTCCTGCTCGGCGGCGTCACGGCGGGCCATGGCGAGATGGCGGTGCAGGCGGTCAACGTGCCGGTCTCGGTCGGCGGCATGGACGTGGCGCCGGGCGACCTGATCCACATGGACGAGAACGGCGCTGTGAAGTTCCCGGCGGCGCATGCCGAGGCGGTCGTCAAGAATTCCCGCGCCATGCTCGACGACGAGGCGCGCCGGCTGGTGGAGCTGCGCAAGGCGCGGACGGCGGCCGAAGTGCGTGCCGCCAACTCTGGCGGCGCCTACACGCAAAAGAAGAGCTGACGCTGCATCATGGCCGGCGCCACGGCCATTCGACCGGCACGCTGGGGTCTGGCGGCGAAGCTGTTCGCCGTCCTGATCCTGCTGGGCGCCGTGGCCGTGGCGATCACCGGCAGCCTGGGCTACGTCAGGGCGCGCGATTCGCTCGAGCAGACGATCTTCAACCAGCTCACGGCGATGCGCGAGAGCAAGGCGAACCAGGTCGCGATCTATTTCCGCACCATCCGCAACGACCTGCGTCTGCTCTCGGCATCGAAGATGGCGGTCGACGCCATGCGCGGCTTCCGCGACGCCGTCGACGAGCTGGATGCCAAACCGGTTCCCGACGACGTTCGCCAGGGTGTGGTGAAGTGGTACGAAACCGACTACATGCCCATGGTGCGCCGGCTTCTGGGCGCCGACACGCCGATGCAGGAATTCCTGCCGGCCGGGTCGGCTCCGTACTTCCTGCAGGACTGGTACATCGTCGACAACCCGCACCCCAAGGAGCGGCGCAAGCTCGTCGACCAGGCGGGCGAGGGCGCCTACGCCAGGCTGCACGCTCTCTATCATCCGTTGATGCGGACCGCTGCGGCGACGCTGAACTTCGCCGACCTGCTGCTGGTCGATCCGCGGACCGGGCGGATCATCTACACCGTCGAGAAAGAAGCCGAGTTCGGCACCTCGTTGCGAGCCGGTCCCTACCGCCGGTCCAACCTGGCCGTCGCCGTCGCCCGCTGTGCCCAGACGCCCGACCCGTCGATGACCTGCCTGGAGGACTTTTCCGACTACATGCCGGCGAACGGTGCGCCGCAGGCTTTCATGGCCGCGCCGATCATCGAGCAGGGCGTGGTCATCGGCGTGCTGGTGGCCCAGCTCTCGATCGACGAGATCGACAATATCGTCACCGGCAGCCGGCGCTGGCAGAATGAGGGCTTCGGCGCGACCGGCGAGGCCTATCTGGTGGGACCGGACTTCCTGATCCGCTCGAGCCCGCGCATGTTCTTCGAGAACCGCGACGTCTATTTCACCGAATTGAAAGGAGGCCAGACGTCCGAGCAGGATATCGACGACATCCGCCGCTACGGCACGCCCGTCCTGCAACAGAAGGTCGAGACGCAGGCCAGTCGTGCCGCGCTCGGAGGCGTCGAAGGCACTGGCGAGGTCCTGGGCTATCGCGGCATCCCGACCCTGGCGTCCTGGGGACCGGTCCGCATCCCTGGCGTCAAGTGGGCGCTGATCGTCAAGGTCGACTCGTCGGAGGCCTTCGCTCCCGTCCGCCGGCTCGAGCGCGATCTCATGATCGTCGGCGGCCTGGCGCTCATCGTGGTGCTGGTGACGGGCGCCTGGCTCTCGCGCTCGCTGCTCGGGCCTTTGCGCGAGCTGACTGCCGGTGTGCGCCGCTTCGCGGGCGGCGACCACAATGCCCACGTGCCGGTGCGGACGCGCGACGAGATCGGTCAGCTTTGCGCCGCCTTCAACGGCATGGTCGACGAGATCAGCGAAAAGAACGTCATCATCGAGAGCAAGAACCGCGAGAACGAGGAGCTGCTGCTGAACGTCCTGCCGGCGCCGATCGCCAATCGCCTGCGCGGCGGCGAGAAGGGCATCGCCGACGGCTTCGCCGAGGTCACGGTGGCCTTCGCCGACCTGGTCGGCTTCACGGCCATGTCGTCGTCCATGCCGCCGGCCGAGGTCGTGACGCTTCTCAACAGCCTGTTCAGCCGCTTCGACGAAGCCGCGCACGAGCTCGGCATCGAGAAGATCAAGACGGTAGGCGATGCCTACATGGCCGTCTGCGGCCTGCCGGTGGCGGTGCCCGACCACGCCGCCCGCATGGTGCGCATGGCGATCCGCATGGTGCACATCACCCGCGAGCATGCGCTGGAAAACCGGGTCTCGATGAAGCTCCGGGTCGGCATCAACAGCGGTCCGGTCGTGGCCGGCGTCATCGGCAAGAGCAAGTACATCTACGACCTCTGGGGTGATACGGTGAACCTGGCGAGCCGCATGGAATCGGGCGGCGTGCCCGACATGATCCAGGTGACGCGCCCGGTCTACGAGAAGCTGAATGGCCAGTACGCGTTCGAGTCGCGCGGCGAGATCGAGGTGAAGGGCAAGGGCAATGTCGAGGCATGGGTGCTGAAGATGTAGCTCCACGCCTCCTGCATCCCGCGCGAACCGAGCTATTCGCCCCTTGCGTCACAGGTTCGCGGAGGGCCCGGCGACGATGGTGCACCGCGACACCGGGTAGGCTCCGTCGAATTTGGCCACAATAGGTTGCCATATTGGGGGTGAATTGGGCGTCGAGCCCATTGAAAAATAATCGTTTTTTGCGCAAATGTTCCTGGCGAAGGCTCCAGCGGGGATGACGGGCAGCAGGCAGTGGCGACGAGCGGAACCATGAAGCGGATCATGACCGGAACGGTCGCGGCGGTTGCCGTGGCCGTGGCCGTGGCGTGGATTGCCCGCAGCCAGCAGGCAGCCAACGGTACGACCGCGCTGCCGACCTCCGGGCCGTTGATCGCGCGCGGCTATACCGAGGCTCCGGCCGGCACGGTGATGATCGCCAACGACCCAAATGGCGGCATGGTGTTGAAGGAACTGCGCATCAAGGAAGGCCAGACGGTCAAGCGCAACGAGATCATAGCCGTCATGGGCAACTACGCCGAGGCCGAGGTCGGCGTGCAGGTCGCCGAGAACAACCTGCGCAAGGCCGAGCGGACGCGCGACGTCATTCTCAAGGGTATCCGCGTCGACAATATCAAGCTGGAGGAAGACTCCCTGAAGTCGTCGATCGAAAGCGATCGGCTGTCGACGATGCTGCGCAACCGCTCCGGAAAGCCGCCGGAGGAGAAGGAACTCGAAGTCCGGCTGGCCGCACAGGGTCTCAAGAGCCAGCGCTCCAGTCTCGAACTCAGCAAGCGCCGCTTGGAGATCGACCTCGAGCAGAATGCCGTCGATCTCGTCTACCTGAAGGCAGCACTCGATCACAGGATAGGCATCCGGGAAGAGGCTCTTGTCCGCTCGCCGATCGACGGCGTCGTCACCCAGATCAATTCACGCGAAGGGGAGATGGCCTCGCACCTGGGCATCGCCAAGGTCGTCGACATGACGCAGCTGCGTGTCTTCGCGACGGTCGACGAGTTGCACCTGCCGCGCCTGAAGCAAGGCTCGCCGGTCGAAGTCACGTTCCGCGGCAGCCCTACGGTGTACCGCGGCAGGATCGCGATCGCTCCCATGACCGTGAAGCGCGAGAAGCGCAGCGAGGCTGATCTCGGAGTCGCCAACGTCCGCCAGATCGAGGTCGAGATCGAGGCCGACGGCGGCGTCGGTTTCCCCCCGATACTCGGCCGCGAGGCCCGCGTCACGTTCCTCTGAGATCCCCACCACCGTTTCATCCCGAGCGGAGCTGCCCGAAGGGCGGCGCAGTCGAGGGACCTCTTCTTGTCGACGCATCAACAGAATAGGTCCCTCCACTTCGCTTCGCTGCGCTCCGCTCCGGTCGGGATGACGGGAGTGGGAGCCACAATTTTCCCGTCATCCCGAGCGGAGCCGCCCGAAGGGCGGCGCAGTCGAGGGACCTTCTCTTGTCGACGCATCAACAGAATAGGTCCCTCCACTTCGCTTCGCTGCGCTCCGC
>CADECW010000136.1 GCA_902825855.1 uncultured Rhodospirillales bacterium | reverse complement strand
CTTATCGACGCATCGACAGAAAAGGTCCCTCCGCCTAACCTCGCTGCGCTCTGCTCCGGTCGGGACCCTTGTCGCTACTCGGCCGCCTTCAACTCCGCTGCCCGCGCGGCGCGCAGGGCGGCATCCTCGGTTTCCCAGCGCGTTCCGATCTCCGCGAGCTTGCCCAGAACGTCATCGAGCTCGTGGCCACGCTGGGTCAGCGAATAGGTGACCTTGGGCGGGATCGTCGCCTCGTAGTGGCGCCGCACCAGCGCGGCGCCTTCCAGCGTGCGCAGCCGCTCCGTGAGCATCTTGGCCGAAATACCGGTCACCCGGCGCTTCAGCTCGCCGAAGCGCTGCGGCCCGTGGGTCTTGAGGTTGTAGAGGATGTAAGTCGTCCACGGCCCCATCAGCATGCGCAGAATGAAGTCCATGGGGCAGGATACGCTCTCCTTGCCGTGGGTCTGGTTGGCGTCCATGGGAATTTCCGTGAGTTACGAATCGGTACCTACTGGTGAATATATAGAACTCTCCCTAGATGTTTCCAGTCACTAACTGTAACTCAATATACTGGTGAAATTGTCCTCATCTTTCTCCAGTAAAATCAAAGGATTGGACAGAACCATGAGCACCGTCGCCATCGTCTATCATTCTGGATTCGGCCATACCCGGGCGCTTGCCGAGGCCGTCGCCAAGGGTGCTGAGGCAGTCCCCAACGTCAGGGCGAGCCTGATTCCCGTCGCCGACACCGAGGCTCGCCAGGCCGAGCTGGACAGCGCCGATGCCATCATCTTCGGCAGTCCGACCTACATGGGCGGCGTGTCGGCGGAGTTCGCCAAGTTCAAGGACTGGACGTCGAAGCGTTGGATGGAGGGGGCGTGGCGCAACAAGCTCGCCGCCGGCTTCACCGCCTCGGCGTCATGGAATGGCGACAAGCACAACACGCTCTACCAACTGCTTACGCTCGCGTTGCAGCACGGCATGGTGTGGGTCGGGCTCGGCTTGCCGCCGGGCTACAACCATTCCAAGGGCTCGATCGAGGATCTCAATCGCCTGGGCGCTTCCGTCGGCGCCATGGCTCAGGCAAACGGTGACCAGGGTGTCGAAGGCATTGCCGCCTCCGACTTCCGCACCATGGAGGCGCTCGGCAAGCGCGTTGCGGAGGCAGCGCGCCGCTGGCGCGAGGAGCCGCTGGCGCGCGCTGCCTGAAAAGGATCGAAAGGCTGGCGGCGAGAGACCTCCCCGCCGGCCTGACGATGTCCACCGAACTACTTCTTGGTGATGTTCCACATCACCGGCACCGGGCCCGCCAGCCAGCCCGAGACACGGTCCTTGCGGTAGGCGCCGAACGCCTTGTACTGGCCGAGCACGATGTAGCTTGCCTGGTCCATGACGCGGTCCTGGACTGCCATGGCGATGTCCTTCTGCCTGGCTGGATCGATCTCGCGGGCATAGGAGGCGCGCAGCTTCTCCATCTCGGGATCGCACGGCCAACCGAACCATGCCTTGTCGCAGCCGCCGCTGGAGAACGCGTTGCTGGCCGGGTTGTCGGCGTCGACCGTGACGGTCGTCGTGAAGAAGACATTCCAGCCGCCCTTGTCGGGCGCGTCCTTCTTGGCGCGGCGCGACACAACGGTCTGCCAGTCCATCGCCTGCAGGTCGACCTTGAAACCGGCCCGCTCGAGCGTCTGCTTGGCGACCGGCGGGAGCTGGTTGGCCGTCTGCAGGTCGGTCGCCTGCATCATGACGATCGGCGTGCCGTCGTAGCCGCTCTCCTTGAGGAGCTGGCGGGCCTTCTCGAAGTTGGGCTTCACCAGCAGGTCGCCATAGCTCTTCTCGTAGGGCGAGCCGCAGACCAGCGGCGAGTTGCACACCCGGTAGATGTCGGGATCGCCGACCTGTGCCTTGAGGAAGTCCTCCTGGGCGATGGCGTACATCGCCGCCTGGCGCGCCTTCACGTTGTTGAACGGCGGATGGAGATGGTTGAAGCGCATGATGATCTGGCTGCCCTGCGCATTCCAGCCGAACAGCGCGATGTTCTTGTCGGCCTTCAGCACCGGGAAGAGATCGGGCACGGGTTGCTCGATCAGATCGACCTCGCCCTGCTGGAGGGCGTTGACCGCGGTCAGCGGATCGCTGACGGCGATCCATTCCAGGCGGTCGACGTTCACCACCTTGCCGCCGGCCAGCAGCGAAGGCGGCTCGGCGCGCGGCTTGTACTTGGCGTTCTTGACGTAGACCACCTTCTCGCCGGGCTTCCAATCGTCCTTCTTGAAGATGAAGGGGCCGGAGCCGATATAGTCGTCGATCTGCTTGAATGGATCGGTTTCGGCGACCCGCTTGGGCATCATGAAGGGCACGTTCGACGAGGGCTTGCTCAGCGCCTCGAGGACGAGACCGAACGGTTCCTTGAGCGCGAGGGTGAAGGTCTTGGCGTCGACCGCCTTCAGCTCGCCGACCGAGGCCATGAGCTGCTGGCCGAGCGCATCGCGTGCGGCCCAACGCTTGAGCGAGGCGACGCAATCCTCCGCCGTCACCGGCTGGCCGTCATGCCATTCGAGGCCGTCGCGCAGGGTGAACTTCCAGCTGAGCTTGTCGGCCGAGACATCGTACTTGTCGACCATCTGCGGCTGGACGCGCAGCTCGGAATCGCGCGCGAACAGCACGTCGTAGATCATGTAGCCGTGGTTTCGCGTGATGAAGGCGGTCGTCCAGATCGGATCGAGCACTTTGAGGTCCGAATGGGCGACCATCTTCAGCGTCTGCGCGCCGGCCGGGACTGCCCACAAGACGGCAAGGCAAGCTGCAAGACGCGTCAAAATCCGAAAAACATGCATTAATCCCTGCTCCCTGATACGAGACCCCGATTGCACACAAGCTGCCTGAGGGCGACCGAGGAATAAAGCGATGTCTATGCCAACGGTCTTTGTTTCACACGGCTCTCCCATGCTGATCCTCGAGGATCGGCCGGCGCGGGCTTTCCTGGCATCGCTCGGTCAGCTGCTGCCGCGTCCGACGGCCATCGTTGCCGTTTCGGCCCACTGGGACACCGACGTCCCGGCCGTTTCGATGGCGCACAAGCCGGCAACCATCCATGATTTCTTCGGTTTCCCGGAAGCGCTCTACCAGTTGCGCTACGATCCTCCGGGCGCACCTGCATTGGCCGAGCGCGTCGCCAAGCTAACCGGCGCCGCGCACGATTCGCATCGCGGGCTCGACCATGGCGCCTGGGTGCCGGCCAAGCTCGCCTGGCCCGAGGCCGACATCCCGATCTTCCAGCTTTCGGTGCAGCCCGACGAAAGCCCGGCGCATCATATCGCGCTCGGCCGCAAGCTCAGCAGCCTGCGCTCAGAGGGCGTGCTGGTCATGGGTTCAGGCAGCGCCACGCACAACTTGCGAGCCCTGGTGCGCGGCGCCGGCAACGATGCCGAGCCCGAGCCGTGGGCCAAGGCGTTCGACGACTGGCTGGCCGAGACGGTGGAGAAGGGGGACGAGGCGGCGCTGGCGGACTATCGCAGCAAGGCGCCCTATGCCCGCGATGCCCACCCGACGGATGAGCATTTCCTGCCGATTCATGTCGCCTTCGGCGCGGCAGGCGAGGGCGCGCACGGGCGCGCGCTCCATCGGTCGTTTACGTTGGGAAACCTGTCGATGGCGTCCTACGCCTTCGACTAGATTGGACCAGGTCAGGCGGCGTTCGCCAGCGCGACGCCCTTTTCCTTGAAGAACTGCGCGAGTTCGCCGGTCTCGGCCATCTCCCGCACGATATCGCAACCGCCCACGAACTCACCCTTGACGTAGAGCTGCGGGATGGTCGGCCACTGGCTGAATTCCTTGATGCCCTGACGCAGCTCCGGGTCGACCAGGATGTTGACGCCATGGAACTTCACGCCAAGGTCGCTCAGCACCTCCACGACGGCGGCCGAGAAGCCGCACTGCGGGAAGACCGGCGTGCCCTTCATGAAGAGCAGCACGTCGTTCTTGGCGATCTCGTCGCGAATACGGTCGAATACCTGAGGCTCGCTCATGTCGATCTCCTGAAGCGCCCGAGAGAGCGCGGGTCTGAGTCCGAATATAAGGCCCCTAAGGCCTTTGCGCCATGGTGGTCAATTTGAGCGCATGCAGCACGCCGCCCATGCGACCACCCAGCGCGCCATAGACCATCTGGTGCTGCTGGATCTTGGATTTGCCGGCGAAAGCCGCAGAAACGACCGTGGCGGCATAGTGGTCTCCGTCGCCCGCGAGGTCCTGGATCTCGACCTCGGCGTCGGGGATGCCTTCCTTGATCAGGCGGACGATGTCTTCGGCGGCCATCGGCATGGCTTGATTTTCCTGCGTTATTCCGTTGCCGACATATAGCCCGGCAGCCAGGCCTCGTGGGCCGCCTTGATGTCGCTGAGCGGCAGCGACAGCAGGTCCCTGACCACCAGCGAGGCGCCGCCCGAATAGCCCAGCAGCACGGCGGGAACGCCCGCCGCATGGGCCGCTTCGATCACGTCGTCGGCCGAGCCGCTGGCGATGACATAGCGGGCTTGATCCTCGCCATAGAAAAACGCGTGCGATGGCACAGCGTTTCCAGCCGGCTGGGCGACTTCCATGCCGGTGCCGCCGGCGAGGCCCATCTCCGCCAGGGCCACGATCAGCCCGCCGTCCGAGACGTCGTGGCAGGCGTCGACGCGACCGATGGCGATCTGTGAGCGCACGAAGTCGCCGTTGCGTCGTTCGACGGCGAGATCGACCGGAGGCGGGGCGCCATCCTCGCGACCACAGGCCTCGCGCAGGTAGAGCGACTGGCCGAGCCAGCCCGTGGTCTCGCCGATCAGCACGATGCCCAGCCCCGCCTGGGTCAGGCGCGAACCGACGGCGCTCACGATATTGTCGATCACGCCGACGGCGCCGATCGTCGGCGTCGGCAGGATCGGCCGGCCCTCGGTCTCGTTGTAGAGAGAGACGTTGCCCGACACGACCGGGAAGTCGAGCACCCTGCAGGCCTCGGCCATGCCCATGATGGCGCCGGCGAACTGGCCCATGATCTCGGGCTTCTGCGGATTGCCGAAGTTCATGTTGTCGGTGACGGCAAGCGGTCGCGCGCCGACGGCCGTGATGTTGCGCCACGCCTCGGCCACGGCCTGGCGGCCACCGGTCTCGGGATGCGCCTGCACGTATCGCGGCGTGCAGTCGGAGGTCATGGCGAGCCCCTTGTGCCCGCCATTGACGCGCACCAGGGCGGCGTCGCCGTCCTGCGGACGGATCGCCGTGTTGCCCATGATGAGGTGGTCGTACTGGTGCCAGATCCACGCCTTGCTCGCGAGATCGGGACTGGCCATCAGCGTCAGCAGCGAGGCGCGCCAGTCGCCGGGTGCCGGCACCTCAGCCGCGTCGAGTACCGCCGGCAGCGGCGTCAGCGTCCATGGCCGCTCATAGACCGGCGCCTCGGTGACCAGCGGCGGGATCGGGATGTTGCCCACGATGTCGCCGTGCCAGCTCAGTACCATGCGCTCGGTGTCGGTGAGATGGCCGATGACGGCAAAGTCGAGCTCCCATTTCTCGAAGATCCTGCGCGCCAGCTCTTCGCGGCCGGGCTTGAGCACGATCAGCATGCGCTCCTGGCTTTCGGAGAGCATGAGCTCGTACGGATTCATGCCGGTCTCGCGCATCGGCACCTTGTCGAGCTCGACGATCACGCCGAGCCCACCCTTGGCCGCCATCTCGAACGAGGAGGAGGTGAGGCCGGCGGCGCCCATGTCCTGGATGGCGACGATGGCGTCGGTCGCCATCAGCTCCAGGCAGGCCTCCAGCAGCAGCTTCTCGACGAACGGATCGCCGACCTGCACGGTCGGCCGCTTGCTCTCGCTGTCCTCGTTGAACTCGGTCGACGACATGGTGGCGCCGTGGATGCCGTCGCGTCCGGTCTTGGAACCGACATAGACCAACGGATTGCCGACGCCCGCCGCCGCCGCATAGAAGATGCGGTTGGCCGGGGCGATGCCCACTGTCATGGCGTTGACCAGGATGTTGCCGTTGTAGGCGGCATGGAAGTTGGTCTCGCCGCCCACCGTCGGGATGCCCATGCAGTTGCCGTAACCGCCGATGCCGGCGACGACGCCCGACACCAGGTGCCGGGTCTTGGGATGCGCAGGGTCACCGAAACGCAAAGCGTTGAGGTTGGCGATCGGCCGCGCCCCCATGGTGAAGACGTCGCGCAGGATGCCGCCGACGCCCGTCGCCGCGCCCTGGTAAGGCTCGATGTAGGACGGGTGGTTGTGGCTCTCCATCTTGAAGATGGCGGCCTGACCGTCGCCGATGTCGATGACGCCCGCATTCTCGCCCGGGCCCTGGATCACCCAGGGCGCCTTCGTCGGCAGCTTCTTCAGCCACACCTTGGAGGATTTGTAGGAGCAGTGCTCGCTCCACATCGCCGAGAAGATGCCGAGTTCGACCATGGTCGGCGTGCGGCCCATGATCGCCAGGACACGCTGGTATTCCTCGGGCGACAGGCCATGCTCGGCCACGATCTGCGGCGTGATCGTGGGTTCGTTCGGAAGCTTTACCGGGGGATTCTTCTCCGCGCTGGCGATGCCGCTCGTCATGTCAGGGCCTCGACCAGGCCTTCGAACAGCGCCTTGCCGTCGGAGCCGCCGAACATTGGCTCGACCGCGTTCTCGGGATGGGGCATCAGGCCCATCACCGTCTTGGTTTCGTTGAACACGCCGGCGATGTTGCGGATCGAGCCGTTGGGATTGCCGCTGCCGTCGACCGTGCCGTCGGGCGCGCAATAGCGGAAGGCGACCTGGCCGCGATCCTCGAGGCGCTTCAGCGTGTCGTCGTCGGCGAAGTAGTTGCCCTCGGCATGGGCGACCGGCACGCGGATCACCTGGCCCGCCTGGTAGCGGTTGGTGAACAGGCTCTGGCTGGTCTCGACCTTGAGATGTACGTCGGAGCAGACGAACTTCAGGTGCGCGTTGCGCATCAAGGTGCCGGGCAGCAGGCCCGCCTCGGTGACGATCTGGAAGCCGTTGCAGATCGCCAGCACCGGCACGCCCTGTGCCGCCCGCTTCTTGACCTCGGCCATCACCGGCGACAGCGCGGCCATGGCGCCGCAGCGCAGGTAGTCGCCGTAGGAGAAGCCGCCGGGGACGACGATCAGGTCGGTCTTCTCGAAGTCGCCGTCGCCGTGCCAGACCATCTGCGGCTTGCGGCCGGTGACGAGCTCGATCGCCTGGGCGACGTCGCCCTCGCGGTTGGAGCCAGGGAAGACAAGAACCGCAGCCCTCATCAGCCGACCAGCTCGATGGAGTAGTTCTCGATCACGGTGTTGGCCAGCAGCTTGCGGCACATCTCGTCGAGCCGAGCCTTGGCCTTGGTCCTGTCGGTCTCGGCGAGCTCGAGCTCGATGAACTTGCCCTGGCGGACGTCGCCCACTTCGGGGAAGCCAAGCCGGTTGAGGGAGTGTCCGATGGCCTTGCCCTGGGGGTCGAGCACGCCGTTCTTGAGGGTCACGTGGACTCTGGCTTTCATCTCGCCTCTTCTATTGCAGCGTCGTGGGACCGCGGACGTCGCCCGGCCCCTGGTCGATCAGGATGCCCAGGCGCCGCGCCACCTCCTGGTAGGCTTCCTCGACCTTGCCGAGGTCGCGGCGGAAACGATCCTTGTCCAGCTTCTCGTTGGTCCGCAGATCCCACAGCCGGCAGGAATCCGGGCTGATCTCGTCGGCCAGCACGATGCGGACCATGTCGTCCTCATATAGGCGGCCGAACTCGACTTTGAAGTCGATCAGCTTGATGCCGCAGCCGAGGAACAGTCCGAACAGGAAGTCGTTCACGCGCAAGGTCAGTGCCACGATGTCGTCGAGGTCCTGCGGGGTGGCCCAGCCGAACGCCGTGATGTGCTCCTCCGTCACCATGGGGTCGCCCAGCTTGTCGTTCTTGTAGAAGAATTCCATGATCGAACGCGGCAGCTGGGTGCCTTCCTCGACGCCGAAGCGCTTGGCAAAGGAGCCCGCGGCGACATTGCGCACCACGATCTCGAGCGGGATGATCTCGACCTGCCGGATGAGCTGTTCGCGCATATTCAGGCGGCGGATGAAATGGGTGGGCACTCCGATTTCCCCGAGCTTGGTCATCAGGAACTCGGAGATGCGGTTATTGATCACACCCTTTCCGGTGATCGTGCCCTTCTTCTGGTTGTTGAACGCGGTAGCGTCGTCCTTGAAGTACTGGACGATCGTCCCGGGCTCGGGGCCTTCGAACAAGGTCTTGGCCTTGCCCTCGTAGATGCGGCGGCGGCGGGACATGTCTTACTCCTGGGCGGGCGGCGCCATCCGCCCACCATTCGGCCGGAATATGGCGGAAGTCCCATGCGCCGGGACTGGGGAAAAATCCATTGAAAAAGGTGACGCGACCGTCATATTCACCCCCTCATCGGAGGCCCCAAATGGCCCAGCAAATCACCTATGACAAGGCCTACGACACCATAATGCCGGAAGACTTCCCGGCGATGCTGGAAGTACCGCGTTACGGCCGGCGCAGCGATGCCTTCGACAGCATTATTTCGGCGACCCACGACCACTTCTGGGACCCGCTCGACAAGAACTACATCGATTTCGACCAGCCGTTCGACATGGCCGCCATGCCGGTGGTGCCGTTCGACATGATCGTGGAGCTCAAGAGCGCCGTCGCCGACCGGCTCGACGAGGGCCAGAAGATCCAGCTCGCCAACGACGTCATGCACTGGTCGATCTCCAACCTGCTGCATGGCGAGCAGGGCGCCTTGTCGCTGTCGGCCAGCCTCTGCCACATCCTGCTCGACCCGGGCGCCCAGGAATATGCCGCCAACCAGGCGCGCGAGGAGGCCCGCCACGTCGCGGGCTTCACGCGCTACATCGCCAAGCGCTGGGGCGAGCCGCTGCCGGTCGGCAAGACCATCGCCACGGTGCTGGCCGATCTCGTGAGCACCAACGAGGTCTACAAGAAGATCGTCGGCATGCAGATGCTGATCGAGGGCCTGGCGATGGGCTCGTTCGCGACCCTGAACGCCCGCACCAACGACCCGGTGCTGCGCCGCCTGGTGCAGCTGGTGATGAGCGACGAGGCCTTCCATCACCGCTTCGGCCGGATCTGGGCGGCCAGGACAATCCGCCATCTCAGCGGGGAGGAGCACCGCAAGGTCGAGGACTGGGCAGCCCAGATCTTCCAGACCTTGCTGTTCAACCTGATCAACGCCGAGCAGAAGCAGGTCATCTATGCCAAGTACGGGCTCGACTGGCAGTGGGTGCGCGACGCGGTGAAGGAGAGCTTCAGCGACGACGACCGGCGCAACTCCCTCAAGGACAGCACCAACATGTTCCGCGTCCTGATCAAGACGCTGCTCCATGCCGGCATCATCACCAGCCGCACCGCGCCGCTCTATGCGGTGTGGGTCGACATGAAGGAGCTCGAGGCCGAAGGCGACGGCATTCCGGGCGACGTCGTGGCCGAGGAGATGCTGGTCGTGCTACGCGATATCAACGCCAGACGCCGGCGCATCTCGTCCAAGGACGTCGCGGCCGCCTGAGCGGCTCACGGTCTTCGTCCTGGCGTCCGGCAGGAGTTACTGCCCTCGGAAGCTCGGCTTGCGGCGCGCGCGCCAGGCTTCGTGCGCCTCCGCCTTGTCCTCGCTCATCTCCAGCACCATGAAGCGGTAGGCGTCGACCAGCGAGGCATCGGCGATGCTGGGGATGTCCTGGCCGCGATTCATCGATTCCTTGACCATGCGCACGGCAAGCGGCGGCAGGCCCGCGATATGATCGGCGACGGCCACCGCCTGCGTCATCAGCTCGTCATGCGGCACCAGCCACTGGGCCAGTCCGATGCGATGCGCCTCTTCGGCCTTGAGCGGAAAGCCCATCGCGACCCGCATTGCCAGGCCCTTGCCGACGATGCGCGCCAGCCGCGTCGCGCCGCCGTAATTGGGCAGGATGCCGAGCGCGACCTGCGGCAGTCGCCATTCCGCCCGGTCGGAGGCCACCACTAGGTCGCAGCAGAAGGTGATGATGCAGCCGATGCCGATGGCGTAGCCGTTCACCGCGGCGATCACGGGCTTGGGGAAGTCGGCCAGCAGGTTGGACGGGAAGTTCCGGGCGCGGCCCACGCGCTTCACGAAGGCGGCGGCCGAGCGCGTGTTGTGGGTGTTGGGATCGCGCAGGTTGGCGCCGGCGGAGAAAGCGCCGCCGGCCTCGTCGCCGGTCAGGATGACGGAACGGACCTCGTCGTCGTCGGTCGCCTCGTCGAGATGGCGGAGCAGGCCGTCATTGTAGTCCTGTCCCCAGCAGTTGCGCGCTTCGGGACGGCTGAGCGTCAGGATGGCGGTGTGACCCTGCTTGCGATAGAGAAGCATCTTCAGGCGCTGCCTTTCGCCGCCACACGCTGCCAGGTGCCGATGTCACGGGCGCTGGCGGCCTTTCCGTGTCGGCTCGAGATGCCGGCCGTTGCCACCTGTAGGCCGCCGACCTGCCCTTGTGGGGTACATTAGCCGCCGACGGCTATCTTCTCCAGGTAGCGGGCGACCTCGTCAGCCTCGCTTGTCGAGCAGGCGACGTAGCCATCCGGTCGCACCAACCAGATGCAGCCTCCTTCCGGTGGCGTCTGGATGTCGGGGTCAAGAATGGCATCAAACCGCCTGGTCAATCCCAACGCCGCATCGTTGCGGTCGGCGAACAGACTGAAAAGCGGGGTCCCGCCACCGCCTGGCGGTCGATGGCCGACGGTTGGTCTCCACCGCTCCCCAGGCTTCGGCGAGGCACCCGACGCCGGTCCATTCAACGGGCTGCCAGGGTAGCCGATCGTCACCTCGGTCATCGTGTCGGCAAGCTTGTGCCGAACCGCGGTCAGTCCCATGAGCGCGTGCGCGACGGTATCGCGGACCGCTTGAGCGACGGGATTCTTCAGCGTGCCGATGACGGTCAGACGTCCTGCCGATTTCAGCACTTCGTCGCCGACCTTGCTGCGCTCGGCGCTGAAACTTTCAAGCAGACCCTCCCGCGCCTTGCCGCGCACCACCATCGCCAGCTTCCAGGCAAGGTTGAAGGCGTCCTGCATGCCGGTATTCATTCCCTGGCCGCCGGCCGGGCTATGGACGTGGGCAGCATCGCCGAGCAGGAACGCCCGGCCATGTCTGTAGTCGGCGACTTTGCGACCATTGATGCGGAACCCGGCCAGCCAGATGGGATCGAAGGCAACCAGTCCCGGTGGGCCCCGACGCGTCATGATTGCCTGGGCTTCCTCCAGGGTTGGAGCCGCCGGATGCTCCTGCCCCGTTCCCGGAAGATCGGCGATCACGCGATAGCGTCCGGGTGAAATCGGAAAGATCACGAAGACGCCGTCGCGATGCCAATAGACCGAAGCCTCGCTGTCAGGAAAGGGATAGCCGCGCATATGCACGTCGGCGAGCATCCAATCACTGTCCATCGTCTCGCCGGCAAAGGACGCACCGAGGCCATGGCGTACGGCGCTGTGTGCGCCATCGCAGCCCAGCAGCCAATCGGCTTGTACGGTTTCCTCATGTCCATCCGGATGCCGAAGTATGGCCTCGACCAGGTCGGGCCTTTCGACGAAGCGAACCAGTTCGATCCGCCGCTCGACAGTGATCCCGAGCTTTCCCAGGCGCTCGTCGAGCAGGCGCTCCGTATCCGACTGCGGGATCATGAGCCCATAGGGATAGGGACTCTTCACGGAATCCAAGGCAATGCGTCCTGCGATGTCGCCGTCCGCGGCGACAAAATTCACCGCGTTCGCCTTGAACCCGGCAGCAACGAAAGGTGCCGCTCCGTCGACCGGACTTCCTGCGCGGTCCAGCAATTCCAGCGTGCGGCTCCACAGGACCAGTGCCTTGGACTTGTCGGTTCGTTCCGGCGCCCTGTCGACGATGCGCACGGAAACTCCGTACCGTCTGAGCTCGGATGCCGCCGTCATGCCGACGGGACCCGCCCCGACGACGAGTACCTGTACGCGCATGACCTTCGATGACCCCTATTGCCTGGTTGGAGCGCGAAGCTCGTTCGCGTGAACGGGATATGGAGCAATCGCCGACTCGTTGACGACCAGTCCGCTCAGCTTGTCGGACATGGCATGATTGACGTCTCGATGGTGGGCTTCGTCGGCCTGGATGATCCGCACCACGTCAAGAAGGGTCGCGTCGGCGGGCATCTTCCAATAGTGGATTGCGATCGCCGGGGCAGGGACGTTCTCGACGCGCCCTTCATCGAACTCCCGAAGGTAGTGCGTGTAACTGATGACCGCCTCTTCCTCGAAATAGCCTACGACCCGATGCGCGGTCCTGCTGCTCACGAGGTAGAGCAGGAAGAACCCGACGTAGAAGATCCACTGTACCGTCACGATGACAAGGCGCTCGAACAGGCTGGGGCGCGCGACGTGAATGAAAGTCATCAGATGCATGCGCTCGTTCTCGGCTTCCTCGAGCAGGACACGGATCCAACCGTCGTCGTCGCACATGTGGCGAAGGCATTTGAGATGCGTGAGTGTGGCGCCGACCATGCCCGGGACTGCGGCGACCGTCTCGAGCACCACTGCCCGATGTCCGTATCGGCGGGCGAAGAAAGTATCCGCAAAAAACCGCAACAGCTTTGTGAAACCATAGGCAAAGCGGTCGGAAAACCCTCTCGCCTTGTGGTGCACGCTGAGATCGACGTGTGGGGAGCTTGGCATCGAGGAGTTCATTTTTGAACTTCCCCATGCGGTTGGCGCTTCGTCAACAGAATCTGTTGCAGGTCTCCCCGCTTTAGCGGCCCGTCAAACTGGACCCACAGGCGATGCCTCGAGGCTACTTCTTGAGCTGGCGCCCATGCCGAAGAGCACGTTCCTACTCTGGGACCCCGGCCTTTGTCAGTCCCTCCGCGAACACGTCGCGATGAGCGAAGTTGCGCAGATTGTGGCGCAGCCCTTCGACACGCAGCGGCGGGCCGACACGGTTCCGGCGAGCGAGCCATTCTGCTGCCTCGTCGAGAAGGCCGAGGTGACCGCAGCAACTGATCAGCGCGTTGTAGTGGCCGGCGAATTCCGCGTCGGCCGCAACGGATGCCCGCAGGTGCGGCAGCGCCTCCTCGAAGCGGTGCGCCGCCAGCAACGCTAGGCCATGGATGGTGGTGTAGAGCCCAGCGAACGAGTCGAGCGGGCTCATGCGCAGCGCCCTTGCCGTCTCGGCGATCGCCTCGTCGTAGCGGCCGGCGCGCAGCAAGGCCCAACCATGGACAGTCCGGCCAAGTGCGAAGTTGGGATTGAGTGCCAGCGCCGTCTCGAGTTCGGCCAGCGCTCGCTGGTGGTGGCCCGCCGTGCTGAGGTTGAGGCCAGCCATAAGTCTCGCCCACGGCTCGTTGCGATCGAGGCGAAGGGCCTCCTGGGCGTGGCGGTTGCTCGCGGCGTAACCTGCATCTCGGTCGGCGATGTAATGGTAGAGCGTAGCCCACCACAGCGCCCAGGCAAGGATGGCATGGGCACGGGCGTAAGCCGGATCGAGGGCAATGGCGCGCTCCAGCAGCCGGCGCGCCTCCTCGTTCTCGGCGAGGCCGAAGCGGTTGACCAAGTCGACCGCCCGCACGACCAGGCCCCACACGTCGACGCTCTCGGGCGGCTTGGCGGCGGCGCGGTCGCCTTCACGCTCCCAGAGATGCGGCTCGATCGATGCGACGATGTTTTCGGTGATCTCGTCCTGGACGGAAAAGATGTCGTCGAGCTGCCGATCGTACTTTTCGGCCCAGATGTGGCCGCCCTTCTCTGCATCGATGAGCTGGCCGGTGATACGGATGCGCGGGCCGACGCGGCGCACGCTGCCCTCGAGGGCGTAACGCACGCCGAGTTCGCGCGCGATCGTGCGAACATCGACGCCGCGATCCTTGTAGGCATAGGACGAGTTCCGGGCGACCACGAACAGCCAGCGCAGCCGCGACAGGGCGGTGGTGAGGTCTTCGGTGACGCCGTCGGCGAAAAACGCCTGCTCTGAGTCATCGCTGAGATTGGCGAAGGGCAGCACGACGATCGAGGGCTCATCCGGCAGCGCTAGCGCCATGTCGGTTGAAGCGGGCGGCGCGGCATCCGTCGACGCGGCGGCTATCAGCCAATCCGCTGCCTCCCATTCGACCCGGAACGCCCCGATCGGACGCGCGATGTTCTTGAGCGTGAGTTCGCCCAGCGAGTTGAGCTTGGCCTTGAGCCGACCCTCGACCGCGTCATGAACGGCGCGCGAGACGACGATGCCGCCCGGCGGAGCCTCTGCCTCGAGGCGCGCTGCGACGTTCACGCCGTCACCGAATAAGTCGTTCCCTTCGACAACCAGGTCGCCGAGGTGCAGGCCAACCCTGAAAATGATGGAGGTGTCCTCGGAGCTTCCTCGGTTTGCCTCCGCCATGGCCTGCTGAAACTCAATGGCCGTACTGAGGGCGTCGACGGCGCTGGGAAACTCCACCAAAGCGCCATCACCGGTCAACTTCACCAGCCGACCGCCATGGCGCGCCAGTATCGGCTCCAGGCGCTCGGTGAGATGAGCCTTCAGCCGGGCGAGGGTACCGTTCTCGTCGCGGCCCATGAGACGCGAATAGCCAACGACATCCGCTGCCAGGATCGCTGCCAGTCGCCGTACCACACGCTTGCCACTCAAGGGGCCCTCCAGGCTCGCACCTTGCCATGCTACCGCTCCCGTAGCCGGTTGAGCTGCATTTTATGTGTGCTGGACGCGGCAAAGTCGTTTTGTCGCTTCGACAGTGCCTTGGCGGAAATCATGTCGGTCGATACGGAGTCCTGCCATGCGGACTCTGATACTGGCGCCGCCCGGCGCCTGGGCGCCGAGAATAAAACCAGCAGCGCGGCAGCCGGACCGCAACCACGCTTCCGGCTTCAGTCACCCCGGCTCCATTCATCTTCGGCAGGCAAGCCGGAAAGAACGTCGGCATGTGCCGCCCCCAGCCTGGGGTCGAACCGGCCGCCGGAGAATCGCAGGGTCAGAACCTTGCCGTCCTCTGTTGTCAGTTCGAGGTCCTTGCGGCCGATGGCATTGGCGAGCTCGGCCCGGGCCATGCGGATCTCGCCTGATCCAACGATTTCGCCTGGCCTCGTGCAGAAGCCGTCTATCTCGTAGTCGGCCGAGCCGAGAACGACGCCGCCGCAGCGAAGCGTCCCGCTGCCCCGCAGCACGCCAAGGTGGCGCATGCTGCCGTGCGACGGCCGCCTCATTGCACGCAGCCGGGCATGTCGCCCAGGCGCACGTGAAGATCGAAGGGCATACGCGCCGCACCGAAACATTCGACGCGGCCACGACACTCGAAGCCGAGCCAATCCAGCCACCGGCTACGGAACCGGTTGCGGCAGTCGCACACTGTTTGCAGCACGGCCCACCGCCGCTGCCAGGCATCGACCTGAAGGCGGGACAGCCACAGCACGCCGATGAGGTCTTCCCGGCAGAGCGTCGCGACAACGACGTCCCACGGGGTCGCCACTCGGTGTGCCGTGGGAACGCCAGGGCAGGGGACGATGCCGAAGATCGCTGCGGCGTCACCGCGGATGGTGAGCACATGCGCTCCGCTGCTCATCCAGCCTTGCAGCACGTCGAGCGCGGGACGCCCCTCGAGCGCTTCCATTTCCAGGCGCTCGTCACCGCGCAGCAGGCTGCCAACGCGTTCGGCATCGCCGCGCAAGGCACGCCGCACGCTGCAGCCCGGAGGCAACCCGCGCACTGGCGAATGGACCTCGGGAGGCTCGAAAACAGTAACAGTCACGTCGGCGACTCGACAGGCGCCGGTGGTGGCGGTGGGTCTTTACTGCCGCCCGGTCGGACAGCGGCGGCAGGGCCACTCCGGATCAGGCGTGGCAGGCGGGCGGACGCCAGGCGGCGGTCGCGCCCCAATGTCCGCAGGAGCGCGAGCTCATTCCGGACAAGCCGTTCGACGGCGCGAAGCGGGCGGAACACGAAATCACCATTGTCGGACAGTCAGGCGGGAGCACGAGGCGAACCCTCGGTCTCTCAGCCGCCGGCGCCCGAAGGTCGCTGCCGACGATAGGCCAGAGATGGGCATTGCCGTGGCAAGGCGCAAGGCAACGCGGTCGGATTGCGCCGCTAGAGCCGCCGGTTGGCCCCGGCCGCTTGGGCTCTTTGGACACCCGCCATGACGCAGGTGACCACATCGGCCACCGTGTGCAGGCGCGAAGCTTCATCGTCCGTGATGTAGATCTGGAACTCGTCTTCGAGGCACATCACCACCTCGACGCGATCGAGGCTGGTGGCGCCGAGATCCTCGTCGAGGGTCGCCGCCTCGATGATGCGGTCGTCAGCGACGTGGAACCGTTCGGCGATGACCCGACTGACCCGGTCGCGAAGCTCTTCCATGATCCGCCTCCTGTCCCTGGCTGACCAAGAAATTGGCGAACTGTTTGTTGCCGCCCGACACTCATATTCCTGCCGCTCACCGTCGGAGCAGGGCCCGGCCGGCGGTCGCCACGCCGAGGCCCGACCGGATGGCATCGCGCGGGTTGGCCACGACCGGCCTGGCCTGCTATTGCAGAGGCAAGGCGGTCTCGTCCGCCCCATTTGGCCGGGCCGCCAAGGCCGGAAAGGCACCCTTACAGACACCCGACACCTACATGTCGCGGGGATTCCTGCGGCAGGTTCGAGAGCGCGTGTGTGTATTTGGCCAAAGACGCCAACAAGGAGAAGGCATGTTCCAGAAGCTCCAGACGGCATTGTCCGAGCGGCCTCCCAGCAAGGAGGCCATCCTCAAGCAGGCTGACGGCTTGCGCGATCTCGCTCGGCGGGCGCGGCGCCTGACGGGAACGGTCACCGACGAGGGCGACCGCCGTCGGCTGACGCGCTACAGCGAGGAGCTGGACGAAAGTGCGGCGCGCCTGGAAAAGGCGGCGGTGGACGCCAGGACGGGCTGAACCGGTCACCGACGGAGTGCAATCAGGCAGAGCTCGCGGACGGAGCGAATCTTCCAAACCATGTGCGCCGGCTGATGCGGGCCGGCGAGTCGCGCAGATGCCCGCCACCCCCGAATTTGCTGGAAGGCCGGTCCTGCGCGGCGTGGCCAACGCGACCCGAAGTGAGCGCTCGGAGCCCGACAAGCCCTGCTGCAGGTGCTGCCCAAGCGACAGGCTTCAATCGCGAC
>CADECW010000135.1 GCA_902825855.1 uncultured Rhodospirillales bacterium | reverse complement strand
CCGGCGGCTTCGTCGGTCCGCTGGCGATCGGCTGGACGCTCGACGCCGCGGGCGGAATGTCACCGCTCGCCTGGGGCCTCGCCTTCACGGTGGTCGCCGTGCTGATGGCCCTGGCGATGGCCGTGTTCATCGCCATCCGGCCGCGCGAGCTGGAAGGCGATCGCGGCGCCTGAGCCGCAGAATCAAACCGTCTCCTTCCGCGCGACCAGGCGGCCGTCCTCGTGGGTTATGAGCACCGCAAAATCATGGCGGTCGATGTCGAGAGCGATTTCGAGGTCGCCGGGATGCAAGTGCGGCTTGGTCGGATCGTTGAATGCCGGGATCTGAGGTCCTGCCAGGATGACGTCGCGCGTTCCGGTTGGACTGCCGGCGCGGCCCTGCAGCAGATTGCGGAGATGAATGGCGCAAAGTTCATCCTCGTCCGAGCGCCGAGAGCCTTCCAGCCCCATCGCCACCAGCGTCACTTCGGCCGGTCCCTGTCTGAGAAGGGCACGCGCAGTTGCCGTCGCGGTGACCAACGAGCCGGCATAGAGCCGCGCCGCCTGCCTGGCGGCGACGATCCCCTGAGTACCGGCGCTGGTGCGTTGAATGATGGTCCGCCCTTCGAGATCAGCCTGAGATGCCTCGAACGGGGAGTTACCAAGGTCAAAGCCCGAGGGGCGCTTCCCGCCCACCTCTCCCATGCAGAGTTGCCCGACGCCCGCAGCACGCAGCGCAAGAGCCTCATCGACATCCCGGACCACGACGATCTTCGTTGCACCTCTCGCGAGCGCGACCGCCGCCGTCGTGAAGGCGCGAAAGACATCGATGATCACGACCGCTCCGACGGCGCGCTCTGCGCCGGCCAGCAAGCTTTCGATCCGGATATTCATCGGGGATACATTTTCTTCAATGCTCGACTAATATTGGCTTGGATCCAGGATGATGGCCGGTCGAAGCAACCTCGCAACATTTGTGCTCATTGCCCGAATACCTGCAGAGGGAATCGGAGACTTTCGAGCCTACGAAGACGCTGTCTTGCCGCTGTTGCCCGAGTTCAACGGGCGCTTGGAACGTCGTCTTCGACATCCCGATGGTACCGTGGAGGTACATATCGTCAGCTTCGCATCCGATGCGGACTTTCAGAACTATCGGAATGACCCCCGGCGTGTCGCGCAAGCTCGGCTGTTGGAAAAATCATCTGCGACGTTGGAATTGCTTCCGATGGCGAACGTCTCCTAGCGGTCAGCGCTTGTGGACCTCGCGGGCGACGAGCACCACGATCACACCGAAGCTCACAGCCATGACAGTGATGAGGGCGGCAGGAATGAACATGGCGTCGATATAGAGACGCCATGTTTTTTACCAATGTCGCCTTGGGGACAGTTCGTATCGTCCGTATCGTGGGATGCACGAGGTTTTCTCATGGCATCCCCCGAGTTCATGCTCCTCTCGCCCGTCAGGGAGAGAGAGGTCCCTCGACTGTGCCGGCCTTCGGGCGGCTTCGCTCGGGATTAAGGTTCAGTTCGTCGCCTGCTTGGCCAGCGACAAGACCTTCTCCAGCGCCTCCTTGCCGGGCAGACCCTTCTTCTCGGTCTCGGCGACCCACTGGTCCCATACCGGCCTGCCCGCGGTCGCGATCAGCTTCTCGCGCATCTCGGGCGTGACCTTGATGACCTCGAGCTTGCGCTTCTCGAACAGCGGGAAGGACTTCTTGTCGGCCTCCTCGTAGGCCGCCTGCTGCAGGCGGTAGGCTTCGGGCCGCGCCTCTTCGAGGATCTTCTTGTATTCGTCGGGCAATGCCTTCCACGCCGTCTCGCTCAGCACCACCGAATTGTGGATGATGCCCAGCTGCATGCCCAACGTGTACCACTTCGACACTTCGTGCAGCTTGTAGGCCGTGAAGCTGTAGGTGAAGGGGAACGACGCGGCCTGGAAGGTGCCGCGCTCGAGCGCGGTGTAGACCTCCGGCGCCGACACCGAGGTCGGGACGGCACCCAGCAGCTTCATGGCGTCGCCCAGGCCGCCCAGCGCGCGCACCCGCATGCCCTTCCAGTCCTCGAGATTGCGCGGCGGCTTGCCGGATCCCATGAACTCGTAGTTCGGCAGCAGCAGCGTCATGAAATGCCTGGCATTCCACTTCGAAAGCTCGTCGGCCACCGGCTTCCAGGCCTGGTAGCCGTCCTGCACCTTCGCCGACGCCACCAGGTCGTTGATCGGCAGGAAGGGCATGTCGAGCACGCCTTGCAGCGGCGTTTTCGCCGGCGCGTAGGAGTAGGCGACGAAGGCGCCCTGGTAGGCGTCGACCTTGATGCCGTCGAGGAAGTCCTTCGCCTCGCCGAGCTGCTCGTTGTACTTGAGGTTGATGATGAAATTGCCGCCGCTCTTCTCCTTGGCGACCTTGGCGAGGTGCTCGAAGGTCACCGTGGCCGCCCGCGGCGGACCGTAGAGCGAGAAGGTCCAGGTGACCTTGTCGGCGGCCTCGGCCGGCAACGCCGCCAGCAGGCCCATTCCCAACGCGACGGACAGCGAAATTCTTCGATACATGACAACTCCTCCCTGAACTCAGTCTGTGCTTTCGACGATGAAGGTGACGATCTCGGGGAACGCCGTCAGCACGCCGAGCGTGATGATGTCGGCGAAAATGAACGGCCAGATGCCCTTGAAGATGTCGCGCACGGAGATGTCCGGCCGTACGCCGTTGACCACGAACACCACCAGCCCGACGGGCGGCGACAGCGAGGCGATGCCCGAGAGCTTCACCAGCACGATGCCGAACCAGATCGGGTCGTAGCCCAGCGAGTTTATCACCGGGAAGACCACGGGCAGGGTCAGCAGGAACATGCCGATGCCCTCGAGCACCGTGCCGAGGACGAAATAGAGGACATAGATCGCCAGCAGGACAGCCAGCGGCGGCAAGGCGAGATGGGTGACCCAGTTCGCGATCTCCTCCGGCATGCCCGAGAAACCGAGGAAGCGGACGAAGATCAGGACGCCCCAGATCACCGTGAAGATCATCACCGTGAGCTTCGCCGAATCGAGCAGGCACTGGCGCAGTTCGCCGCGCTTGATGCCGTTCTTCAGGGCAAAGGCGAACACCGCGAAGGCGCCCAGCGCGCCGGCCTCGGTGGGCGTCGCCCAGCCGAAGTACATGCTGAGGAAGATGATCAGGATGACGAGGAAGATCGGCGTCGTGGCCGGCAGTGACTGGGCGCGCTGCATCCAGCTGTAGCCGGTGATGCGCGGGCCGAGCTCGGGATTGCGCCAGCAGCGCCAGGTGATGATCATCGCATAGACGAACGCCGAGAAGATGCCGGGGACGAAGCCCGCGACCAGCAGCTTGCCGATCGACTGCTCGGTGACGATGCCGTAGACGACCAGCAGCGTGCTGGGCGGGATCAGCGAATCAAGGGTGGCACCTGCGGCACACACGCCCGCCGCCAGCCGCTTGTCGTACTTCGCCCGCAACATCTCGGGGATCGCCACCTTGGCGAACACCGCAGCGGCGGCGCTACTGGCGCCGGATACCGCCGAGAAGCCCGCGACGGCGAACACCGTGCCGGTGGCGAGCCCGCCGGGCAGCCAGCCGAACCACCGCCGCGCCGCCTCGAAGGCGCTCTGGGTGATGCCCGCGTAGTAGGCCAGGTAGCCGATCAGGATGAACATCGGCAGGACCGACAGCGTGTAATTGGCGCCCGAGGTGTAGGGCGCGATGCCGGCAGTGCGGATGCCGGCATCCCAGCCGATCAGCCAGACCAGGCCTGTCGTGCCGACCAGGGCGCCGGCGAAGGCAAAGCGCATGCCGACGAAACAGAGGACCAGCAGGGCAACGACGCCTATGCCGCCGATGGCCAGGGGACTGAGCTCGATCATCGGCGTTCCTCACGGCCCAGTTCTTCCCGGCCGAGCGCCTCGGCAATCTCGTCCTTGACCTGCGTCTCGATGGTGATGAGCTTCGGCACCGCGATCGGCGCGGCATCGGGATGGGAGATCATCCGGAGGTAGCCGCAGATCTGCAGCGACAGGCGCAGCCACAGCACGGAAAGCGCCAGCGGCACCATCAGCTTGGCGGGCCAGGTCGGCAACTTGATGTCCATCGTCGAATCGCCGATCGACCAGGCGCGCAGGAAATTGGTGAAACTGGCGTAGATCAGCACGGTGATGATGGCGATGGTCAGCACGACGCCCAACAGCTCGACCTTCCAGCGATTCGAGGGCTGCCAATTCATCGTCAGGTCCATGCCGATGTGGCTGCCCAGCCGCTGGGCATAGGCGATGCCGAGAAAGGCAAACAACGAAGAGGCCTGCTCGATCCAGTCGATGTAGCCGTAGATCGCGAAGTCGAAAATGGTGCGACCGACGATCTGCGTCACGCCCACGAACATCAGGAAGAAGATCGAAAGGGCGGCGATGATGTTGAGGCTGTCTTCGACGTGCGACAGGGCTCGGTCGGCCCAGCGCAACAACACAGGCGCGTCGGCGCGCTCGTCAACGCTCATTCACGCGACCCCATCTTGGCTCCCTTCCCAGAGCGGCGTGGGATCTCCTACAGGACCACCATCATTACCCCGCTTCACGCCCACGTTAGGCTACGCCGCCGACAGCGATCAACCCCGTTTCCGCGGTTCGCGATGCGGGCTTCCTATTCGCGGCACGGCCAATGGAAGCGCAGGATTCCCAGGACCATGCCCTTGAAGTCCTGGCGATCGGCTTCCGGGCGCATCGCGTCGATATCCCTGACGATGGCCGACACGATCTCGTGCCGCGGCAGGCGCAGCGGCACGCAGAAGCGATAGTCGGGCTCCAGCACCTCGCCGATATAGAGCAGCGCATCGACGGCGCCGGCACACTGGCCGGCCGCTTCGGATCCGACCGATTCGGGGTGCTCGAGGAAGATGCGGCATCCGGGCAGCCACGCCCTGACCGAGGGGTCGGGCTTGTCGACCGCCTGGGCACGGCCGGATGTCGCGTGCAGGACGAGCAGCACGACGAGCGCGATCGTCGCAGCGAAATGCTGACTCCTCATGCGACCAGTGCGGCGCCGGAGAAGAACAGCAGCGCGGAGATGGCGCGGCGGAAGCCGGCATCGCTCACCTTGCCGAACAGGAACAGGCCGAGCGTCGAACCGGCCAGCAGGGCCGGCAGGACGAACGGCAGATGCGGCAGCACCGCAGCGGGCGCGCCCGGCGCCTTCAGGAACAGGAAGACCAGCGCCAGGCTCTGCATGGCGGTGATGAAGGGTTGGACCACCGCGCGCTGCTCGATCCTCGGCATGGCATGCACGTCGCACCAGACGGCCATCACCGCTCCGGGCATCGCCGTCAGCCCGCCGACCAGGCCACCGGCGAAGCCGACCGCGGTATGGCCGACTGGCCGCGCCTTCATGAGCAACAGGGCCGATTGCGGACGCAGCACCGTCGACAGGGCGTAGAGCATCAGGAAGCCGCCGAAGAGCCGGCGGAAGACATGGGGGTCGATCCGGTCGAACACCATCGTGGCCAGCACGACGCCGCCGAGGCCGCCGACGAGATAGGGAAACGCGCCCCGGAACGACAGGGCCTTGCGCAGGCGCACCAGCACGAAGGCCTGGATCATGAGGCTGCAGATCATGAGCAACGGGATGGCCGACCCCGGTGCCTGCACCTGCAGGAGGACGGCGCCGGCGACGGCGGAGAAGGCGAAACCGGAGAAACCTTGGACGATTGCGCCCAGGAAGACAGCCACCATGAGGATGGCTTCGAAAAGGTCGACACTCATGCTGTGCGTCCCCCGCGATCTTCGGCGGGCGAAAGAAATCACACGGGGCGCGGGCAGGAATGTGCGAAAACACACCCTGCCGCAACATGGTCACAAAAGGGTCAATCGACCTGGATGCCAAGCGGCGGCAGGACGCGGCGATAGCGCTCGATCTCGCTCACGACATAGGCGCTGAACTCGGCGGGCGGCAAGCAGACGACTTCGCTGCCGTTGTCGCGTGCGTAGGCCTCGAACGACTTCTCGCGGGCGCCCTTCGACAGGATCTGAAACAGGCTCTCCACCAGCGCCGGTGGCATCTTGGGCGGCCCCCAGAACCCCGACCAGCCGGGGATGTCGGCCTCGATGCCGAACTCGCCGAAGGTCGGCACGCCGGGCAGCAGCGGGATGCGCTGGGCGCTCGACACGCCGAGCGCCCTCAGCTTGCCTGCCTTGAGGTACTGCATGATCAGCGACGGCGAGACGAAGAAGCAGTCGATCGTGCCCGTCATGGCGTCGTTGATCGGCGTGCTCTTGTAGGGGACGTGGGTGAGCTGAACCTGAGCGCTGCGGCAGAACAGTTCAGCCACGACATGCGTCGTGTTGCCGATGCCCGACGAGCCGTAGGTGAGCTTGCCGGGCTCGGCCTTGGCTGCTGCCAGAAACTCCTGCATCGTCTTCAATCGCGACTCGCCTCCGACCATCAGCCCGAAACCCTGGCTGCGCGTCAGCAGGGTGATCGGCGTGAAGCCGTCGATCGAATCGTAGGGCAGCTTGCGATTCAGCACGGCGTTCGTTGTGTGCCCACCCGTGGTGAACAGCACCGTCGTACCGTCGGGCCGGGCGCGCGAGACTTCGAGCGAACCGATGCTGGTGCCGCCGCCCGGCTTGTCGTCGACCATGACGGTGCGGCCGGTCGCGAGCCGCACCGCTTCGGCAAACACGCGAGCGGCATTGTCGGTGCCCGAACCTGCGGCGAAGGGCACGACGATGCGCAGGCCGCCTTCCTGGGCCAGTGCAGCGGCAGGCGCAGCAAGCCCCGCGATGCCCCATTGCAGAGCGCGGCGCCGGCCGGCACGCAGGGTCATGACGGGCGACCGACGATGGCGCCCATCGCATGGGCCAGAGCAGCGGCCGGATCGGCCGCGCCGCTCGCGCTGCGCCAGCCGACGTAGCCGTCGGGCCGCACCAGCACCGCACCCGACTCGTCGATTCCGTAGGTCTCGCGCCAGCCTCCGTCGGCGGCTTGCAGGGCGCCATTGCCCACCGTGATGGCCGTCACCTCGATGCCGTTGGTCGCCTGTATCGCCTTCGCCGCCCTCGCCCACTCGCCACCCCTGGCGCCGGCCAGCAGCACGAAGCTTTTGCCTAAAAGATCGATCGACGACACACGATCGCCGTCCTGGCGCTGCAGCCAGGCATGTGGTGCGCGACCGCCCGGGCGGGCGGACGGCACGTAGTCGGTGATCGGATTGGCGACGGCAGGCGGCGGGCTGCCGTCGGGCACGACGGCGGCCGACTCGTAACGCGCGCCGAAGATCATGCCCTGCTCGTTGAGATATTCCGGCCGCGCTCCCGTGGTCTCGCGGGTCTTCTGCAGGCGACCCATCGAGATCGCGTTGGCGAGACTCTGCTCGGTGATCGTGCGGGCGAGCGGCTGGCGCTCGTCGTGATAGGTCTGCAGCAGGGAATCGGCGGCCCGGCCCTGCAGCACGAGCGCGAGCTTCCAGCAAAGATTGTGGACGTCCTGGACACCGGTGTTCATGCCGAAGCCGCCGGTCGGCGGCATCTCGTGGGCAGCGTCGCCCGCGAGGAAGATGCTGCCGTGGCGGTACCGCTCGGCAACATGGGCCGACGCCACCCACGGCGCCACGCCCAAAACCTTTACCGGCAAGTCGGGCACGCCAGCGGCGAGGCGCACCAGCTCGACAGAGCGCTCGGGCGTGAAATCCTCCGGCGCATAGCCCTGCGCCTTCAGCGAGTTCACCAGGAAGCCCCAGCGGTCGTGGGCATTGATCGTGAGGAAAGTCCCGCGCAGCCTGTCGTTCTCGATGAAGTAGAGCGCGGCGGGACGGTCCTGGGTCCATGGCCGGAGGTCCGCTTCGAGCAGGATGTTGACGCTGTCATAGACATCCCTCCTGCCGTCCATGCGCACGCCAAGCGCGGCGCGGACCGGGCTTTGCGCGCCGTCGGCGGCGATCATGTATCGGGCTTCGACGATTTCCTCGGCGCCGCTGCCGACGTCGCCGAGCGTTGCGCTTACGCCGCTGCCGTTTTGCCTAAAGCTCTTGAGCTCGGTGTTGAAGCGCAGCTCGCCCAGCGCCTGTTCCTCCGCGCAACGCCGCAGCACCGGCTCGAGATAGTCCTGGGCGCAGAGGCAGGCGCGCACCGGCGAGACGTCGGCGCTGCGCTCGCTGCGGCCCCACGGTACGCGGCGCTCGATTTCCTCGCCGGCCAGCGACTTCGCCCAGACGATGAGGCCGGTGCGCTCGGGCGGCAGGCCGGCCTTGCGCACCGCCGCCTCGACATCCTGCTGACGGAACACCTCCATGGTGCGGGCATTGATGCCACGCGCCTTGGGATGGATCGCGGTGCCGGGGTGGCGCTCGACGAGCAGCGATCGGACGCCGAGGCGTGACAGCAGCAGCGAGGCCATCAGGCCGACCGGACCACCGCCGACGATCAGGACCGGAACGTGCGCCATTGCATTTGCCCCTCGACTGCCCGACGAAGGGAACATGATAAGGGACAGGTATACGAAGGAAAGCGGGGCAGCCCGATGACTCGAGATTTGAAGGTCTTCAGTACCATCGCGGTGCAGAGCGCCCTGGAAGCACTGGTACCGACGTTCGAGAAGGACAGCGGGTGCCGCCTCGACATCGCCTGGAACACCGCACCAGTGCTGGTGAAGCGGCTGCAGGCCGGCGACACGGCGGACGTGCTGATCCTGAACCGCGCCGGCATGGATACGATGGTGCGCGACAAGCGCGTGCGGCCAGGCTCCGAAGTCACGCTGGCAAGCTCGGCTACCGCACTCGCCGTCAAGGCGGGCGCGACCCGTCCAGACATTTCGACGCCCGAGGCGCTGAAGCGGACGCTGCTGTCGGCGCGCGCCATCTCCTACAGCGATCCGGCGGCGGGCGGCGCCAGCGGCATCTATTTCGCCAAGCTGATCGAGCGGCTCGGCATCGCCAGGGAGGTCAACGCCAAGACGAAGTTTCCGCCGCCCGCCGGCCTCTGCGGCGACCTGCTGGCGCGCGGCGAGGTCGACCTCGCCGTCCAGCAGAAGCCCGAGCTGCTGCAGGTTGCGGGCATCGAGATCCTTGGCCAGCTGCCCGGCGACCTGAACATGGTCACAACGTTCGTCGCCTGCGTCGAGGCAGCGAGCGCCGAGCCTGCAGCGGGCCAGGCGCTGATCGACTTCCTGCGATCGCCAGCCTCGGTCGCGGTCTTCCGCGCCAAGGGACTCGATACGCCTTAGCAGCCAACCGCCAGCCTTGTTCCTCAGTCGACGGCCGGCAGCATCACGGTGAAGGTCGAGCCCCTGCCCGGCGTGCTCTGGATGTCGAGCCGGCCGCGGTGGCGGTTGACCACATGCTTGACGATGGCGAGGCCAAGGCCCGTGCCGCCGAGCTGACGCGAGCGCGCGGCGTCGACGCGGTAGAAGCGCTCGGTGAGGCGCGGCAGGTGGTTTGCCGGAATGCCGTCGCCCTCGTCGGCAACGGCGACGGCGATTCGATCGCGGCCCATCGGGCGCGCCGTCACGCGCACCGTGGTGTTGGGCTTGGCGTACTTAACCGCGTTGTCGACCAGGTTCTGGAAAACGATGGTGAGCTCGTCGTAGTCGCCGACGGCGCGCGGCAGTCCGGGCTCGACGCTGAGTTCGAGCGCGACCTTGCGACTGCCCGCCTTGAGCTGCAGCAGGTCGAGCACGCCCTTCAGCACGCGGTCGATCTCGATCGCCGCGTCGGGCCGCGCGTGCTCGTGCTGCTCGATGCGCGACAGCATCAGCAGGTCGTCGACCAGGCGGCGCATGCGCTCGGCCTGCTCGGCCATGATGCCGAGGAAGCGCTCGCGGGCGGCGGCGTCCTCGCGCGCCGGTCCGCGCAGGGTCTCGATGAAGCCGGCGAGGCCCGCGATCGGCGTCTTGAGTTCGTGGCTCGCGTTGGCGACGAAGTCGGCACGCATGCGCTCGGCGCGGCGCAGCGCCGTCGTATCGTGCAGCACGATCAGGGCGAGCGAGCCGTCGGCCGCCGCGCGCGGGAGGCGGCGCAGATGGGCGACGACATCGAGCTCGGGCGGGCCCGGCAGCACGAAATCGACGACCGCCTGGTCGGCGCCGGTGAAGTTGCCGTCGCTGGTCTCGAGCAGGCCGTCGATCGCGGCGAGAAGCTGCGGCTGGCGGAACATGGTCGACAGATCGCGCTCGGCGCCGGCACCGCCCAGCAGCTGGCGGGAGGCGAGGTTGGTACGCACGATGCGGCGGCTGCGATCGACGGCGATCAGGGGATCGGGCAGGCCATCGACGATCGCCTGGGCGGAGGCCGCGAGATTGTCGATCGAGGCGCGCTGGCGACGCCATCCGGCGGAGAGCTGGGCGGCCGCCGTCGCCAGCTCCTCGGTGGCGGGCGCGAAGGAGAGCCGTGGCATCACGGGCTCGCGCTCGTCGGACAGCTCGCCGACGAAGCGGGCGAAGAGGGCAAGCGAGCCGAGATAGCGCTGCACCAGCCAGACCGTGACCACGGCGATGCCTGCCATGGCGATCAATGTCGGCCGACCGGCGAGATGACCGGACCAATAGAGCGCCAGCAAGGCGGCAAAGGACGGCGCCAGGGCGACGGCGCTGGCGGCGAGATAGCGGCGCAGCGGAACGGGCTGGTCGGCCACGGCGCCTTCTTACATCAGGCGGCGCGGCGCGAAGAAGCGGATGGCGACAAGTCCGTAGACGAAGCCGCCGATATGGGCGGCCCAGGCAACCTGCTCGCCGCCCGCGCCAGGCGTGCCGCCAAACAGGCCGAAGAAGATGTTGAGGGCAATCCAGATGCCGGCAACGGGATAAAGCGATGGCAGGCTGCCGACATAGCGCATCAGCATCAGCACGGCGCCGAACACGCCCGAGATGGCGCCCGAGGCACCGATCACGGGATCGACCGAATCGGGATAGAGCACGATCTGCAGGGCGCCCGCGACGATGCCGGCCGAGAGATAGAAGAGAACGAAGCGGCGCACGCCCAGCATGCGCTCGACCGGTGCACCGAAGGCCGCCAGCGTCACCATGTTGATGACGAGGTGCACCCAGCCGCCATGGAGGAACTGATAGGTGATGGGAGCAGCGATCTGACTCAGCAGGTCACCGTTGCCGCCGGTGTACGCGGCCGGCACCAGGCCGAACATCAGGATGATGGTGTTGTCGGTCGGCTCATCGAGCACGCTGCGCAGAAGCTGGATCGCAACGTTGATGCCGATCAGCCACATCACCGCCGGCGGCAGGTTTATCGCCTGCTCGCCCATGCCGCGTCCCCGCCTCGGACGATCGCTGTTGTCGAAAGGCATCCGGCTGCTCCGTTCCCACCCTGGCGCTGTCGTGGCTCTTGCTTAGCGCTTTAAGCGGCGGGAGCCCAGCCAAAGAAAGACCCCGCCCAGAATCAGCGTCGGCAAGCCGCAGATGAAGGCGATGACGCCGATATCGGCGGCCCCACCACCCGCGGTGAAAGCAAGGATGCAGCCCAGCGTCAGGATCAGGACGATCGAGCCCGAGATGGCGAAGAACCACCCGAGCGCGCGACCTTTGGGTGGCGGCGGCGGATTGAGCGGCGGCGGTGGCGGCGGGGCTTGAGCCGGGCCAGGCGTCGACTCGCTCATCGACGCGCCCCCGCCGAACGTGCTTCTGCAAGGCGGGCGTTTCCGGCAGCACCGGGACGATAGAAGGTGTTGTAGGTGTCGAACGGTATGATCGCGCCCTCCGGGGTAACGAAATGCACACAGGAGCGCTTGACGTTGCCCAGGCAGAAATTGAAGCGGTCGAGGAACTCCACGATGGTGACGCGGAAGACGTTCTCGTAGCCCGAGCCCTCGGGCATCGGCACGTCGGGCAGGCAGCAGAGCAGCGAGCCCAGGCGTTCGGCCGTATTAGTGTCGGCGGTCGACAGCGACAGCAGGTCGACGAAGCGCCGGCGCAGTTCGGGATACTTCTCGAAGGAGATGGCGTTGGGCACCACGGGCAGCAGCGCCTCGCGCGGCACCAGCGAGGTCAGCGGGATCACCCGGGCGCCGTCGCGCACGCCGTAGCCGATCGAGATCGAGGCGGGATTGCACGGCAAGGGGATCATGTCGCCGTCAGCGAACACGCCGGAGTCTTCGACGATGCGGCGGCGGATCTCCGACAGCACGATGCGGTTCGTCTTGGGATCGAAGCCCTCGTTGCGGCCGGCATCCTGCACCGGCTGGAAGTTGATGCCGCGCACACATCGATATTCGAGTGCATGACGAACGATCGGCCCGATCTCCGTGTCGTTGACGCCGCGCTTCACCGTGCAGACCAGCGTCGTGGAGATGCCGCGCGCCTCGAGATTGGCCAGCGCCTGGCGGCGGATGCGCGAAAGCGCGGCGCCGCGGATGTTCCTGAGCGCATCGTCGTTCAGCGAATCGAACTGCAGGTAGACCTCGAAACCGGGGCGCAGCTCGGCGAGTGCGTCGCAGAAGGCCGGGTCCTCGGCGATGCGGATGCCGTTGGTGTTCAGCATCACATGCTTGATGGGCCGGCGGCGGGCGGCGGCGAGGATTTCCAGGATCTGCGGATGGATCGTGGGCTCGCCGCCCGAGATCTGCACCAGGTCGGGCTCGCCTTCGCTGCGCACCAGGGCATCGAGCATGAATTCGACTTCGGCCAGCGGGCGATTGCTGTCCTTCCTGGGCGAGGAATCGGCGAAGCACACCGGGCAGGCGAGGTTGCAGGCCTCGTTGATCTCGACGATGGCGAGACAGGAATGCTGCTCATGGTCGGGACAGAGACCGCAATCCCACGGGCAGCCGCGCTCGGTCCTGGTGAAGGGCGCCAGCGGGCGATCGCCGGGCTTGAGGTACTCCAGCGTGCGGCGCCAGTACACGGGATCGTCGGACACCAGGGTCTTCATCACGCCGTGCTCGGGGCAGCGCTTGGCGTAATAGATGCCACCGTCCTCCTCGACGATCTTGGCCGGCACCAGGGCCAGGCAGCTCTCGCACAACGACGTCGTCTGCCCGAGGAAGAGATACGGTGCAGACTTGCGTTCTACGCCGTCGTACATGCGCGGCCCCCGCTGCGGATCATCATCGCAGCGTACAGGACCAGCCCCAGACAGACAAAATGGAAGAGGTTGAAGGGGCCCACCAGCGTTGCATAGGGTTTGAAGAACTCCCAGGCGAAGCGCTGCAGGCCGTACCAGCCGACCGTTAGATAGAAGCCGTTCTTCAACCAGAATCGGTCACGGGCTGCGAAACGCTGGATCAGCACCACGAACATCGCGGCCATCGCCAGCGATTCGTAGAGCTGCACAGGATGGCGCGGGATGCCGTCGCCGAAATCGACAGCCCACGGAACGCCGGTCGGCGTGCCGTAGGTGAAATCGGCCAGGCCGGCGAAGAAGCAGCCCAGGCGGCCGATTGCCACGGTGGCGGCGAAGGGGGCGCTGAAGACGATGCCGGTCGAGCCGCTGACGCCGGTGAGGCGTTTGAACGCTTCGATGGCTGCTATGGCGCCGGCGATGCCGCCGACCATGGAAAAACCGAGCGCCTGCTGGCCGCTCAGCAGCGCATTGGCCGTGCCGAACAACACGGCACCGCAGAGGGCGCCGGCGCCGGCGGTGACGGCGTAGAGGCCGGGATGGGCAACCCGATTGGCCGGCAGCGCCTCGGCGGGAATGAGATGACGGGTCGTCAGGACGAAGACCGCCATCGACGCCAGCCACGCCAGCACGTCGAACACGGCGTGGACGTACGGCAGGCCGAACCAGCTCATGGCAGAGCGGGCCGCAGGCCCGCGCTGCCGTCAGCGCTTCGGACCACCCTGGCCCGTCGCGCGCAGCCGCAGGCGCAGTGCGTTCAGCTTGATGAAGCCTTCGGCGTCGCGCTGGTCGTAGGCGCCGGCATCGTCCTCGAAGGTCACGGTCTTCATCGAATAGAGCGACTTGGGCGACTTGCGGCCGACCACCGTGGTGTTGCCCTTGTAGAGCTTCAGCCGCACCGTGCCGGTCACGTTCTCCTGGCTCCGGTCGATCAGGGCCTGCAGCATCTCGCGCTCGGGCGAGTACCAGAAGCCGTAGTAGATCAGCTCGGCGTACTTGGGCATCAGCTCGTCCTTGAGATGCGCGGCACCCCGGTCGAGCGTGATCGATTCGATGCCGCGATGGGCGGCATGGAGGATCGTGCCGCCCGGCGTCTCGTAGATGCCGCGGCTCTTCATGCCGACGAAACGGTTCTCGACCAGGTCGAGGCGGCCGATGCCGTTGGCCTTGCCCAGCTCGTTCAGCTTCGTCAGCAGGGTCGCGGGCGACATCTTCACGCCGTCGATCGCGACGGCATCGCCCTGCTCGAAATCGATGGTGATGTAGGTCGCCTTGTCGGGCGCCTGCTCGGGGGAGATGGTGCGCTGGTAGACCATCTCGTCGGCCTCCTCCCAGGGATCCTCCAGGATCTTGCCCTCGCTGGACGAGTGCAGGAGGTTGGCGTCGACCGAGAACGGCGCCTCGCCACGCTTGTCCTTGGCGATCGGGATCTGATGCGTCTCGGCGAACTCGAGCAGCTTGGTACGCGACGAGAGCTCCCATTCGCGCCACGGCGCGATCACCTTGATATCGGGCTGCAGCGCATAGTAGGTGAGCTCGAAGCGCACCTGGTCGTTGCCCTTGCCGGTGGCGCCGTGACAGACGGCGTCGGCGCCGACGTCGCGGGCGATCTCGATCTGGCGCTTGGCGATCAGCGGCCGGGCGATCGAGGTGCCGAGCAGGTACTGGCCCTCGTAAAGGGCGTTGGCGCGGAACATCGGGAAGACGAAGTCCTTCACGAACTCCTCGCGCACATCGTCCATGAAGATGTTCTCGGGCTTGATGCCCAGCATCTCTGCCTTCTTGCGCGCCGGGCCGAGTTCTTCGCCCTGGCCGAGATCGGCGGTGAAGGTCACGACCTCGCAGCCGTAGGTCGTCTGCAGCCACTTGAGGATGACCGAGGTGTCGAGGCCGCCGGAATAGGCCAGCACGGCTTTCCTGATGTCGCCCTTCTTATAGGGCCCGGTATAAGTAACGCTCATGGCGGCCGGCTTTCGTTCGGATCGATGAAGGCCGGCGAATATAGCGGCCGAATGCAGCCGGGCAAGCCTGCCTCAAAGCGGCTACAATCGATCCCGAGGTATGCTCTGCCATGGCTTCTGCCCTAGATCGTCTCACCTATGCCGCGCGCCAGACCGCCCGCGTGGCCTGGTATGCCGGCCACTATGCCGCGGGCCGACGGCTCCTGAAGCCGATGCCCAAGCCCGAATTCCCGATCGGCCCGACGCCCTCGCGCGACGAGCTGACGAAGGACATGCGCGCCCTCTTCGAGCGCGAATGGCAGGACATCGAGGCCGGGCTGTTCGCGGCCCCGCGTCCCCTTTTCCTCGATCCGGGCGAATTTCTGCGCCGCAGCGTCCTCTACTTCCGCGACCTGCCGCATGTCGACGCACGCCGCCACGGCCGGAGCGACGAGCTGCCGCCCGGCGAGCAGGGCGATGGGCTGCCGGACTACTATCGCCAGAATTTCCACTTTCAGAGCGACGGCTGGCTCTCGGACCATTCGGCGGTGATCTACGACACCCAGGTCGAAGTTTTGTTCACTGGCGCCGCCGACGTCATGCGCCGGCGTGCGCTGAAGCCGATCGCCGAGTGGATGGCCGGCCGCAACCAGCGCGACCTGTTGGGCCTCGATGTCGGCTGCGGCACCGGCCGCCTGCTCGCCTTCCTGCACGATGCCTGGCCCGGCGTGAAGTTCACCGGCCTCGACCTCAGTGCACCCTATCTCGCGGAAGCGCGCCGCCTGGTCGGCAGGACCGCGCGCGTAAAGCTGATCGAGGGCGCCGCCGAGAAGCTGCCTTTCGACGATGCCGAGCTCGACCTCATGGTGTCGTCGTTCCTGCTGCACGAGCTGCCCGCGACGGTGCGGACGCAGGCCCTCGCCGAGATGAGACGCGTACTGAAGCCGGGCGGCCTGGTCGTCGTCGTCGATTCGATCCAGAAGGGCGATCACCCGGGATGGGATGGCCTTCTCGACCTTTTCCCGCATTATTTCCACGAGCCGTACTACGCCGAGTACGCCGACGGCAATCTGGCGGCCTGGGCGGATGCGGCCGGACTGAGACCCGTCGCCGGCGAACGCGCGTTCCTGTCGAAGGTCGCGGCGTTCACACGCTAGGGTAGGCATTCAGACAGTTGCGCTAGTTGCGCTACCGCTTTTCGCTGTCGGCGAGGCCGGATCGACCTGCCAGTGCGTGGTCATTCGGCCGGGCCTCACGCGAACGAGTTCGCCGCGCGGTGTCGGCCGCACTCCTTTGATTCGGATAGACGATACATAGAGCGGACGCACAGGGAGCAGTGCGATGTGCGATACCATAACTGAAGGTGTATGTGTGTCAAGCACTACAGTATAGGGGGCAGGTTTCTTTTTCGTGAGTTCCTCGCACCGTAGCGAGCCCCGAAAAACGCGGATCGAGCACCCCGTCGGCCCGACCGGAGCGAAGCGAAGCAACTGTATCGTTGATGCGTCGGCAAGAAGAGGTCCCTCGACTGCGCCGCCCTTTTGCTGTCATCCCGACCGGAGCGCGAAGCGCGGAGCGGAGGGGCCTCCTCTTCGTCGAACGCATGAAAAGGTCCCTCCACTTCGCTTCGCTTCGGTCGGGATGACGGCGTGAATACAACCACTGATAGTGCGACGATATCGTCAGCAACCGGTATCCTTTCATCATGGAACGCAATCCGGTCGTCTACATTCTCGCCAGTTCGAACAGGCGTTCCCTCTACATCGGCATCACGACCGACCTGCCGCGCCGCCTCGAGGAGCACCGTGAAGGAAAGGTGCATCACACCGCACGCTACAACATCAAATGCCTGATCTATTTTGAGGCGCACGAAACCGCGCCCGACGCCATTGCGCGAGAGAAGCAGCTGAAGAAATGGAGAAGGGAAAAGAAGCTCGTCCTCATAAACCGGTCGAATCCGGATTGGCGGGATCTGAGCGGCGAGATCCACTGAGGGTCGCAAGTCACCACCCCGTCATCCCGACCGGAGCGCAGCGTCGCCGTACACAAGGGACCTGTTCATTGGAAGATGGCCATGAGCAGGTCCCTCCACTGCGCGCTTCGCGCTCCGGTCGGGATGACGGTGTGGGGTGTCCGCGCTTCGGCCGGATGACGCTCAGAGGCCGGCCTTGGCCTCGATGTCGCGGACGCGCTCGCCGCGC
>CADECW010000134.1 GCA_902825855.1 uncultured Rhodospirillales bacterium | reverse complement strand
GACGGGCAGGCGCATCAGGGTGCCGAGCCCGGCGGCGGCGTCCTGGCGGCGCTCGATGGCGCTGTCGGGGTCGGCGATCGTCTCCAGCTCTTCCTCGCCGTCCTGCACCGCCTCGCGGCGGGCGCGCCGGCGCAGGAAATCCAGCGCCGCGTTGTGGGCGATCCGAAACAGCCAGCCCTCGGCATTGGCCAACGGACCGGTATGCGGGAAGGCTTCTATCGCCTTGATCAGCGTCTCCTGCAGCACGTCCTCGCCGTCGATCACCGAGCCCGTCATGCGGGCACAGTAGCGGTGCAGCCTGGGCCGCAGCTCGGCCAGCAGCCGCTCGAACTCTGCCTTGGGGTCGGTCATGCCCATCTCCTACTCCAGCACGACGTTCGCCGGGCGCCAAAAGATTCGCCAGATTTCGACTTCTCGCGCGAATCCTTTGCCGCAGGCGGCGCGTCTTCAAAGGACGGCAACGTTCAAGGAGACACCTCATGAAATGGACCCTGGTACGCTATCGCGCCAAGCCCGAGCAGGCCGACGAGAACCAGCGCCTGAGCGCGGCGGTGTTCGACGAGCTCGAGCAGAAGGCGCCGACCGGCCTGCGCTATGCCGTTTTCAGGCTGCCCGACGACACGTTCGTCCATATCGCGATGTCGGACGACGGCGGGCAGCAGCTGTCGAGCTTCGAGAGCTTCCGCGCCTTCCAGAAGGACATTCGCGAGCGTTGTGCCGAGCCGCCGCAGCCGGGCGAGCCGGCGATCGTCGGCAACTACAACATGCTTGCCTGAACGGAGACAGCCATGCAGCACGACATTGTTTCCGGCGCCGAATGGCTGGCGGCGCGGCAGGCGCTGCTGACCGAGGAGAAGCAGCTCGCAGAGCTGCGGGCGCGAATCGTCGAGAGGCGGCGCGCGCTGCCTTGGACCGCGGTCGACAAGGCCTATGCCTTCGACACGCCGTCCGGCCGCCAGTCGCTCGGCGAGCTGTTCGCCGGCCGCGGCCGGCTGATCGTCTATCACTTCATGTTCGCGCCGGACTGGACGGACGGCTGCCCGGGCTGCTCGCAGCTCGGCGATCATCTCGACAGGCTCGACGAGCAGCTTGCCCGCCACGACGCCACGTTCGCCGCCGTCTCGCGCGCGCCGATCGACAGGATCGAGGACTACCGCCGCCGCCGCGGCTGGCACTTCCGCTGGGTGTCGTCGCAGCCGTCCGGCTTCAGCTACGACTTCCAGGCAGCCTACAGGCCCGAGCAGGTCGGCGAGGAGGTCGTCTATGGCTTCGAGCGCACCAGGCTGGACCGCGAGGACGTGCCAGGAACCAGCGTGTTTGCCCGCAGCGCGACGGGCGAGGTATTCCATACTTATTCCGCTTACACCAACGGCGGCGACATGCCTCTCAGCCTGACCTATCTCAGCCTGCTCGGCTGACCGAGCGGCGCATGCACTGCCGCCCCGGCGATGCAACCCATGGATGCATTCGGACAGTTACGCTACTTGCGCTACCGCATTTTGCTGTGGGCCAAGGCCGCATTGACCAACCAGTGCTCGAGCATGATCGACGCGCGGCGTCCGCCGATGCAAAGAGCGGCAACGAGGAAAACGACGCGCGCGCCGACGCTATAACTAAAGTGTGTCTCCGTCAACAACTATAGTATAGGAAGGCGCGGTTCGTTTTCGCGAGTTTTGAGCACCGTAGAGGCCAAGCCGGCGTGCAGGCAAAGATTGCAACGTCGAGAGTTTGTGGCAGCCGGGGTGCCTAACGGCCCTGCTGCGCCCGCACCGCACGCTCATACTGCGCGGCGAAGCCCTGCAGCGTGTTGGTGAGCGGACCCGCCATGCCATCGGTCTGGGTCGAGAGCTGGACGGTGATCGACGAGCCCCTGAGCATGGCCTGCAGCAATTCGGCCGACTTGGGCTGGGTGTAGGAGCAGGCGCCGCCGGTGCAGATGCTGGTCGAGACGAACGGCCAGCTGTCGACCCGCATGCTGGCGCTCGAGCCCAGGCCGTCGGCGACGACGGTGAGCGTGGTGTAGGCCGCCGAGTAGCTCACGATCAGGAACGTGCCCAGGAGGTTGTCGGGGCCGCCGTCGATCATTGCCGACACGGTGCAGTCCTTGCCCTTCTCGTAGTTGCAGTTCATCACCCACTGGTTGGGCGGCTGGTTCTGGCCCATGGGCTGGGCCGCGGCGGACGACGCCAGGAGGCAAGAACCTAAGGCTGCGGCGATCGATCGGGTCATTGTCCTCTCTTCAGCATCGGTTGGGCCAATCTATCAGCTCGCCGCTACGTCGCCCACAACGCGCACGCGCACCCGCACCGAGTTGCCGGGCAGATAGGCGAGAGGCATGTCCTCGCTCTCGATGGTGCTGAGCGTCTTGCGTTCCGCGCCCGCAGCGACGGCGCGGTCGTTGGCGATGCCCTGCGCCGCCGCGATCGCGTCAGTGCGAGTCATGTCCTTGAAGATCTGGTCGCACTCGCCCGAGACCTGGGCGATGGCCGCCCCAACGGCGTTTGCGCAGTCGCCGTGCTCGACATGGATCACCCTGGAGACGCCGGGCAGCTTGTCGGGGATCAGGAAGGCGCCGCCGCCGACGGCGATCAGCGGCACGTCGCCCGCCTCCGTCTTCATGCGATCGATTGCCTCTTCGGCGAGACGCGCGGACTCGGCGAAGACCTTCCGGCATGTGGCGGCGTCGAGGTAAGCGACCTTGTCCTTGTGGCCGAGCGTCAGGACGCCGCTCGCGATGGCGATATCCGTGGTCGTGAGCTGCTTGCCGCCGAAGGCGATGCCGTCCTTGAGCAGGCGGTAGCCCACGGACAGCGGACCGACCTTCATCGGATCGAGCGAAACGTGGCTGCCGCCACCGAGGCCGATCGACAGCAGGTCGGGCATGCGGAACAACGTGCGCACGCCGCCGACCTTGACCACCGAGTTGGCCTCGCGCGGGAAGCCGTGCTTGAGCTGGCCCACATCCGTGGTCGTGCCGCCGACATCGATCACCATGGCGTCACCGAGGCCCGAGAGGTACGCGGCGCCGCGCATTGAATTGGTGGCACCCGATGCGAAGGAGTAAACCGGCAGGCGGCGCGCCTGGTGCGCCTCGGCCACCGTGCCGTCGTTCTGGGTAATGAACAGTGGCGCGGCGATGCCGGAATCGGCGATCGCCTTCTCGAAGGCAGCGATCGTGTCGCGCGACAAGTCAGCCAGCGCTGCGTTCAGCAGGCCGGCATTCTCGCGCTCCAGCAAGCCGATGCGGCCGAGGTCGGACGAGCACGTGATGACGGCGTCGGGCAGCTCGGCCGCGACCAGTTCGGCTGCGCGCTTCTCATGGCCGGGATCGAGCGGCGAGAAGATCGCGGAGATGGCGACCGACTTCAGGCCCTTCGCCTTCATCTCGACTGCCGCCTTGACGACGGCCGCCTCGTCGAGCGGCATGAACGGCCGGCCGTCATATTCGTGGCCGCCTTCCACCATCCACACGCCGCCGCGCACCAGATCGGCCAGGTCCTCCGGCCAGTCGCAGAATGGCGGCAATGAAGCCGAGGCCGGCATGCCGAGCCTGAGCGCCGCGACCTTCGTCAGATGCCGCCGCTGGATCACGGCATTGATGAAATGCGTGGTGCCGATCATCACGCCGTCGATGCGCCTTCCCGCCAGCACGCCGGTCGAACCGAGGCTCTTGAGCGAATCGAGGATGCCGGTGGTCACGTCCTCGCTGGTCGGCGCCTTGACGGCTCGCACCACCTTGCCTTCCTCGATCAGGACGGCATCGGTGTTGGTGCCGCCGACGTCAATGCCAATGCGTCTCATGCGTCGAATACACTCCTGAACTCGATGTCATAGCCGAAAGCGCGCGGACCGACATGGTCGAGGCCGCGCGGCGAAAGGAAGACGGCGGGCGCCGGCAGGGCAATCACGGTGACGCGCTGACCGTAGCGAACGGTCTCGCTGCCGACGGCCTCGCCGGATACCGAGTCGAGGACGCAGATCAGGTCCGGCGTCATGGCGAGCGGCTTGTCGTCGCGAAAGGCGACGATCCACTCGTTCTGGAAGTTGATGCTCATGGCCGAGCCGCGCCAATCGTCGAGCCCGTCCAGGCGCAGCACGCCGCGCAGAAAGCCCTCGGTGGCGCGGCGCGCCACGTCCAGCACCTTGCCTTTGTACAAGATCTTGCCCGGCTCGACCGACAGAACAGCAGCGATCGGATCGTCGTGCTTGCGCTGCGCCTCGCGCAGGGCCCGGCCGATCGCGATCGCCTTGGTCGTGGTGCCGTGGATGCCCCACTTCTTGACCTCGCTGCCGGTGCGCGGCGGCTGGCAGGTGGCGGCAACCGAGCCGTATTCGACGCAGATCTTGCGCGCCACGCGCTCGGTCCATTTCCAGCTCGGCACCTTGTGCACGATGCTCTCGAAGCCGCGCACGTCGACGGCGGTCAGCGGATAAGGCGCGAGGCCGCCGATCGCGACGGACGTCATCTGCGCCTCGGGATAGGCGCGGCCCATGGTGTCGGAATCGACCACCGGGCGCTCGAGGTGTGCCGCCGCCATCAACGGCCGCACGCCGTTGGCGCCGCCAATCTCCATGCTCATCAGCGCAGCGAAGCGATGGCCGGTGTGCCGCTCCATCGCCGAAACGGCGCGCGCCAGGGTGAGGCTGTCGGTCAGGCGCTCCTGGCCGACCAGCGGCGCCCCCATGTTGGCCACGGTGCCGACCCAGTCGTCGTCGGCAAGGTCGGCCGCGTCCATGAGCTGCACACGATGGCCGTCGCGATAGAGCGCGCGCATGTTGAGCAGCGGCAGATAGGGATTGCCGCCGCCGCCGGTGCCGAGCACCCAGGCGCCGACGGCCAACGCCTCGATGTCGTCGAGAGTGAGTTGCCGCAGCTTCACGCGAACACGCTCTTGAAGTCGATGTCGTAGCCGAAGGCGCGCGGACCGACATGGGCCAGGCCCTTCTCGGAGAGGAAGACCTCCGGTGGCGGCAGCGCGATCACGGTGACGCGCTGGCCATAGCGAATGGTCTCAGTGCCGACTGCCTCGCCCGACACCGAATCGAGCACGCAGATCAGGTCGGGCGACATGGCGATCGGCTTGCCGTCGAGCCAGGCCACGATCCATTCGTTCTGGAAGTTGATCTCCAGCGTCGCACCCTTGTAGTCGTCCACGCCGTCGAGCCGCGTCTTGCCGCGCAGGAAGCCCTCGGTGGCACGGCGTTCGACATCGGCGACCTTGCCGCGATAGAGAACCTTCCCCGGCTCGACGCCGAGGATGGCGGCGATCGGATCCTCGTGCCGGCGCTGGGCCTCGCGCACGGCCCGACCTATTGCGATGGCCTTCGTGGTGGTGCCGTGGATGCCCCACTTCTTGACCTCGGCGCCGGTGCGCGGCGCCTTGCAGGTCGAGGCGATCGAGCCGTACTCCACGCAGATCTTACGGCTGACACGCTCCATCCACTTCCAGGTCGGCACCGAGTCGACCACCGATTCCAGGCCGCGCACGTCGACGGTGGTGAGCGGACACGGCTTCAGATCGCCGACCGCGACCGACGTCATCTGCGCCTCGGGATAGGCCCGGCCCATCATGTCGGAATCGATCACCGGGCGCTCGAGATGGGCCGCCGCCATCAGGGGCTGGATCGAGTTGCCGCCGCCGATCTCGAGCGACATGATTCCGCGGAACCTGACGCAGGTATGCTCCTCCATCAGCGCGACCGCTCGGGCAATTGTGCGGCTGTCGGTCAGGCGCTCCTGGCCGACCAGCGGCGCTCCCATGTTCGACACAGCGGCGACCCAGTCGTCGTTGGCGAGTTCGTCGGACGACATGAGCTGGACGCGATGACCCTCCCTATAGAGGGCGCGCATGTTCAAAAGCCCGAGATAGGGGCTTCCGCCGCCTCCGGTGCCCAGCACCCAGGCGCCGACGGCCAGCGATTCGATGTCGTCGAGTGTGATGTCGCGTAGCGGCATTGCGTTGCCAATTCTCCCAACGGCTTCTATGTAGCGGCCTGCTTCATTGCTGACAAAGCAGTAACCAAGGAGATACCGAGCAATGTCCGAGCCAATCAAACTGGTCGCCTTCTGCGGCAGCTTGCGCAAGGCGTCGTTCAACCGTCTGGCGCTCAACGCCTTCGTCGAAAAGCTCCCGGCCGGCGTGACGTCGCAGACGATCGAGATCGATTGGCCGCTCTACAACGCCGACATCCAGGCGCAGGGTTTCCCGGCGCCGGTGCAGGCCGCCCAGAAGGCAATGCTCGAGGCGGACGGCATCGTCCTGGTCTCGCCGGAATACAACTACGGTCCATCGGGCGTGCTGAAGAACGCCATCGACTGGCTGTCGCGCATGACGCCGCAGCCTTTCGCCGGCAAGCCGATCGCGATCTTCGGTGCCTCGGGTGGCGTACTGGGCACGGCGCGCGCGCAATACCAGCTGCGCCAGATCCTGGTGTTCCTCGACGGCCGCCCGGTCAACAAGCCCGAGGTCATGATCGGCCAGGCCCAGAACCGCTTCGCCGACGGCAAGCTCACCGACGAGGCATCCGGCAAGCTTATGGCCGATCTCGGCGCGTCGCTGGTGCTGGCGATCCGCCACGCCAAGGCGGCGGCACAGCACGTCAAGTAGGCGCATCCGCCGAGTGCGGACACTGGACGGCGATCGAAGCCAGGCACCTCGGCATCAAACGACTGAGGCCGCCTTTCGAGGCGGCCTTTTGTTGTTCAATGTGGTGCTGCCGCTACCGCTTGGCGGCCAAGTGCTCGAGAAGGCTCGGCACCGGGCTCAAGAGAGTGTTCCGCCTGAATTTCCTGATCGACGTAAACTTCCGGGTAGGACTCGAACACCTCTCGCCGCCACTTGTATGGCTCGCCAGTTGCGGGTTGCAGAAAGGCGACCTCCCCTTCAAAGAAGAAGAGTGCCCATCGGCGTCCGTCTTGGCAGGTCGCAATGAAGTCAAATTCCTGAACCGCCCTGTCGACTCGGGTCACGAAAAGGCAAGGCACTCCGTGCCGCTGCAGGTACGTCAGAGCGACCTCATTCAGCTCCTGCGCGCGTGATTCGACAACGGTGAGCAGCGCGGCGAGAACGACAGCCCGGCGGATCGCCACTGCAGTAAACATGGACCCTGCCTACCCTCGGTTGCTGATCTATTGAAACCAGACATCAGCGGTGCGAGTGTCGGGCATCAGGAGCCACAAGTAATGGCAGAACTCCGGCGAAGTTCCGCGCAAGTTACCAAGTCCCAGCTTGTTTCCATCGGCGAGTATCGATTTGACGATGGTGCCGGGCAGCTCTGGCGAGGCGCTGACGAGATCAAACTTACCCCTCGGGCATCGAGGTTGCTGGCCGCATTGGCGGAGCGACCGATGCAAGTCGTCACCAAGAAGCAACTCATCGATCGATTGTGGAACGGCAAGGGTGTTGGCGACGACGCACTGACCTCGTGCGTGCAGGAGTTGAGGCGTGCGCTTGGCGATGACCCGCGGAGCCCAAGGTTCGTGGAAACGCGGCATCGTCGCGGTTACCGTCTGCTGTTGCCTGTGACTTCGGCGGCGATCGCGACTGACTCCGCGTTGCTTCCACCATTGGACAAGCCCTCCATCGCGGTCCTTCCATTTCGGAACAGGAGCGGGAATCCCGAACAGGAGTATTTTGCGGACGGCCTTGCAGAAGATTTGATCACTGGCCTGTCGCGCGTGTCGTGGCTCTTCGTCATTGCGCGCAACTCGTCCTTTGTGTTCCGTAGCGAAAAGGTGGATGCACGAACGATCGGCGATCGTCTCGGCGTGCGCTATCTGGTAGAGGGCAGCGTACGGCGCGCCGGCCCGCGTCTGCGGCTGACAGTACAGCTGATCGAGGCCGCGACGGGGAACCACCTGTGGGCCGATAAGTACGACGGATCTCTGGAGGAAGTGTTCGACTTCCAAGACCGTACGGTGGTCAGCCTGGTGGGCGCCATGGAGCCGAAGCTGCGGGCTGCGGAGATCTTGCGCGCGCGAAGAAAGCCGCCAGAGAATCTCGATGCTTTCGACCTGTACCTGCAGGCCGTGCCCAGGCTCGCGTCCTTTTCGCCGCAAGGCATTGCTGAAGCGATTGGGCTGTTGGGCCGGGCTGTCGCGCTGTCCCCGGACTACGCTCAGGCACTGGCCGACGCGGCGGTGTGCCGCGTCGTCCGGCCGACCCTGGGCTACAGTCCCGATCCCTACAGAGATCTTCGTGAAGCGGCAGAATTGTCGAGACGAGCACTGGAGAGCGATCCCACCGATACGGTTGCGCTCGAAGTCGCTGCCTTCGTTGCCGTGTTGGCGGAGCGGAACTACGAGGTCGGCTGGGACCTGGTGGAAAAAGCCCTGGCAATCAACCCCAACGACGCACGCGCCTGGAACCGTCTCGGCTGGATCAGCGCATGGGCCGGCGAATTCGAACGGGCGATGACCGCGTCCGAGAAGGCCATGAGACTGAGCCCACTCGATCCGCAGTGGGGTTTCAGTCCCAAGTACGCGCTTGCCTCGGCGCTGTGCTGGGATGGGCGTTCCGAAGAAGCACTACCCTGGGTTCGGCGGGCCTTTCAGGAGCGCCCCGAACATACCGGCATTCACCTCTTGTTCATCGGGGCGCTGTGGCTGTCCGGTCGACATGTGGAGGCGAGGGAGGCCGCGCGAAATCACGTTGCGATGGTGCCGGGGTTCTCGCTAAGCCACACCAGAAAATTCTGCCCGGCTCGAGGGATGTCCGGACACGAGCAGTATTTCGACGCCCTGCGCGAGGCCGGCCTGCCGGAGTAACGATTGGAACGCGTGCCTTGCCCACGCCGGAGTCGAATGCACCGCGGATGCCTGTTGCAGGAGGCAAGACGGGGCCAGCTGATTCCAGCTGGAACTCTCTTGCCTTAGCGTTCGAGCCAGATGTCCTCGAAGCGCCAGCCGTTGTAGATGCTGTTGGTCTGGATGGTGAGGTTCTTGACCCAGGGCTGCCAGCAGCCGGCGGCAAGCTGGTTGGAGACAATCGGGCGCGCGATGTCCTCCTGCAGCAGGCGATCGATCTCCCACACCATCTGTTGACGCTTCTTCTGGTCGACCTCCTGCGACTGCGCCTCGAACAGCTCCGTCATCTTTGGATTGCAGTAGCCGTCATAGTTGCGCAGCGAGCCGCAGGCATAGCCCTCGAAGAAGGTTACGTCGGGGTCGTCGACCGCACTGCCACTGTAGTTCATCGCCACGAAGAAATCCTTCTTGAAGACGCGGTTGTAGTAGACTGCGGTGTCGATGATCTCGAGCTCCGCCTCGATCCAGATCTGCTTCAGCTGGTCGATCAGGATCACCGCCGGGTCGCGGAACACGGCGATGTTTCGCGTGCTGACCTTGATCTTGAGCGGCTTGTCGGGCCCGTAGCCGGCCTGCTTCATCAGCGCGCGAGCCTCGTCGCGCGCCTTGGCGACGTCGCCGTAGCCGACGATCGACTTCAACATGTCCGGCGTCAGCCCCCACTGGCCGTCGGGCGGCGGCAGCATGGCGCCGCTCATCTGCCCCTGCCCCTCATTGAGGATGTCCATGAACGCCTGGCGATCCACGGCCAGCGCCATGGCGCGGCGAATCCTCGGATCGTCGAACGGCGGCTTCTCGCGATTGATCATGACGTTGGCGGCGACGCCGGTGCTGCGCATGGTGCACTGGGCATTCGGCGCATCCTTGCGGATATTCTTGAGCAGCGGAACCGTCACATCTACTGGCAAGGTCATGTCGAACTTGCCGCTGACGAAGGACAGCATGCGCGTCGAGCGATCCGCGATGATCGTGTACTCGATGCCGTCGAGATACGGCAACCCGGGCTTCCAATAGTCGGGGTTTTTCACGAGCTTGATGCCTTCATTCATCTTGAACTCGGCGAGCTTGAACGGCCCGGTGCCGATTGGCTTCCGCCGCATCTCCGCGGTCGGAACGTGACACGGGTAGATCGGCGTGTAACCCGAAGCGAGCAGAGCGAGCAGCGCGGGTTGACGCCGCTTGAGGTGGATGGTGACGTCGAAGTCGCTCTCGACCGTCACGCTCTCGAGGTTGCCCCACCAGGCAGCGCGAGGGTTGCGCCGCAGCTTGTCGGGATCGATCAGGAGATCGAAGGTGCAGGCAACATCCTTGGCGGTGAACGGCTTGCCGTCATGCCACTTCACACCCTGGCGCAATTTGAAACCGAGCGCTTTGCCGTCGACACTCCACGTCCAGCTCGTGGCCAGTTCGGGCACGACGGACTCGAGGCTGTTGCGCGCGACATGCTGGTCGAAAATGACGAGATTGTTGAAGAGTGCCATGAACGGCATGACGACCGAGAAGGTCGCCTCCTCGTGAACCGAGGCGCTGGGTGGCGTATCCATATGCTCGATTTTCAGCACACCGCCGGATTTCTGGGCGACAACCGGGTTGCTCGCCAGCATGAAAGCTGCTGCTGCGACGGCAAGACCGAGGCATCGGGTCGGGCTCTTCATTGTTTCCTCCGTGACGCGTTTACGCTTTACCTCCTCACGCCAGCTACTCACTCCGGGTGAATTCTGGGTGTAGAAACGGCCCCTGCGCAAGCGTGACCGCGTCTCTGTGTCCGCTTTCCACCCGATTTCAGACGTCAGTAGCGTCGGGTGGTACGTCAGCCAGTGACCCCAAGTGGAAATCAAGAGCGTAGAACGCCGACAGGCTTGGGGGTCGATCACATCCTAAGCGATCGTTGTCTTCGGACTAGCCGCCCATGCCGCGCGGGGGCACGAAACCACCAAACTCCTGTTCCAAGAGCTGGGCGAAAGCGATCGTCGTCCTGTCTTCCAGATACGGGCCGACAATCTGCACGCCGATCGGCAGGCCAGCCGTGCTGCGCTCGACCGGCGCGACGGTCGCGGGAAGGCCGGGTGTGGTGGCAATGCCATGCCATACCGATTGGTCGCGGTATGGATAACGCCTGCCGTCGATTTCGATCTCGCGGCGGTTCTGGTCTGGCTGATGGTCGTGCGGAAACGCCGACATCACGGCGGGCGGGCAGAGCACGACGTCCCATTCCCTGAAGAGGGCGCGCCATTGTTGACCCAACGATCCGCGTTGGGCGTTGGCGGCGATCCAGTCGCGATGGCTCATGATCGTCCCGCGCAGCCGCCACGCCGCGAGGCTCTGGTCGTCCGGCGAGAGCTGTGCGACCGCGGCTTCGACGCGGCGATACGCCTCGGGCGGCGCGAAGGCCTGACTGAAGGCGAACACGAGCTTCTGGTGCAGGCGCGCCGCTTCAGCGAGATCCGGCAGCAGGGAACTTGTGCGCGCGACGGTCGCGCCAGCCTGGCCAAGCCTCTGGCCAACCCTGTCGAGCGCGTCCCGGATCGCCACAGCGGTCGGCAGCAGGGGATGGGAGTCGATGAGCAGAACGCGGAACTCCGCCAGGCGCTCATGGCGCGGCGGCGGCAAGGCCAGGCGGTAGGCGAACCCGTCGGCATCATCGGGACCGGCAAGCAGGCCAAGCGCAAGGTCGAGATCGGCCGCGGTACGCGCGAGCGGCCCAACGACACCCAGGCCCACCGTACCATCGGAGGCCGCAGCTGGCGCGCGCGGCGGGACGTGGCCGTGCAACGGCACCAATCCGGTACTGGGCTTGTGACCGAATACGCCACAGCAATGCGCCGGCTGACGGATCGAGCCGTTGATGTCGGAACCGAGCTCGAGGGCGACGTAGCCGCTGGCCAGTGACGCGGCTGCTCCGCCTGAGGAACCGCCGGGCGTGAGCGTCCGGTCCCACGGGTTGTTGGTTGTGCCGTACACGTCGTTGAAGCTCTGCCAATCGCTGATTGCGAGGGGAATGTTGGTCTTGCCGAGGATGACAGCGCCCGCCGCCTTCAGTCGCGCCACGGCGATCGCATCCTGCGAGGGCCGCCAATCCTTGAATGCCGGCATGCCCCAAGTCGTCGGCAGACCCGCGACGTTGAACGATTCCTTCACCGTCATCGGCAGGCCAAGCAGCGGCCGACGTTCCCCGCGAGCGAGGCTCGCGTCGGCCGCCGACGCCGCGGCGCGGGCGCGCTCGAAGTCGCGCACCACGACGGCGTTGATCTCGGCGTCATGCGCCTCGATCCGGGCAATTGCATGCTCCAGCAGCTCCGCCGCCGAGACTTGTCGCGTGTCGAGCATGGCGCGTAGCTCGCCGACGGAACGGTATGCCAAATCTCTGCTTTTTCCCGCATTCCTAGCCCTGTCCTGAGCGGGCGCGGAACTCCACCTTGCTGTATTTGCCATCGTGGCAATTGCACCTGACGCGGCCAGAAAGCGTCGTCGGCTCGTGCTCATCGTCCGCTTGCCTCCCTGACGGGATGGAACTGTGAGGCAGGCAGCCGCCGGCATGCTTGTACATTTCAGCCATGCAGGGAGAAAATATTGTCCCAATCCCCGGTAAACTGGCTGGGTGCGGCGTCCACCAGTTCACGGCAGTCGCGCACAAAATGCGCCTGATCGAAATAGCCGGCCTCGTGGGCAATTTCGGTCCAGGATCTTGCCGGATTCTTGCGATGAGCCGTCAGCGCTGCGTCGAACCGGGTCGTGCGCGCATAAAGCTTGGGCGGAAGCCCGATTTGGGTGGTGAAACGGCGTTGAAACTGGCGCGCGCTCAGGCCGGACTTGTCAATCAGCGTGTCGATCCGCACGCGGCCACGCGCCGCCAATAGATATCGAGACGCAAGATCGATGCCGTCAACGGCGCCGTCGCTTTCCAATAGGTTTCCGAACCACCGTTCCGCGGCGGCGACGCGCGAGGCAAAGTCCCGCGCCGAACGCACGGCATCACTTAGCCGCGTGGCGCGTTTCCCGAGAACATCCTGCGCCGCCATGCCTTCGTTCACGAGCGACGTCATGTCGACTCCGATGAGCCGGTTGAGGGCCGCGGGCTGGAGCAGAATGTTGAAGACGTGAACGTCACCCGACACGTACATCTGGATTCGACGTGCCCCCTGCGGACCCACAACAACTGTTTCCGGCGACGTCAGCAGAGGGCCCCCTTCGATGCGAATGCGGAACGGGTCGCCCAGGTAGATGTCGATAATCTGGTGGGGCCGTGCGGTCAGAGGCCAGCTCAGCACGGCGGCCCCCAGGCCGCCCCGTCGTTCACCGAAGGATTGAACGACGCCTCGGAGCGCCGGATGCGGCATCACTCGCCTGACAAACATGGTTCACCACCACACGACCCCGGAAGGCCAGCGACAGCAAAGTTACTTCAACCAGATCCTCTCCGCTAAATCATAGTCAACGGTCGGCACTTCCACGATCGACCAAGATCGACCCCCTGGCGGGCTCGAACCTGGACTGCTTTTGCCGGTTCGCGCCTACCTGCGGCGGGCGTTGGCTGGTCAACTTTCGGGAGCGGACCGGACCAATGCTCAAGGCGCCCTACAACCCATGACGCACGACACCAGCGCGGATCATTGACGTTCGTCTCAAGCCTTTGGCTTGCCGACGCCAGCGACGACAGGTTCTCGATCGTTGCTTGCCTTTTGCACCGGAAAATCGCCGAGCCGTATTGAAAATGACATACCCGGCGCTCATACCCAGACTGTAGCGTTGCCTTTGAGTTCGATGCTTCTCTTTGAAGACGAGATGCAGTCCAAAGGTGAACGATGCAGCCACGCAACAATCTTTCGATTGAACAGGTCGTCCTCGACGAGCTGGCGCTCCAGCGTCGCCTGGGCGCCTGCCGTCGGGCGGCTTCTGTCCTTATGCCGACGCTGCAGCGTAGCGGCATGCACAAGAAGCATCCTCCCTCCGAGGCATCGCGCCCGCCGAAATCGCCGGCGCGGCCTCCATCGGACCGACGGTAGGCTACCTCGCCGCTGCCCACCGCGCCATTTTGCGGCGCACGACCGATGTCTACCCGCCATGTCCGTTCATGGCCCCAAATGCGAACTGCCGATTGGGTCGGGAAATGTCTGTTGTTGGGGCCAGACCGGACTAAGGCTGACGTCATGAAACCGACGCGTCTGACTCAAAGCCGACATCGGCCTGCTCGGGCACTTGCGCTACGTCCTTTGGCGTTGGCTGACTATGGCTCATCGCATCGCGTCGGCCGCACTTGGGTTTTCAAGGGCGGCAGCAGCTACGCATTCCCCATGGCAAAAGAGGAAGTAAAAGGGACGTGCGGCACAGGTCCGAGAATGATCGACAAGGAGGGATTCGCGAACAGGCTCGACGCCCTCAATGCTGGCGTGTCGAACCTTGGGGCCCGTCGATCGCCGTGTCGACGCTCGACAACTTGAGCCGCCAGCTGCTGCCCTTTCCCCGCGGCGCCTGCTAGGGTCTCCCGGGTTGGCGACGTGGCGGTGCAACATGGTCGGGTCGAGAGACCATCGCAATCTTCCGCGCAAGCCATCGGCCGGCGAGGCGCCTCTTGTGGATCCGCGTCACGGCGACGTCGAGGACGATGCCTCGAGCACGGTCCAGAGGTCGTTCCTCTCGATCGCCGGGAGCCTTTTGGCCGAAGTCAGCCTGCCCAAGCTGTTGCTCGCCTGGACGCTCTCGATCGTGCTGCCGGCCATCCTGCTTGGATTGGCGCCGCTTCTGGCAACGGCATGGCTGGCAAAGGCCTCGGGATCCATTGCCGAGCTGGGCAGCGCTGGTGCGGCGCTTGTCCTGCTCCTTGTCGCTGCCGTGGGCTGGTACGGCTGGCGCCCTCTCTTGCGCATGGTAGAGGCGAATTTCTGGTCGCTGAACGCGCTGGCTGTTCAGCCGGGCTACGTGATGTGCCGGGAAGCTCTCCGCCATCTGGCAGACAACAGCCTGGGTGGTCGCTTCGACGCGTCGAGGCTGGCGCGCCGGCGCGCGGCGAGCTCGGCATCGGCCGGCGCCATCGTGTGCATCGTCTCGGTGCTGCTCGCCGTCCTCGTGTGGCCGGCCACGCGCTGGGCCGGCTCGGTTGCAGACCTTCTCAGTCCGCAAAGCCTCATCGTCCCCACGCTCGCTAACGCCGTCGTGGTCGTCTCGGCCTACCTCGCCATCGCCGCGCTGGCGTGGGGCCTTGCCGATGCAAGCATGGAGCAACCACGCGATGCTCAGGCCTTCGACTCTGAACCCTCGGACGGCCGCCGCTGGCGCGTCGCCCATCTTTCCGACCTCCATGCGGTCGGCGAGCGTTACGGCTTCCGGATCGAAAGCGGGCGGGGCGGTCCGCGCGGCAACGATCGCCTGGAGCAGGTGCTGGATCGCCTCGAGGCCGTGCACCTGGACCGGCCACTGGATCTCGTCCTCGTCAGCGGGGATGTGACCGATGCCGGCCGGTCGACCGAGTGGGCCGAGTTTTTAGACATCGTGGCGGGCCATCCCGTCCTTGCCGAACGGATGGTCGTTGTGCCGGGAAATCACGACGTGAACATCGTCGATCGCACCAATCCGGCGCGGCTCAACCTCCCCTTCAGTCCGGGCAAGCGGCTGCGCCAGATGCGGGTGCTGTCGGCGATCGCCACCGTGCAGGGCGATCGCCTGCGCGTCGTCGATCATCGCTCCGGCGAGCTCGTGCAGACGATAGGCGATGCCTTGGCTCAGCACAGGGCGCGCATTGCCGCTTTCGCTCATACCGGCTCGCTGCGCTTGTCCTCGGGCCTGGGCCGCGTCTGGAACGATCAGTTTCCCATGATCCTGCCGCCGGCCACGGAGGATGGTCTCGGCGTGGCGGTCTTGAACTCGAATGCCGAATCGCACTTTTCCTTCACCAACGCACTCGGATTGATCTCTGCCGAACAGGCGCACCGCCTGACTGTCGCCACGGGCAGATTTCCGAAAGCGCACTGGATCATCGCCCTGCACCACCATCTGCTGGAGTATCCAATGCCGGTCTCGGCCTTCTCCGAGCGGATCGGAACCGCCCTCATCAATGGCAGCTGGTTTGTGCGCAGGCTCAAGCCGCTGGCTGGCCGCGCTATCGTCATGCACGGCCATCGCCATATCGATTGGATCGGCACTTGCGGTGACCTGAAGATCGTCTCGGCGCCGTCGCCGGTAATGGGTGTGCGGGACGATGAGGCGACCTACTTCCACATCCACACTTTGGCGGTCGATCCTGACGGACGACTGCTCCGGCTGGCGCCGCAACGGGTGGATGTTCCCGGCCGGCCGAAAGACTGAACCGGGAGCGGCGGCGCCGGCGGCGCGCCGCGCCGCGCATGGGCATCGAGTGAGGGCTTTACTGCTTCGGCTTCGCGGGACAGCAAGCAGTAGATGACCGCGCTCATGGCAATACAGACCGACCTTCAGCAAGCCACCAGCCCACCACAAGGCGACAACGTCGGCCTTGCAAATGGTATTCGGGACGGCACGCGGTGTGGCAATCATCGCCGGCACTACAATTGCCACGACTAGAAAATCTCGGCTGATTAAAGCTGGCGGCTATCTGTTCAACGCCGCACTGATTGGCGCTGTTGCCGCAGCAGTGTGTTCCGGCACCGACCGAAGAGGCGGATGATGCACGCGTCCGAACCATAGCTGGGTTCCTGTTGCTCGCCGCCGCCGTTTGGGCGGTATTGAACGCCACCCTTGTGCTTTTACCGCTGCGTGACAAAATGCAATCGTTGCGGGAAGCGGAGGCGGCCATGCCCACGGCGAAGACGACCAAAGGCCACCTCGATGTGGAAACGGCTGCACTGCGCGAACAGGTTGAACAGCTTACGGCGGCCATTGAGAAGATGGCGAAAGCGGAGGGCGCCGACGCTGTGAAGGCTGCAGGCGACGCGGCGCGCCAAGTCGCCGCCCGCGCAGCGAGCATCATGGACGAACTTACTGGCAATGCGCAGGCGGCCAGCGCCTTGATGGACGAGGGCCGCAAGCAGCTCGAAGAAGCCATCCGCGAGAGGCCGCTGACTGCGATTTCCGTAGCCGCGCTGGCCGGCTTCGTCCTCGCCGCTCTGCTTCGGCGATGAGCTGCGGGAACGGAGGATAGGTCTGTGCTGCTCGCCTTTGCCAAGTCGGTCGCCCTTTTAGGGACCGTCGTCGCTGCCAAGGCCGGCCGCCGCATCGCGACGACAGTCACTGCCTATCTGGTGGTCGGCGCGATGTTCGCCGTCAGCCTCTGCTTCCTGACGCTGGCGGCCTACCGCGCGATGGTCATTGCGATGGGCGAGATCTATGCCTCCCTCATCGTCGGCTGCGCCTACTTTGTCGCCGGGCTTGTCGTCCTGCTGATCGTCCAGTTCCGGCGCCGCTGATCGCGTAGCTGCGATGCCGTGGACCAAAATAGCGGGGCCGATCGACGGCATCACGCTTGTGATGGTCAGCCGGCAGCGAAGCATAGGCGCACGAGATCCCGCCTATGTGGTACAGTTTTAGTCACTTGGACCTTACCCGGACCAAGGACGGGCGAAGTCATCGCGCTCAAGCATGAGACGGCAGAATGACGTCCGCCCGGCTCTACGCAGTGAAGGACGGCATCAAGCCGCCGATGTCACGCCCATCAGCCGATGGTGGATCTCCGAATGAGCGACCATCGCCGTCGGAAGGCATACGTGGTGGAGTGAACGT
>CADECW010000133.1 GCA_902825855.1 uncultured Rhodospirillales bacterium | reverse complement strand
CATCGCGGCGGGCGCGGACCTGCGCCGCGTAGCGCCACAGCAGCGGGCCGAGCCGTGACCGGAAGGTTGGCCGACCGGCCAGGGTGGCGTCGAAGTCTGCGGCTGCCTGGGCGTATTGGCCGAGATCGAAATAGGCGTGCCCGCGATAGTAGAGGGCGGAGCGTTGGTCGGCCGGCGACGTCGAGCCGGCCAGCGCGCCGTCGAGCAGGGCAAGCGCGCGCGGGAAATCGGCGAGCTGCATGTAGACCCGGGCCTGCGCGATCACCAGCCAGGAATCGCCCGGCTTCTGCTGCAGGGCGCTGTCGAGGGTCCGCAGGGCCGCCGCACGATCGCCGCCGCCGGCCAGCTCGGGCAGCGTGCTCGACAGGACGAGCTGCCAGGCCGATGGCAGGACCTTGCCCATCTGGGCAATGTCCTTCTGGCTGTCGGTCTGCCGGCCGACCCGGTTGAGCTGATAGGCGCGGATGCTGAGATAGACCGACCGGTCGAAATCCGAGAGCCGGGAGCTCGACAGGATCTTGTTCAGCGCCTCGAGCGTCGAATTCCGGGCATCGGACGGCAGGTTGGGCTCGACGGGCAGGCGGCCGAAGTCACGTGCCGTGGGGTCCCAGGCCTCAACCGCATTACGCTGCGCCGACGCCTCACCGCAGCCGGTCACGAGCAGTGCAAAAGCCGCAAGAATCCGGGCTATTTTCCGCTGCATTCATGCAATCTGGCACAACGGACCGGCGACCGCATCCGCCGATTGCCTGGGCCCTTCGGTGCCCCTATTTTGCCACCCGCCCGCACGAGATCGACCGTCAGGAGTATCATCATGGCCGCCGCCCATCCCAATAGCTTCAAGGCTCGCAAGACGCTGAAGGTCGGCAACAAGAGCTATACCTATTTCAGCCTCAAGGCCGTCGAGAAGCAGGTTGGGGACCTCAGCCGTCTGCCGTTCTCGCTGCGCGTGCTTTTGGAAAACCTTGTCCGTCATGAGGACGGCACGACCGTGAAGAAGACCGACATCGCCGCCTTCGCCGACTGGCTGAAGAACGGCGGCAAGTCGGTGAAGGAGATCAACTTCCGCCCCGCGCGTGTGCTGATGCAGGATTTCACCGGCGTGCCGGCCGTGGTCGACCTCGCCGCCATGCGCGACGCCATGGGCAGGCTCGGCGGCGACGCCAAGAAGATCAACCCGCTGGTGCCGGTCGATCTCGTGATTGATCACTCGGTGATCGTCGACAACTTTGGCAATACCAGCGCCTTCAAGGCCAACGTCGCGCTGGAATACGAGCGCAACCTCGAGCGCTACCAGTTCCTGCGCTGGGGCCAGATGGCATTCGACAATTTCCGCGTCGTGCCACCGGGCACCGGCATCTGCCACCAGGTGAACCTCGAATACCTGGCGCAGGTCGTGTGGACCAAGAAGGAGGGCCGCGAGACCATCGCCTACCCCGACACGCTGGTCGGCACCGACAGCCACACCACCATGGTGAACGGGCTCGGCGTGCTGGGCTGGGGCGTCGGCGGCATCGAGGCCGAGGCCGCCATGCTCGGCCAGGCGATGCCGATGGTGATTCCCGATGTCGTGGGCTTCAAGCTGAGCGGCAAGCTGCGCGAGGGCGCGACGGCCACCGACCTGGTGCTGACCGTCACGCAGATGCTGCGCAAGAAGGGCGTCGTCAACAAGTTCGTCGAATTCTACGGCGAGGGCCTCGACGACCTGCCCTTGGCGAACCGCGCCACCATCGCCAACATGGCGCCGGAGTACGGAGCGACCTGCGGCTTCTTCCCGGCCGACGAGATCACGCTGGGCTACCTGAAGACCACCAACCGCGGCCCGGCTGCCAAGCTCGTCGAGGCCTATGCCAAGAAGCAGGGCCTGTGGCGCTCCAGGAAGTCGCCCGAGCCGATCTTCACCGACACGCTCAACCTCGATCTCGGCGAGGTCGAGCCGAGCCTCGCCGGGCCGAAGCGTCCGCAGGACCGCGTGCCGCTCTCCCAGGCGGCGTCGCAGTTCGTCGCCAACATGGAGAAGGAATTCGACCGCAAGGACGACGGCAAGCGCGTGACGTGCGAGGGCGCCGACTACGATCTCGGTCATGGCGACATCGTCATCGCCGCCATCACCTCCTGCACCAACACGTCCAACCCGTACGTCATGCTGGGCGCCGGCCTGATCGCGCGCAACGCCGTGAAGTTCGGGCTCAAGGCCAAGCCGTGGGTGAAGACCTCGCTGGCACCCGGCTCGCAGGTCGTCACCGAGTATCTCGCGGCTTCGGGCCTCCAGAAGGACCTCGACAAGATCGGCTACAACCTCGTGGGCTACGGCTGCACCAGCTGCATCGGCAATTCGGGCCCGCTGCCCGATCCCGTGACCAAGGCGATCAACGACGCCGACCTCGTGGTCTGCGCCGTGCTGTCGGGCAACCGCAACTTCGAGGGCCGCGTCAATCCGCTGACGCGCGCCAACTACCTCGCCTCGCCCATGCTGGTGGTGACCTATGCACTGGCCGGCTCGATGAAGATCGACATTACCAAGGACCCGATCGCCATCGGCAAGGGCGGCAAGCCGGTCTATCTGAAGGACCTCTGGCCCACCAACGCGGAAGTCTCGAAGCTGGTCGACAAGTACGTCACCGCCAAGGCCTTCAAGAAGCGCTACGCCGACGTCTTCAAGGGCGACAGGTTCTGGCGCGGCATCAAGACCAAGCCGACGCTGACCTATTCCTGGGACGACAAGTCGACCTACGTGCGCAACCCGCCCTACTTCGACGGCATGGGCAAGACGCCGGGCGCGCTCGGCAACATCACCGGCGCCCGTCCCCTCGGCCAGTTCGGCGATTCGATCACGACCGACCACATCTCTCCCGCGGGCTCGATCAAGAAGGACAGCCCGGCCGGTGCGTACCTGATGGACCACGACGTCGAGGCCAAGGACTTCAACCAGTACGGCACGCGGCGCGGCAATCATGAGGTGATGATGCGCGGCACCTTCGCCAACATCCGCCTCAAGAACGAGATGGTGCCGGGCATCGAGGGCGGCTTCACCCACCACTTCCAGACCGACCAGCCCGAACCGATCTACGACGTGGCGATGCGCTACAAGAAGGAGCACACGCCGCAGATCCTGATCGCCGGCAAGGAGTACGGCACCGGATCGTCGCGCGACTGGGCGGCCAAGGGCGTCAACCTGCTCGGGGTGAAGGCCGTGGTGTGCGAGACCTTCGAGCGCATCCATCGCTCGAACCTGGTGGGCATGGGCGTGCTGCCGCTGCAGTTCAAGGACGGCATGACGCGCAAGACGCTGAACCTCACAGGCCATGAGAGCTTCGACGTCGGCGGTATCGAGGGCGGGCTGAAGCCCGGCATGGACGTGCCGCTGACCATCCATCGCCGCGACGGCGCCAGCGAGACCATCACACTCACCTGCCGCATCGATACCGCCGAGGAGATCGAGTACTTCAAGAACGGCGGCGTGCTGCACTACGTGCTGCGCAATCTCGCGCAGGCGGCTTAAGCGCCGACGTCATGGCGACGACGGGGCTGGCAGGTCACTTCGTCGCCATGGCCGGCAACAATGCCTGGTCCAATCACCGGCTGCTGACGGCCTGCAAGGAACTGTCGGCCGACGAATTCGCCGAGCGCCGAACCGGCTTCTTTCCGTCGCTGCGCGCAACGCTGAACCACATCCTGTGGGTCGACATCTACTACATCGACGCGCTGCATCGCGATCCGACGGTGCTCAAGCGCTATGACGATCCGCCGCCGGACTTTCCTAACGCTCGCCAGCTCTATGAGGCGCAGCGGCGGAGCGATCTCCGGCTGATCGATTTCTGCGAGCGCCAGAGCGAGGCAAGCCTGGCCGAGGGGCTGGTGCTGCCGCGGCCCAACCGCACCCCGCCGCCGTCGAGCGTGGCCTCGATCCTGGAACATCTCTTCCAGCACCAGGTCCATCACCGCGGCCAGGCTCACGCCATGCTGAGCGGCACGAAAGTGAAGCCGCCGCAGCTCGATGAGTTCTTCCTCGCCGGCGAAGAGCATCTGCGGCGCGATGAGCAGCGCCTGCTCGGCCTGCCGGAGCGCTGACATGGCGCGGTTCGGGCGCTGATGCGACCACGTCCCTCCTTTGCCGGCGCCGCCATCGAAGTGAGCGACCTCGGCCGCTCGGTGGCGTTCCATCGCCTGTGGTTGCCGATGCTGGGCTTCCATCGCGTGTGGGCAGGCAACGACCGGGTGATGTGGTCTCGCGGCTACGACCATTTCGTCATGCGCCAGGCCAAGGAGGGCATTTCCTATGGACCAGGCGCGCTGTGGCTTGCGGTCTCGGCAGAAACCCGCGCTCAGGTCGACCAGGTGTTCGGCGAGCTCAAGGAAGCGGGCGCCGAGATCCTGCAGCCACCCAAGGAACTCGACTACTTCGCGCCGGGCTACTATTCGGTCGCCTTCCGCGATCCCGACGGCGTGCCCATCGAGGTGGCTCATCGCTGGACCGAATTGCCAGACGTTGCCGATGCCGAGCAGGTACAGGTGCCCGGCCACGGCGTCACGCTCGGCGGGTACTTCTTCAAGCCGCAGGCCGGCAATCCGCCGTACCCTGCGGTGATCCTGCTGCACGGCTTCGCCGGCCATGCGCACAACATGGTGGGACTGGCGCGCGCCTTCACGGCCAACGGCTACGTCGCCCTGGCCCTGTCGTTGCGCGGCTGGCTGGGCTCGGAAGGCGAGAACGACCAGGGCCTGCGGCAGCCGCTCGACGTGCTGGCCGCGATCGACTGGCTCGCCAAGCGGCCATTGGTCGACAAGGACCGCATCGCGCTGATCGGCGTCTCGATGGGCGGCCAGGTGGCGTTGCTGGCGGCGGCGCACAAGCCGCCGATCCGCGCTGTCGCCTCGTTCTACGGCCCGACCGACCTGGTGCGCTGGCGCGAGGCCAATCCCTACATACGCGACTATCTCGATGATCTCTGCGGACCGGAGGGCCTGCCGGTGCGTTCACCGATCCTGCGGGTGGCGCAGATCGACGCACCAGTGCTGCTGGTCCATGGCGACCGCGACGAGAACGTGCCGGTTGCGCAGGTGCAGGCCATGGCCGAGGCGCTGCAGGGCCACGGCAAGGAGGCCGAGACCTTCATTGTGCCAGGCGGTACGCATTTCTTCACGGAGCAGCAGAATGCGCTCACGCGACGTAAGCTGTTCGACTTCCTGCGCCGCCATCTGAACCGGAGCTGATCTTTCATGCGCGTGTCCGAAGCCATCAACTCCCGCCGCTCCATGCGCGTGTTCAAGGCCGAACCCGTGCCGCAGGCCGATATCGAATGGATCATCTCGACCGCGAGCCGTGCGGCATCGAACGGCAACCTGCAGCCTTGGAAGCTCTACGTCACCACGGGCAAGGCACGGCAGCGCCTGTCGGCTGCGATCCTCAAGGCGATGGACGACGGCGACAACGGTCCAGGCGCCGAATACAACGTCTATCCGAAGGAGTTCACGCCGCTCTACGACGCGCGCCGCAAGCTGGTCGGCAAGCAGCTCTACACGCTGCTCGGCGTGCCGCGCGGCGATGCGGCTGGCATGCTGAAACAGTTCCGCAAGAACTACGACTTCTTCGACGCGCCAGTCGGCATGATCCTGTGCGTCGAGCGGCGCATGGGCAACGGCCAGTGGATCGACTGCGGCATATTTCTCGACCAGCTCATGCTCCTGGCGCGCGAGAAGGGCCTGCACACCTGCCCGCAGGCCGCCTTCAGCCGCTACCAACATGTCGTGCGCCGCGAACTGAAGGTGCCCGACGAGGAGGTCGTGATCTGCGGCCTCGCGCTGGGCTACGCCGATCCCGACGAGGTACCCAACAACCTGATCACCGAGCGTGCGCCGCTCGGGGATTTCACGACTTGGCTCCACGAATAACGGGGCACCAAAGTCGAATTGCCGAGGCCGGCGCGAGCGGGCTAAAACCCGCTTAATTCGCGGCAAAAGCCGACGGGAGGGAACCATGGCCGATGAACTGATCGACGTCAGCGCCGAGTGGGCCGGGCGCGCCTATGTCGACGACGGCAAGTACAAGACGATGTACGAAGCTTCGATCAAGGATCCCGCCAGGTTCTGGGGCGAGCACGGCAAGCGCATCGACTGGATCAAGCCCTACAGCGACGGCGCGGTGCGCGACGTCGACTACACCGGCAACGTCCGCATCCGCTGGTATCACGACGGCGTCCTCAACGTGTCGGCCAACTGCGTCGACCGGCATCTGGCCAAGCGTGGCGATCAGACCGCGATCATCTGGGAAGGCGACGATCCTTCGAAGTCCAGACACATCACCTATCGCGAGCTGCATGCCGAAGTCTGCCGCATGGCCAACGCGCTGAAGGAACTTGGCGTCAAGAAAGGCGATCGCGTCACGATCTACCTGCCGATGATTCCCGAGGCCGCCTACGCGATGCTGGCCTGCACGCGCATCGGTGCCGTTCACTCGGTGGTGTTCGGCGGCTTCTCGCCCGACAGCCTCGCCAATCGAATCGTCGACTGCGAAAGCAACGTCGTCATCACCGCCGACGAGGGCCTGCGCGGCGGCAAGCCGGTGCCGCTGAAGGCCAACACCGACGAGGCTATCCGCAAGGCGCCGGGCGTCAGGAAGGTACTGGTGGTCCGCCACACCGGCGGCAAGATCGGCTGGGATGCCGGCCGCGACGTGTGGTGGCACGAGATCGCGGCCAAGGTGCCGGCCGACTGCGCGCCGGAGCCGATGGGGGCCGAGGACCCGCTGTTCATCCTCTATACCTCGGGCTCGACCGGCAAACCCAAGGGCGTGCTGCACACGACCGGCGGCTACATCGTGTTCGCCTCGATAACGCACCACTACGTCTTCGACTACCACGACGGCGACGTCTACTGGTGCACCGCCGACGTCGGCTGGGTGACCGGCCACAGCTATATCGTCTACGGGCCGCTCGCCAACGGCGCGACGACGCTGATGTTCGAGGGCGTGCCCAACTATCCCGACTCGAGCCGCTTCTGGCACGTGATCGACAAGCACAAGGTCAACATCTTCTACACCGCGCCGACCGCCATCCGGGCCCTGATGCGCGAGGGCGAGGCACCGGTGAAGAAGGCGACGCGCAAGAGCCTGCGCCTGCTGGGCTCGGTCGGCGAGCCGATCAATCCCGAAGCGTGGCTGTGGTACTACCGCGTCGTCGGCGATTCGCGCTGCCCCATCGTCGACACCTGGTGGCAGACCGAGACCGGCGGCATTCTCATCACGCCCCTGCCCGGCGCCACCAAGCTGAAACCCGGCTCGGCGACACGGCCGTTCTTCGGCGTGCAGCCGGTGATGGTCGATGCCGAGGGCAAGGAACTCTCGGGGGCGGCCACCGGCAATCTCTGCCTGATCAACTCCTGGCCAGGGCAGATGCGCACGGTCTACGGCGACCACCAGCGCTTCATCGACACCTACTTCAAGACCTATCCCGGCAAGTATTTCACCGGTGACGGCGCGCGGCGCGACGATGACGGCTACTACTGGATCACCGGCCGCGTCGACGACGTGATCAACGTCTCGGGCCATCGCATCGGCACCGCCGAGGTCGAGAGCGCCCTGGTCGGCAACCACAAGGTCGCCGAGGCCGCGGTCGTCGGCTTCCCGCACGACATCAAGGGCCAGGGCATCTACGCCTATGTGACACTCAAGGCCGGGCAGTCCTCATCGGAGGACCTGCGCAAGGAACTGGTCGCCTGGGTGCGCAAGCAGATCGGGCCGATCGCCACGCCCGACGTCATCCAATGGGCGCCAGGCCTGCCCAAGACGCGCTCGGGCAAGATCATGCGCCGCATCCTGCGCAAGATCGCCGAGAACGATTTCAGCAATCTCGGCGATACATCGACACTCGCCGATCCCGCCGTGGTCGACGACCTTGTGAAGAACCGAGCCAAGTGAACCCGACCATCCGCCAACTGGCCGCCGACCTCGCCGCCGGCCGCACCACCTCGCGCACGCTCACCGAGCAGGCGCTGGCTCGCATCGCCGATCCTCAGGGCGAAGGCGGTCGCGCCTTCATAAAGGTATGGCGCGACCAGGCGCTGGCCGCGGCCGACGCCAGCGACAGCCAGCGCAAGGCAGGCCTCGTGCCCTCGCCACTCGCCGGCATCCCGGTTTCGATCAAGAACCTGTGCAACGTGGCGGGCGAGACCACGCTGGCCGGCTCCAAGGCGCTCGACGATGCGCCGCCGGCCAAGGCCGACGCGCCCGTCGTCGCGCGCCTGCGCGCGGCCGGCGCGGTGATCGTCGGCAGCACCAACATGAGCGAGTTCGCCTTCTCGGGCGTAGGTTTCAACCCGCACTACGGCACGCCGGGCAACCCGGCCGACCGCAAGCGCGCGCCGGGCGGCTCGTCGTCAGGTGCGGCGGTATCGGTCGCCGACGGCATGGCCGTGGCGGCGCTGGGAACCGACACCGGCGGCTCGGTGCGCATTCCCGCTGCCGTCTGCGGCATCACCGGCTTCAAGCCCACGGCACGCCGCGTGCCGATCGACGGCGTCGTCCCGCTCTCGACCTCGCTCGATTCCATCGGTCCCCTCGCCAATTCGGTGGAGTGCTGCGCCATCGTCGATGCCGTGTTCGCGGGCGAGCCGATCGCGGTGCCGGCGCCGGCGCCGCTGGCCGGCCTGCGCTTCGCCGTGCCCATGCATTTCGTGATGGACGACCTCGACTCGACGGTCGCCGCCGCCTTCGAGCGGGCGCTGAAGGCGTTGTCGGGCGTCGGCGTGAAGATCGAGAGGATCGACCTTCCCGAACTCAACGAGCTCAACACCATCAATGCCCGCGGTACCTTCGCCGCGGCCGAGGCCTATGCCTGGCATCGCACGCTGATCGACCGCCGCGGCAAGGATTACGACCAGCTCGTCTATCCGCGCATCATGCGCGGCAAGGAGATGAGCGCGGCCGACTACATCGACCTGCTGGCAGCGCGCGCCGACCTGGAGAAGCGCGTGTCGGCTGTCACCTCGAACTACGACGCCGTCGTCATGCCGACCTGCGCCATCGTGGCGCCGACCCTCGACGAGGTTTCGACGCCCGACGGCTTCACCAGGAAGAACCTGCTGCTGCTGCGCAACACCACCGTCGGCAACTTCCTGGATCGCTGCGCCATCAGCCTCCCCTGCCACGCGCCGGGCGAGCTGCCGGTCGGCTTCATGCTCATGGGCGAGGCCATGGCCGACAAGCGGGTGCTGGCGATGGCGCGGTCGGTAGCTCCGATCGTCCGCGGCTCGTAGCCTTACTGCTACTTCGGATCGTCCGGCCGTCTCATGCGCCAGACATTGTCGGTCGTGGTGTATTCGCTGTAGCCCAGCCGGGCCACCGGCTTGAAGGCCAGCGTGTCGATGCGGCCGTCCTTGATGATGCCGTCGTCGATATGCACGCCCACCACCTGGCCGAACACCACCGAACCGCGTTTGGTCTCGTGACCCTTCTCGACCGGCAGCTCGATGGTGCGCCAGTACTTGCATTCCAATGCCACCGGCGATTCCTTGACCCGTGGTGGCCTGACCAGCGTCGACGGCTCCGGCGTAAGACCGGCCATCTTCAGCTCGTCGACGCCGAACTCGACCATGCTGGTCGTGACGTTCATCTGCTCCTTCAGGCTCTCGCTCACCATGTTCACGACGAACTCACCCGTCGACTCCGCGTTCATCCGGCTGTGTTTGGTCGGCGTGCTGCCATAGGTGCCGGTGATGGCGAAATAGACCACCGGGGGGAATTCGCTGACGGCATTGTAGAAACTGTAGGGGGCGAGGTTCACGCGACCCTGGCGGTCGACCGTCGAGATCCAGCCGATCGGCCGCGGCACGATCAGCGACTTCAGGGGATCCTGCGGCAGTCCGTGGTCGCGCTTGGCGGCATCGTAGAACATGGCTTCCTCATTCAGCCGAAATGCCGGCTCGCCGTTTCATGGGCCTCGTCGAAGGCGGCCTCCAACCGTGGATTGAGCCCGCGGCAGGAGCGCACGACTTCATGGGCCCACACGACATAATCGCGCAATCGCGCTTCTGTCCATCCCACCGGCGGACTGCCGACCAGGCCGCGCAGGTTGGAGGTCTTGTCGGCGATCTTCAGCAGCCTGGCACGCCGCGACTTGTCGGCCGTCGTCTCGATCTGCAGACGCTTGCGCTCCTCCTTGGGCAACGACTTGTCGTCGGTCACCTCGGCAACGAGCGCCGCCACCTCGGTCCCGAAGCGCTGCTCGAGGTCTTCGTAGGTAGCGTCAGTGTCCTCGAGCGTGTCATGCAGCAGACCACCCATCAACAGCACGACATCGTTGCCGTCCGTCGCCTCGGCGAGCAGCGCCGCCACCTCGGTCAAGTGGTTGATGTAGGGCTCGGCGCGCTCGCCCTTGCGCCGCTGTGCGATGTGCTGGCGGGCGGCGTAGTCGGCGGCGCGCGCCAGGCGAACCAGATCGGGGGCCAGGTCGATGCTCATCAACTCCCGTTGTGCGACCAGCCGTCCGGCTTGTCGAGCCGCCCGGCCCGGCCCATCTTGCGCCCATGTCACGTACGATGAAGGCGCTGCTCGGCGTCTGGATCGCCTGCCTGGCCGCCGCCGCGGTGTGGATCGGCTGGGACGCCTATCAAGGCAGCACGCCCGCCATCGGTGGTCCGTTCGCTCTCACCGACCAGAACGGCCGCACTGTCAGCAGCGACAGCCTCAAGGGCAAGCCGACCCTGATCTATTTCGGCTTCACCTATTGCCCGGACGTCTGCCCCACTTCGCTGATGCTGATGGAGACCGCCATCGAGAAACTGGGGCCAGATGCGGCCAAGAAGGTGAACCTGATCTTCATCACCGTCGATCCCGAGCGTGACACGCCCAAGCTGCTGAAGGGCTATGTCGAGAATTTCGGGCCGACCTTCATCGGCCTCACCGGCACGCCTCAGCAGATCGCCGATGTTGCCCGCGCCTATCGCGTGTACTTCCAGAAGGTGCCGGGCAAGGATGGCGGACCGTACCTGATGGACCATTCCTCGATCGTCTATCTGCTCGACCGCAACGGCCGCTTCGTCACCCACTTCACGCATGAAGCCAAGGCCGAGCAGATCGCGGCGGGTGTGCAGCGGCTCCTCTAACCATCAACTTCCGGTCGCAATCGGGGTACCTCTGGTGTAAATTGCGCACCGGGGGCCAAGGGGGCGTTCACGGTCACAGGAAAGGTGCGGCAGGAGGGCGGGACCCTTCCCGTGCCTGACGCGTTAACTGATGTATTACCTCCCCTCAGGTACCTGAATAATCAAGGAAACCAATGTGTTAGCGTCTACTCTGCTGTACCAGGCGTACGAGTTCCAACGTCAGCTCGCCAAGCCGGTCCGCCTTTGGGCAAACACCCTCGAGCAGGTCTATTCAAGCCCGTACAATCCACTGACCGACACCTGGTTCGGCAAGTCCGTCGCCGCCGGCGCCGAGATCATGGCGCGGCTCACGCAGAACTACGGCAAGCCCGCCTTCGGCCTCACGACGACCGAGATCGGCAACGAGATCGTGGCCGTCAACGAGGAGATCCTCGTCCGCAAGCCGTTCTGCCAGCTGCTGCGCTTCCACCGCGACACCACGCGCAAGGATCCCAAGGTCCTCGTGGTGGCGCCGATGAGCGGTCACTTTGCCACCCTGCTGCGCGGCACCGTCGAGGCGCTGCTGCCCGAGCATGACGTGCACATCACCGACTGGGCCGACGCGCGCGAGGTGCCGCTCGCCCAAGGCAACTTCGACCTCGACGACTATGTCGACTACGTCATCGAGTTCTGCCGCTATCTCGGCCCGGACGTCCATGTCATCGCAGTCTGCCAGCCGTCGGTGCCGGTCATGGCCGCGGCGGCGCTGATGGCGGCCGACAAGGATCCGCGCCAGCCCAGGTCGATCACCCTGATGGGCGGCCCGATCGACACGCGCGTCAGCCCGACCACGCCCAACGACCTGGCGATGCGCAACTCGATGATGTGGTTTCGCGACAACGTGATCACCACGGTGCCGTTGAACTACCCGGGCGCGATGCGTCGGGTCTATCCGGGCTTCCTGCAGCTCACCTCGTTCATAAGCATGAACCTCGATCGGCACATCAATGCTCACATGCGCCAGTTCGAGCATCTGGTGAAAGGCGACGATGATTCGGCCGACTCCCATCGCGCCTTCTACGACGAGTATCTGGCGGTGATGGATCTCAGCGCCGGGTTCTATCTGCAGACCATCGAGGTCGTGTTCAAGGAGCACCAGCTGCCGCGTGGCGTCTGGATGAGCCGGGGCCGCAAAGTCGATCCTTCGGCCATCGAGACCGCGCTGATGACGGTCGAGGGCGAGCTCGACGACATCTCCGGCATCGGCCAGACCAAGGCGGCGCACGCTCTCACGCCCAACATCCCGGGAGCTCGCCACGTGCACTGGGAGCAACCGCGGGTCGGCCACTATGGCATCTTCAACGGCCGCAAGTGGCGCGAGCAGATCATGCCGCGCGTCCGTGACTTCATCCGCGACAACAACGGCTAGATCGTTCGTTCCCAGGAGAGCGTGAGTCTCTCGCCGACGAATCGGACGCAACTTCGCGGTCCGTCAGGCCGTTGCTTCTCTCATGGACCTCGAAGCGCAATGGACCGGCGCCGCCAGCACGGCGATAGCCCTGGTCACGACCTATGGCCTGCGCGTCGTCGGCGCGATCATCATCCTGCTGGCCGGGTGGATGACATCGCGTATCGTTTACTCGGCGGTCGCGCGTCTGTGCCAAAAGTCGTCGCGCATCGATCGTACGGTCGCGCTCTTCCTGGCCAACGGCACGCGATACCTGGCGCTGGTCTTCACCTTCGTCGCCGTCCTGACGACCTTCGGTATTGCCACCACGAGCTTCGTGGCGGTGCTTGGCGCCCTCGGCATCGCCGTCGGGCTGGCGTTGCAGGGCACGCTCAGCAACCTCGCCGCCGGAATCATGCTGGTGCTGTTCCGGCCGTTCCATATCGGCGATCGCATCGAGACCGGCAACGTCGGCGGCTCGGTTTGTGAGATCAACCTGTTCTTCACCGAGATCGACGGTGACGACAATGCGCGCATCATCATCCCCAACGGCAAACTGTGGGGCGAGATCGTTCGCGTGCCGACGCGAAACGATACTGCACGCATCGAACTCAGCTTTCAGCGCCCGGCCAACGACGATATCGGCGCCGCCATCGGACGCCTGAAGGAGCTGATCCAGCGCGACAAGCGCGTGTTGCGGCTGACCGACGTCGGCGTGGCGAGCGTCGGCGACGGCAACTACACGCTGGCCGCCCATCTCTGGGTGTCGCGGCCCGACGCCACAGCGTTGCGCTTCGATCTCAACCGCACCGTCAAGGAAGAGTTCGAACGCCGCCCGCTGGCGGCAGTGGAGCGCCGCACCGGATAGGACTAGCATCCCCGACATGGACGTCGCCGTCGCGCTGCCCGTCGAGATCGCCGAATGGAAGTCCGCCCCGTTCGACCTGGGCGGCGAGACCGTGTTCGCGATCGGCGACGTGCATGGCTGCGCCGCCGAACTGCGTGTCCTGCTCGACGCCATCGCTCGCATGGCCAGTGAGACGGATGGCAGGCGACGCCTGATCTATCTCGGCGACATGATCAACCGCGGGCCCGACAGCATCGGCGTGCTCGAGCAGTGGGCCGCAAGCGAGCGGGCACGTGGCGTCGACCATGTCGACCGCCTGATGGGCAACCACGAGATCATGATGCTGCTCAGTGTCATCGGCGGGCCGTATGCGCACAAGGCCGAGACGATGTGGCTGTCCAAGCGCATGGGCGGCGACAAGCTGCTGGAGCAGATGCGCGGCCGTGCCGGGCAGCCCGGCGGCCGGCCCGACCACGCCCTGCTCGAGGCCGCGCTCGGCGACGCAGTCGTGCATCGACTGTGGGGTATGCGCAGCCACGTAAGGCTCGGCAACACGCTGTTCGTCCATGGCGGGCTCGACCCGCACGCCGATCCCGACGAGTTCCTCACCAGGCCATGGACCAGCTTCACCGAGGCGCGCTGGGCCTGGATCAATCACGGCTTCCTCGACTGGAAGGCAGGCTTCAAGGGCACCCTGGTGGTGCACGGCCACACGCCGCCCGACAAGCACCGCGACATCAGCGGCATGGAAGATCCGCATTCGTTCGAGGGCGATCGGCTCGGGCTGGACGGCGGCAGCGCCCGTACCGGCATCGTCACCGCTGCCGAGATCCGCGACGGCCGCTATCGCATCCTCAAGGCCGGCACGCCTTTCCCCAACCCGATTTCCTCCAGCTCGGAATAGCCGGCGGAAATTTACTCCGACCGGTGTCGGAACCGCCGGGCTTCGTTCGTCCTAAGCAATATCGAGGGATTTCCATGCTTTACGCCATCCTTTGCTACAACTCCGAGGCCGCTGTCGGCGCGTGGTCAAAGCAGCATCACGACGACACCATGACCCGGCTGCACGCCGTCAACGACAAGCTTGCCCGGCAAGGCCGTCTGGGCCCTGTCGCCCGCCTGTTGCCGACCACCACCGCCACCACCCTGCGCAAGGGCCGCGAGAACCTGGTCATCGACGGTCCCTTTGCCGAGACCAAGGAGCAGCTGCTCGGCTTCTACATCGTCGACTGCGCCTCGCTCGATGCGGCGGTCGAGACGGCCAAGGAACTGGCCGTCGCCAACCCCGGGACCGGCAGCTACGAGATCCGGCCGGTGGCCGAGCTGCACGACTACAAGCTTCCTGTCGAACGGAAGCCCGCGGCGTGAACGACATCGGCTGGATCGACGCGGTCCTGACCGCCGCGCGCCCCCAGGCAGTGGGGGCACTGCTGCGCTATTTCCGCGATCTCGATACGGCCGAAGAGGCGTTTCAGGAGGCCTGCCTGCGCGCGTTGAAAGCCTGGCCGCAGAACGGCCCGCCGCGCGACGCCGCAGCGTGGCTGATCTTCGTCGGCCGCAACGCTGCGATGGACGCAGTTCGCCGCCGCGCCAAGCAGGTGGCGCTGCCCGACGAAGCGGCGATCTCCGACTTGGGCGATGCCGAAAGCGAACTGGCCGACCGGCTCGACGGCGAGCAGTACCGCGATGACATCCTGCGACTGCTGTTCATCTGCTGTCATCCGGACCTTCCGGCGACACAGCAGATCGCGCTGGCGCTGCGCATCGTCTGCGGCCTCTCTGTCAAACAGATCGCCCGCGCCTTCCTGGTCGGCGAGGCGGCGATGGAGCAGCGCATCACCCGCGCCAAGGCCCGTGTCGGAGACGCCGGCCTGCCGTTCGAGACGCCGGGCGCTGCCCAGCGCGCGGAGCGGCTAGCGACCGTGTCGGCCATGATCTACCTGGTATTCAACGAAGGCTATTCGGCCCGCGGCGAGGAAGCGGCGACACGCGGCACGCTGGCCGACGAAGGCATCTGGCTGGCCCGTCTGCTGCTGCGCGTGTTCCCACAGGAACCCGAGGTGATGGGACTCATGGCCCTGATGCTGTTGCAGCAGGCACGTGCGGCGGCTCGCTTCGACGACACGGGCGCCCTCATCCTGCTGGAGGATCAGGACCGCGGGCTGTGGGATCACAGCCGCATCGCCGAGGGACTGGCGCTGATCGACAAGGCAATGCGGCACCGCCGCCCCGGCCCCCATCAGGTGCAGGCCGCCATCGCCGCCCTGCATGCGCGCGCCAGGCGGGCCGAAGATACCGACTGGGCGCAGATCGACCTGCTCTACGCCAACCTCGAACGCCTGCAACCCTCCCCCGTGGTGACGCTCAACCGCGCCGTGGCCGTCAATAAGGTGCGCGGGCCGGCGGCGGCGCTGGCGATGGTCGAGCCGCTGGGACCGAAGCTGGCAAACTATTTCTATTTCCACGGACTCAAGGGCGCCCTGCTGCAGCAGCTCGACCGTCGCGCCGAGGCGCGGGTCGCTTTCGATCGGGCAATTTCCCTGGCCAACACGCCAGCCGAGGCCGCGCACATTCGCCAGCATCTGGATCATCTCGACAGGGAAAGCGCTTAGCTGGGCGGGCGGGCCTCACGATGCAAGCCGGAGCCCGGCGCTCGCAAAAAATCTGAGCCCCGCTGTCGGCTCAAGCCCTGCCCGTTCGTCCTTGGGGCATCCAACGAACGGAGACCCTGATGACTCAGTCCCTTCCCCCGGTGCTCGGCGGCGTCGCGCCCTATCTCGGTGTCAGCGATGCCGGCAAGGCGGCCGACTTCTACGTCAAGGCGCTCTCCGCCACCGAAGTGCTGCGCATGCCGCCCGACGAGAAGGGCCGTTACATGCACATCCATCTTCTGGTCAACGGCGGCTCGCTGATGCTGGCTGACGCCTTCCCCGACCATGGCCATCCGCTCGAGACGCAGGGCGGCTACACCCTGCACCTGCAGGTCGATGATGCCGACGCGTGGTGGAAGCGCGCGGTCGAGGCCGGCGCCGAGCCGCTGATGCCGCCCACCGACATGTTCTGGGGCGATCGCTACGGCCAGTTCCGCGATCCGTTCGGCGTGCGCTGGTCGGTCGGTACGACCATCCGGAAGAGCTGACCATGACCGCCAAGGCCACTCTTTGGACAGGCCGCGTGTTGAGTGGCCTGGTCATTGCGTTCCTGACCATGGACGGCGCCATCAAGCTGGTGCCGATCCAGCCGGTCACCGACAGCCTGAGAGAACTCGGCTACCCAACGAGCGATTCCTTCGCCCGCTTCCTGGGCGTCGTGACGCTCGTCTGCACCGCGCTCTATGCCTGGCCGCGGACGTCGATCCTGGGTGCGGTGCTGCTGACCGGCATGATGGGCGGTGCGATCGCCACCCATCTCAGGATCGGCGACCCGCTGTTCAGCCATACGCTGTTCGGCGTTTATCTCGGCCTGTTCCTGTGGGGCGGGCTTTGGCTGCGCAGTGGACGGCTGCGGCAGGTCATGCCGATCAGCCAGTCCTAGCCGACCAGGGCGGTGATGCGCTCGGCAAGCTGCCTCTGCTGATAGGGCTTGGACAGGCGTGGCAAGTCGACGTTGCCACGCGCCGGCAAGTCGGCATAGCCCGTCGCCAGCAGGATCGGCAGATCGGGCCTGAGTCGGCGCGCCGCCTCCGCAAGCTGTACGCCGGTCATGCCGGGCATGGCGTAGTCCGTGATCATGAGATCGACCGGCTTGCCGCTCTCCAGCACTTCCAGCGCTGCGCTGCCCGACTCGGCTTTGACCACGTCGTGCCCGAGATCCTCGAGCAAGGCCGCGGTACTGAGGCTGATCAGGAAGTCGTCGTCGACAAACAGCAGCGTCAGCCGGCGCTTGCTCGGATGGGTGTCGGGGTCGGCATCCGTCACTGCCAGGTGTGCCTTGCCGTTGGCCACCGGCAGCCACAACTCGGCGCGGGTGCCATGGCCCACGTCGCTGTACAGGCGCAGCGCGCCTTTCAGCTGCATCGCCAAGCCGTGGATCATCGACAGGCCGAGGCCTGTTCCCTTGCCGACCTCCTTGGTCGAAAAGAACGGCTCGATGGCGCGGCTCAGCGTCGCCCCATCCATGCCGCAGCCGGTATCCGACACGCAGAGACGCAGGTACTTGCCCGCCGCCAGATCCTGGGCCGACGGTACACGCTCCAAAGTCAGCGCAATCTCCAGCCGGCCGCCGTCCGGCATGGCGTCGCGGGCGTTGACCGCAAGATTGAGCAGTGCCAGCTCGACCTGGTTCTGGTCGGCCAACGCCGGCGGCAGGTCGGCAGGCAGATCGAATTCGATGG